>NZ_BAAGUB010000034.1:0-16344 GCF_054781615.1 Microvirgula curvata | reverse complement strand
ACGTCTTCGATCGGCAGCAGGAACGGCTTGTCAACGGCGCGTTCCGGCGTCGGGATGTAGCTGTCCAGTGCATCAGCCAGGCGGAAGATTGCCGGTTCGCCGATTTCCGACTGGTCACCTTCCAGCGCCTTCAGCGCCGAACCGGTGATGATCGGCAGATCGTCGCCCGGGAAGTCGTAGCTGCTCAGCAGTTCGCGGACTTCCATTTCCACCAGTTCCAGCAGCTCGGCGTCATCAACCATGTCGGCCTTGTTCAGGAACACGATGATGTACGGCACGCCAACCTGACGGGCCAGCAGGATGTGTTCGCGGGTCTGCGGCATCGGGCCGTCAGCGGCCGAGCACACCAGGATCGCGCCGTCCATCTGCGCTGCACCCGTGATCATGTTCTTCACGTAGTCGGCGTGTCCCGGGCAGTCAACGTGCGCGTAGTGACGTGCTTCCGTTTCGTACTCGACGTGAGCGGTGTTGATGGTGATGCCGCGTGCGCGTTCTTCCGGTGCGCTGTCGATGGCTGCGTAATCCTTGGCCTCACCGCCGAACTTCTTCGACAGGATGGTGGTGATTGCTGCAGTCAGCGTGGTCTTGCCATGGTCAACGTGGCCAATCGTGCCGACGTTCACGTGCGGCTTGTTACGTTCAAACTTTTCTTTTGCCATGATGCAAAAATCCTTAATTAAAGAGCGAGGCTAAAAGGGCCGGCGGATAGCCCGCCGGCACACAAGAGACTTATTTCTTCGCAGCCATGATGGCGTCGGCGACGTTGCGCGGGGCTTCCGAGTAGTGCTTGAACTCCATGGAGTACGTGGCACGACCCTGGGTAGCGGAACGCAGGTCGGTCGAGTAGCCGAACATTTCCGACAGCGGCACTTCTGCGCGGACAATCTTGCCGCCCAGGCCGTCGTCGTCCATGCCCTGGACGATACCGCGACGACGACTCAGGTCGCCCATCACGTCGCCCATGTACTCTTCCGGCGTTTCCACTTCCACAGCCATCATCGGTTCGAGGATGACCGGGCTGGCACGGCGCATGGCTTCCTTGAAAGCCATCGAGCCGGCGAGTTCGAACGCGATCTGCGACGAGTCGACATCGTGGTACGAACCGAAGGTCAGGCGCACGGTCACGTCAACCACCGGGAAGCCGGCCAGCACGCCGTTGTTCAGCGTGTTGCGGATACCCTTGTCCACCGACGGGATGAATTCGCGCGGAATCACGCCACCCTTGATTTCGTCGAAGAACTGGTAGCCCTTGCCTTCGCCGGACGGTTCCAGCGTGATCACGGCGTGGCCGTACTGGCCCTTGCCGCCGGACTGCTTGACGTGCTTGCCGTCAACGTCGGTCACCGTCTTGGTGATGGTCTCGCGGTACGCAACCTGCGGGGCACCCACGTTGGCTTCCACGCCGAATTCGCGCTTCATGCGGTCGACGATGATTTCCAGGTGGAGTTCGCCCATGCCCGAAATGATGGTCTGGCCGGATTCTTCGTCGGTACGCACGCGGAACGACGGGTCTTCCTTGGCCAGGCGGTTCAGCGCCACGCCCATTTTTTCCTGGTCGACCTTGGTCTTCGGTTCGACGGCAACGTGAATCACCGGCTCCGGGAATTCCATGCGTTCCAGAATGATCGGCGAGTCGACCGCGCACAGGGTTTCCCCGGTGGTCACGTCCTTCAGGCCGATGGCCGCAGCGATGTCGCCGGCGCGGACTTCTTCCAGTTCGATACGGTCGTTCGCCATCATCTGCACGATGCGGCCGATACGTTCCTTCTTGTCCTTGACCGAGTTCAGCACGGTGTCGCCCGACTGGACCACACCCGAGTACACGCGGAAGAACGTCAGCTGACCGACGAACGGGTCGTTCATCAGCTTGAACGCCAGCGACGAGAACTTCTCGTCGTCCGACGCGTGACGGACAGCCGGTTCGCCGTTCGGCAGTTCGCCGGAGACCGGCGGCACGTCGAGCGGGCTCGGCAGCAGTTCGATCACGGCGTCGAGCATGCGCTGCACGCCCTTGTTCTTGAACGCGGTACCGCACAGCATCGGCTGGATTTCGCAGTTCAGGGTACGGGTACGCAGGCCGGAAACAATTTCCTCTTCAGAGAGCGCGCCCTCTTCCAGGTACTTGTTCATCAGCTCTTCGCTGGCTTCGGCGGCTGCCTCGACCATCTTCTCGCGCCATTCTTCGGCTTCCGCCACCAGTTCGGCCGGGATTTCACCGTATTCGAACTTCATGCCCTGGCTGGCGGTGTCCCAGATGATCGCTTTCATCTTCAGCAGATCGACCACGCCTTCGAAGTGCTCTTCAGCACCGATAGGCACAACGATCGGCACCGGGTTGGCGCGCAGACGCGTTTGCATCTGTTCGACAACGCGGAAGAAGTTCGCGCCCTGGCGGTCCATCTTGTTGACGAAGGCCAGACGCGGCACCTTGTACTTGGTCGCCTGACGCCACACGGTTTCGGACTGCGGCTGAACGCCACCCACCGCGCAGTACACCATCACGGCGCCGTCCAGAACGCGCATGGAACGCTCCACCTCGACGGTGAAGTCGACGTGTCCTGGGGTGTCGATGATGTTGAAGCGGTGTTCCGGGAACTGCAGACCCATGCCCTTCCAGAACGTGGTGGTCGCAGCGGAGGTGATGGTGATGCCACGCTCCTGCTCCTGTTCCATCCAGTCCATGGTGGCTGCGCCATCATGCACTTCACCGATTTTGTGGTTCACACCGGTGTAGAACAGGATGCGTTCGGTCGTCGTCGTCTTGCCGGCGTCGATGTGAGCGGAAATACCGATATTGCGGTACCGCTCGATGGGGGTTTTTCTAGCCACAGCCAAAACCTTTTCAGCAAATAAAGAACGTTAGAAGCGGAAGTGCGAGAACGCCTTGTTCGCTTCGGCCATGCGGTGGACTTCGTCGCGCTTTTTCATCGCGCCGCCACGACCTTCGGCCGCATCCAGCAGTTCGCCGGCGAGACGCAGATCCATCGACTTTTCACCACGCTTGCGCGCAGCTTCGCGCAGCCAGCGCATTGCCAGTGCCAGACGGCGGGCGGGACGGACTTCAACCGGAACCTGGTAGTTGGCACCGCCCACGCGGCGGGATTTGACTTCCACCACCGGCTTCACATTGGCGATAGCGGACGCGAACACTTCAACCGCGTTCTTGCCGCTCTTCTTTTCGATCTGGGACAGAGCGCCGTACACGATGCGTTCGGCAACAGCCTTCTTGCCGTCGATCATCACGACGTTCATGAATTTGGACAGCTCGACGTTACCGAACTTCGGGTCCGGCAGTACGTCGCGCTTGGGGACTTCTCTACGTCTAGGCATAACAACCTCTATTGCTGTGTTCAGTTGAGCGGGTTCGACCCACCCTCGGCCATCCAGAAAGATGACCACTTACTCCGGCAGCGTGTGCCGCCGTCTCTCTCAGTGCGAACGCCGGATTACTTCGGACGCTTGGCACCGTACTTGGAGCGGGACTGCCTGCGATCCTTGACGCCAGCGGTGTCAAGCGAGCCGCGCACGGTGTGGTAGCGCACACCCGGCAAGTCTTTTACGCGACCGCCGCGAATCAGCACGACCGAGTGTTCCTGCAGGTTGTGGCCTTCACCGCCGATGTACGAAATCACTTCGAAACCGTTGGTCAGACGCACCTTGCAGACCTTGCGCAGAGCCGAGTTCGGCTTCTTCGGGGTCGTGGTGTACACACGGGTGCAGACACCGCGCTTTTGCGGGCAGGCTTCAAGTGCCGGCACCTTGCTCGCCACTTTGGCGACCGCACGTCCTTTACGGACGAGTTGGTTGATGGTTGGCATTACTCAGGTTCCTAAATTGTCAAAGGCGGCAACATGCCGCCCACGAAGACGCGCCGGATTATAGAGAACCCCCCGGGCACCGTCAATGAAACATGCCGCCGACCCAACGCAGTACTGCGTTGAATCGGCGGCACTTTTCTTCATCACAGTGCGGAGTGTTCCTGACCGTCCGGGCTTTCGGCCAGGGTTTCGCCAGTCAGCTCGGCGTTGCCAAACGGCTGACGACGGCGATTGCTGTGGTAAGCCAGACCCGTACCTGCCGGGATCAGGCGACCAACGATCACGTTTTCCTTCAAACCGCGCAGATCGTCCTTCTTGCCCATGATCGCGGCTTCGGTCAGCACGCGAGTGGTTTCCTGGAACGATGCCGCCGAGATGAACGAGTCGGTCGACAGCGACGCCTTGGTGATACCGAGCAGCACGTTGTCGTAGCGGGCCGGTTCCTTGTCCTCGGACGCCATCTTGTCGTTGACGTCCAGCACTTCGGAACGTTCGACCTGTTCACCCTGGATGAAGTCGGTGTTGCCCGAGTCGCTGATGACCACGCGACGCAGCATCTGGCGAATGATCACCTCGATGTGCTTGTCGTTGATCTTCACGCCCTGCAGACGATACACCTCCTGCACTTCCTGGACGATGTAGCGGGCCAGCGCTTCGATACCCTGCAGACGCAGGATGTCGTGCGGATCGACCGGACCGTCGACGATCAGTTCGCCGCGGTTCACCACCTGACCGTCGTGGACCAGCACATGCTTGTCCTTCGGAATCAGGGTTTCGTGCGCCACGCCTTCCAGATCGGTGATCACCAGGCGCTGCTTGCCCTTGGTGTCCTTGCCGAACGACACGGTGCCGGTCACGTCGGCCAGCATGCCGGCGTCCTTCGGCGAACGCGCTTCGAACAGCTCGGCCACACGCGGCAGACCACCGGTAATGTCGCGGGTCTTCGACGATTCCTGCGGGATGCGGGCCAGCACTTCACCGACACCCACGTCCTGGCCGTCACGCACGGTAATGATGGCGCCGACCTGGAAGGTGATGTTCACCGGCGTATCCGAGCCGGCCAGTTTCACTTCGTTGCCGCTTTCGTCGAGCAGCTTCACCTGCGGACGCAGCACCTTCGATGCGCTGGCGCGACGCTTCGGGTCAATGACCACCAGCGTGGACAGACCGGTCACATCGTCGACCTGCTTGGCGACGGTGGTGCCTTCCTCGACGTTCTCGAACCGCACGTGACCGGCGTATTCGGTAATGATCGGGCGGGTGTGCGGGTCCCAGGTAGCCAGTACCGTGCCGGCCTTGATCGACTGGCTGTCGGTGACCAGCAGCGTGGCGCCGTACGGAATGTTGTGGCGCTCGCGCTCGCGGCCCTGACGGCCGTCCGGCAGTTCCTCGTGAATCACCACTTCGCCGGAGCGCGCGATGACCACCAGTTCGCCCTTGTCGTTCTTCACGTAGCGCATCTGGCTCGAGAAGCTGACCAGACCGTTCGACTTGGCTTCCACCTGGCTGGCGGCTGCGGCTCGCGACGCGGCACCACCGATGTGGAAGGTACGCATCGTCAGCTGCGTGCCCGGTTCACCGATCGACTGCGCGGCGATCACGCCGACAGCTTCACCGGTGTTGACCAGCTTGCCGCGGCCAAGGTCGCGACCGTAGCACTTGGCGCACAGGCCATAGCGGGTTTCGCAGGTCAGCGGCGTACGCACCTTGATTTCGTCGATGCCGAGGCTGTCGACCAGATCCACGGTGTATTCGTCGAACAGCGTGCCGGCTTCGATGACGGTTTCGCCGGTTGCCGGGTTGACCACGTCGATGGCTGCCACGCGACCGAGAATGCGGTCACGCAGCGCTTCGATCACGTCACCACCCTGCACCACGGCCTTCATCACCGCACCGTTGGTGGTGCCGCAATCGTCGTGCACCACGACCAGATCCTGGGTCACGTCAACCAGACGACGGGTCAGGTAACCGGAGTTTGCCGTCTTCAGCGCCGTATCCGCGAGACCCTTGCGGGCACCGTGAGTCGAGATGAAGTACTGCAGAACGGTCAGACCTTCGCGGAAGTTCGCCGTAATCGGCGTCTCGATGATCGAGCCGTCAGGCTTGGCCATCAGGCCCCGCATACCGGCCAGCTGGCGGATCTGCGCGGCGGAACCCCGGGCGCCCGAGTCGGCCATCATGTAAATCGAGTTGAACGATTCCTGATCGACTTCCTTGCCCTCGCGGTCCAGCACGCGCTGGGTCTTGAGCTCGTCCATCATGGCCTTGGCGACCTGGTCGCCGCAGCGGCCCCAGATGTCCACGACCTTGTTGTAGCGCTCGCCCTGGGTCACCAGACCCTGACGGTACTGTTCTTCGATTTCCTTGACTTCCTGCTGCGCGCCGGCGAGCAGGCGTTCCTTCGCCGTCGGCACCAGCATGTCGTCCACGCAGATCGAGATGCCGCCGCGGGTCGAATAGCTGAAACCGGTGTACATCAGCTGGTCGGCAAACACGACCGTGTCCTTGATGCCGCAACGACGGAACGAGACGTTGATGAGCTTGGAGATTTCCTTCTTCTTCAGCGCCTTGTTGATATGCTCGAACGGCAGGCCCTTCGGCAGGATTTCGGACAGCAGCGCGCGACCGACGGTGGTGTTCACCCGACGGATGACCGGCTGGAATTCGCCCTGTTCGTCCTTTTCCCACTCGCGCAGACGCACGGCAATGCGCGTCCCGAGTTCGACCTGACGGGTTTCGTAGGCGCGGCTCAGCTCGCTGATGCCGGAGAACGACATGCCTTCGCCACGGCCGTTGATCTTGTCGCGGGTCAGGTAGTACAGACCCAGCACGATATCCTGCGACGGCACGATGATCGGCTCGCCGTTGGCCGGCGACAGCACGTTGTTCGAAGCCAGCATCAGCGTGCGGGCTTCCATCTGCGCTTCCAGCGACAGCGGCACGTGAACGGCCATCTGGTCACCGTCGAAGTCGGCGTTGAACGCAGTACATACCAGCGGATGCAGCTGGATGGCCTTGCCTTCGATCAGCACCGGCTCGAATGCCTGGATGCCCAGGCGGTGCAGCGTCGGCGCACGGTTCAGCAGGACCGGATGCTCGCGGATCACGTCTTCGAGGATGTCCCAGACTTCCGGCACTTCCTGTTCGACCAGCTTCTTGGCTGCCTTGATGGTGCTGGCCAGGCCGAGGACTTCCAGCTTGTGGAAGATGAACGGCTTGAACAGTTCCAGCGCCATTTTCTTCGGCAGACCGCACTGATGCAGACGCAGGGTCGGGCCCACGGTAATCACCGAACGACCCGAGTAGTCGACGCGCTTGCCCAGCAGGTTCTGACGGAAGCGACCGCCCTTGCCCTTGATCATGTCGGCCAGCGACTTCAGCGGGCGCTTGTTGGCGCCGGTCATGGCCTTGCCGCGACGACCGTTGTCCAGCAGCGAGTCGACCGATTCCTGCAGCATGCGCTTTTCGTTGCGCACGATGATTTCCGGCGCGCGCAGCTCCAGCAGCCGCTTGAGGCGGTTGTTGCGGTTGATCACGCGGCGGTACAGGTCGTTCAGGTCGGAGGTCGCGAAACGACCGCCGTCCAGCGGCACCAGCGGACGCAGTTCCGGCGGCAGCACCGGCAGCACTTCCAGGATCATCCATTCCGGCTTGATGCCGGTACGCTGGAACGCCTCAAGCACTTTCAGGCGCTTGGCGATCTTCTTGATCTTGGTTTCCGAGCCGGTGGCTTCCAGGTCGGCGCGCAGCGTTTCGATCTCGGCATTGATGTCGAGGCTCTTCAGCAGCGAGCGGATACCTTCGGCGCCCATCAGGGCTTCGAACTCGTCACCGTACTCCTCGACCTTGTCGAGGTAGTCTTCTTCGGTCAGCAGCTGCTTCTTCTGCAGCGGCGTCATGCCCGGTTCGGTCACGACGAAGCCTTCGAAGTACAGCACGCGTTCGATGTCGCGCAGCGTCATGTCGAGGACCATGCCCAGACGCGACGGCAGCGACTTCAGGAACCAGATGTGCGCGACCGGGCTGGCCAGCTCGATGTGGCCCATGCGTTCGCGACGCACCTTGCTCAGCGTGACTTCAACGCCGCATTTTTCGCAGATCACGCCGCGATGCTTGAGGCGCTTGTACTTGCCGCACAGGCACTCGTAGTCCTTGATCGGGCCGAAGATGCGGGCGCAGAACAGGCCATCGCGCTCCGGCTTGAAGGTACGGTAGTTGATCGTTTCCGGCTTTTTAACTTCGCCGAACGACCAGGAACGGATTTTGTCCGGCGACGCGATGCCGATCTTGATCGCGTCGAATTCTTCTTCCTGCGTAACTTGCTTGAAGAGGTCGAGCAGAGCTTTCATGTCTTCTCCGGTGAGAAGTGAGGCGTGAGGCGGGGGTGCGAAGCGCACCCGCCCTCACTACTCACGGGTCAGTAACGTTCGAGGTCGATATCGAGACCGAGCGAGCGAATTTCCTTCACCAGCACGTTGAAGGATTCCGGCATGCCGGCATCGATCTTGTGCTCGCCCTTGACGATGTTCTCGTAAACCTTGGTACGGCCGTTCACGTCATCCGACTTCACGGTCAGCATTTCCTGCAGCGTGTAGGCGGCGCCGTAAGCTTCCAGTGCCCACACTTCCATTTCACCGAAGCGCTGGCCACCGAACTGGGCTTTACCACCCAGCGGCTGCTGGGTCACCAGGCTGTACGGACCGGTCGAACGCGCGTGCATCTTGTCATCGACCAGGTGATGCAGCTTCAGGAAGTGCATCACGCCGACGGTGACCTTGCGGTCGAAGGCTTCGCCCGAGCGGCCGTCGAACAGCGTCATCTGCGTCTTCGAGCCGTTGAAGTCCAGCAGCTGGGTACGCGGATCGTCGTTCGGGTAGGCCAGTTCCAGCATCGCGCGGATTTCCGCTTCCTTGGCACCGTCAAACACCGGCGTCGAGAACGGCATGCCGCGACGCAGGTTGTGCGCCAGATGCAGGATTTCCTTGTCGGTCAGGCTGGCGATGTCTTCCGGCTTGCCGCTGGAGTTGTAGATCTTGTCGATGTACGAACGGATGTCCGCCACCGCGCGCTCTTCCTTCAGCATCTTGTCGAACTGCTGGCCGATACCCTTGCCCGCCCAGCCGAGGTGGACTTCGAGAATCTGACCGATGTTCATGCGCGACGGCACGCCCAGCGGGTTCAGCACGATGTCGACCGGCGTACCATCCGCCATGTACGGCATGTCTTCGACCGGCAGGATCTTCGACACCACACCCTTGTTACCGTGACGGCCGGCCATCTTGTCGCCCGGCTGCAGGCGGCGCTTGACGGCGATGTACACCTTGACCATCTTCTGCACGCCCGGCGGCAGTTCGTCACCCTGGGTCAGCTTGCGCTTCTTGTCTTCGAACTTGAGGTCGAATTCTTCGCGCTTCTGCGACAGCGATTCCTTCATCAGCTCGAGCTGCTTGGCCACGTCCTCGTCCGTCATGCGGATGTCGAACCAGTCATGCTTGCTCAGCAGGCCGGTCAGGTACTCGAGGTCGATCACGGTGCCCTTGGCCAGACGCTTCGGACCGCCGTTGGCAGCCTTGCCGATGATCAGGCGTTCGATACGATCGAAGGCGTCGTTCTCGAAAATGCGCAGCTGGTCGTTCAGGTCCTGGCGATAGCGCTTCAGCTCGGCGTCGATGATCGACTGCGCGCGCTTGTCACGCTCGATGCCTTCGCGGGTGAACACCTGCACGTCGATGACGGTACCGCTCATGCCGGTCGGCACGCGCAGCGAGGTGTCCTTCACGTCGCTGGCCTTCTCGCCGAAGATCGCGCGCAGCAGCTTTTCTTCCGGCGTCAGCTGGGTTTCGCCCTTCGGCGTGACCTTGCCCACCAGCACGTCGCCGGCTTCGACTTCCGCACCGATGTACACGATGCCGGCTTCGTCGAGACGGCCCTGCATGCGTTCGCTCAGGTTCGGGATGTCGCGGGTGATTTCTTCCGGCCCGAGCTTGGTGTCGCGGGCGACAACCGACAGTTCTTCGATGTGGATCGACGTGTAGCGGTCGTCGGACACGACGCGCTCGCTGATCAGCACCGAGTCTTCATAGTTGTAGCCGTTCCACGGCATGAAGGCGATGGTCATGTTCTGACCGAGCGCCAGCTCGCCGAGGTCGGTCGAGGCACCGTCGGCGATCACGTCGCCACGGGCCACGATGTCGCCCACATTCACCAGCGGACGCTGGTTGATGTTGGTGTTCTGGTTGGAACGGGTGTACTTGACCAGGTTGTAGATGTCGACGCCGACTTCACCGGCGACGGCTTCTTCGTCATTCACGCGGATCACGACGCGGGTCGCATCGACATAGTCGACGATACCGCCGCGGTCAGCAGCAATGGCGGTGCCCGAGTCGACGGCCACGGCGCGTTCGATACCGGTGCCGACGAACGGCTTCTCGGCACGCAGGCAAGGCACGGCCTGCCGCTGCATGTTGGCACCCATCAATGCGCGGTTCGCATCGTCATGCTCGAGGAACGGGATCAGCGAGGCGGCGACGGACACGACCTGGCTGGTCGCCACGTCCATGTACTGGACGCGGTCCGGCGTCGACAGGATGGTTTCACCCTTTTCGCGGCTGGTCACCAGTTCATCGATCAGCTTGCCTTCGCTGTCCAGCGTGGCGTTGGCCTGGGCGATGACGTAGCGGCCTTCCTCGATGGCCGACAGGTAATCGATCTGGTCGGTAACCTTGCCGTCCACGACCTTGCGGTACGGGGTTTCCAGGAAGCCGTACGCATTGGTGCGGGCATAGATCGACAGCGAGTTGATCAGGCCGATGTTCGGGCCTTCCGGCGTTTCGATCGGGCACACGCGGCCGTAGTGGGTCGGGTGCACGTCGCGGACTTCAAAGCCGGCGCGTTCGCGGGTCAGACCGCCCGGGCCAAGGGCCGACACGCGCCGCTTGTGGGTGATTTCCGACAGCGGGTTGGTCTGGTCCATGAACTGGGACAGCTGCGAGGAACCGAAGAATTCCTTGATCGCGGCCGACACCGGCTTGGCGTTGATCAGGTCGTGCGGCATCAGGTTGTCGCTCTCGGCCTGATTCAGACGTTCCTTGACCGCGCGTTCGACGCGCACCAGACCGGCACGGAACTGGTTTTCCGCCAGTTCGCCAACCGAACGCACACGACGGTTGCCGAGGTGATCGATATCGTCCACTTCGCCACGACCGTTGCGCAGCTCGGTCAGCAGCATGATCACGGCGACGATGTCGTCGGTGACCAGCGTGCCCGGGCCGGTGTCGTCATGCGGGCCGACGCGTTCATAGAACTTGCGGATCCAGCCCGGCGACTTCTCGTCCAGCTTGTCGCTGTAGGCGCGGCGGTTGAACTTCATCCGGCCGACGCGCGACAGGTCATAGCTGTCTTCGTTGAAGAACAGGCGCTGGAACAGGGCTTCGACGGCTTCTTCCGTCGGCGGTTCGCCCGGGCGCATCATGCGGTAGATGGCGACGCGAGCCGACAGCTGGTCCTGGATGTCGTCGGTGCGCATGGTCTGGGCGATGTAGCCGCCATGATCCAGCTCGTTGACGAACAGCACTTCGACCCGCTCGATTTCGGCCATGGCCAGCTTGGCGAGGATTTCTTCGGTGATTTCCTCGTTGGCGCGCGCGATCACTTCACCGGTATCGGTGTTGACCACGTTCTTGGCCAGGAACTTGCCCAGCAGCACGTCGGCCGGCATTTCCAGCCGGGTGATGCCCGCCTGCGCGATGTCGCGAATGGTCTTGGCGGTAATGCGCTTGTCTTTTTGCGCCAGCACCTTGCCGTCCGGACCGACGATGTCCAGCTTCGCCACTTCGCCCTTCAGGCGTTCCGGCACCACTTCGATGAACACGCCATTCTTGGTCAGGTAGAAGATGTCGGTATCGTAGAATTCGTTCAGGATCCGTTCTTCGCTGTAGCCGAGCGCCTTCAGCAGCGTCGACACCGGCATCTTGCGACGACGGTCGATACGGAAGAACAGCTGGTCCTTCGGGTCGAATTCAAAGTCGAGCCACGAGCCGCGGTACGGAATGATCCGGGCCGAGAACAGCAGCTTGCCCGAGCTGTGGGTCTTGCCCTTGTCGTGCTCGAAGAACACGCCCGGGCTGCGGTGCAGCTGGGAGACGATGACACGTTCGGTACCGTTGATGATGAACGAGCCGTTCTGCGTCATCAGCGGGATTTCGCCCATGTAGACGTCATTCTCGCGGACTTCCTTCACCACCGGCTTGGAGGACTCTTTGTCGAGAATGGTCAGGCGGATGCGCGCACGCAGCGGTGCGGCGTAGGTAATGCCGCGCAGCTGGCATTCCGGCACGTCGAACGGCGGATCGCCCAGCACATAGTGGGCGAAGTCGAGCCGTGCATAGCCGTTGTTACTGACGATCGGGAAGATCGAGCGGAATGCCGCTTCAAGGCCCCCGTTTTCACGCTTGTCGTACTGCACGCCGAGCTGCAGGAACTCGGAGTACGAATCGATTTGCGTCGCCAGCAGGAAGGGGACGTCGAGAACGGTTTCGCGCTTCGCAAAGCTCTTGCGAATCCGCTTTTTCTCAGTAAACGAATAACTCATAGAGTCTCCATCGAGGTAGGTGGCGCAAGGAATCAAGTCAAAGGTCAACAGCCAAGCGGCCACATTTGAATGCTGACGTTTGACGGCTTGCTGGAGGCAAGCGTGATGCCCGGTCCTGTCAAAGATCACGCGCCGGTCACAAGCGCAATGAGGCCGGCGGATTTCTCCGCCAGCCTCCCAATCGTCGATTATTCGACGATTACTTCATTTCGGCCTTCGCGCCGGCTTCGATCAGCTGCTTCACCAGTGCTTCGGCGTCGGCCTTCGAAACGGCTTCCTTCACGGTCTTCGGCGCGCCGTCGACCATGTCCTTGGCTTCCTTCAGGCCCAGGCCGGTGATGGCGCGGACAACCTTGATCACGCCAACCTTGTTGTCGCCGGCTGCGTTCAGCACGACGTCGAACTCGGTCTTTTCTTCAGCGGCAGCAGCGCCAGCGCCGGCCGGAGCGGCAACGGCCATGGCAGCGGCGGACACGCCGAACTTTTCTTCGAACGCCTTGACCAGGTCGTTCAGTTCCATGACGGTCATGCCGCCAACGGCTTCGAGGATGTTTTCTTGGGTGATAGCCATGTCAAATAGCTCCTGAAATGGGGTAGATTTTTTGAGTGCGGAAAATCAGGCTGCGGCTTCTTCGCCCTGCTTCTGTGCAGCGACGGCGGCCAGGACGCGGGCCATGCCCGAGACCGGTGCCTGCATGACGCCCAGCAGCATTGCAAGAAGTTCTTCGCGGCTCGGGATCGAAGCGAGTTGTTGCACGGCGGCGGCGTCAAGCACCTTGCCATCGTACGCACCAGCCTTGATCGAGATTTTCTGATCGACCTTTGCGAAGTCGTTCAGCACCTTGGCAGCAGCAACGGCATCTTCAGAGATGCTGTAGACCAGCGGACCGACCATTTGCTCGGCAAGACCCTCGAACGGGGTGCCGGCAACGGCGCGACGTGCCAGCGTGTTCTTCAGAACACGCAGGAACACGCCCTTCTCGCGTGCTTGCGCACGGAGCTTGGTCATGCTGCTAACCTCGATGCCACGGTATTCGGCGATGACAATGGTCTGAGCTTTCGCAACTTCCGCTGCGATCTCGGCCACTACCGCCTTTTTGTCGTCAAGATTGAGACTCAAGGTCTGCTCTCCTAGCATTGAGGACAACGGAACATCCGGCAAGCCAGACATTCCACGTTTCAACGGCGACCTTCATTCAGGAGACATTTCGTTCCCTCCGCGAACGGGGGGAGGAGTAAAACCTGTGTTCGGGTACACCATCTGCGTAGGACCCCGCTTTTGGCAAGGATTAAACCCGAAGGTTCCTACGGTCTTTGACAATCCGGCACAAGTGCCGGCCCAAAGCCCAGCTTCGTGACCAGCCGGAAAACCGGCTGGCCGCGAAATGGCGGGATTGCTCCCGCCGTGTTCTTTACGCTTGCGCGACCAGAGTGGTCTGGTCAACGCGAACGCCAACGCCCATCGTGCTCGAGACGGCAACCTTCTTCAGGTACACGCCCTTCGCGGCAGCCGGCTTGGCCTTTTGCAGCGCTTCGATCAGCGCGCTCAGGTTTTCACGCAGCGCTTCGGCGTCGAACGACGCACGGCCGATGGTCGAGTGGATGATACCGGCCTTGTCGGTACGGTACTGAACCTGACCGGCCTTGGCGTTCTTGACCGCTTCGGCAACGTTCGGGGTCACGGTACCGACCTTCGGGTTCGGCATCAGGCCACGCGGGCCGAGGATCTGGCCCAGTTGACCGACGATACGCATCGCGTCCGGCGAGGCGATCACGACGTCAAAGTCGAGATTGCCGGCCTTGACCTGTTCGGCCAGGTCTTCGAAACCGACGATGTCGGCGCCGGCGGCCTTGGCGGCCTCGGCATTCGCGCCCTGGGTGAACACGGCAACGCGAACCGACTTGCCGGTACCACGCGGCAGCACGACCGAGCCGCGAACGACCTGGTCGGACTTGCGCGGATCGACGCCGAGGTTCACGGCCACGTCGACGGATTCGTCGAACTTGGCGGTGGCGGCACCCTTGACCAGCGCGATGGCTTCGTCAACGGTGTACAGCTTGTTGCGGTCTACCGTCGCCTTCAGCGCGGCCAGACGTTTGGAAACCTTGGCCATTACACGCCCTCCACGTCGATACCCATGCTGCGAGCCGAACCGGCGATGATACGGACGGCGGCGTCCATATTGGCGGCGGTCAGGTCAGGCTGCTTGGTCTTGGCGATTTCTTCCAGTTGGGCGCGCGTCAGCTTGCCGACCTTGTCGGTATGCGGCTTCGGGCTGCCCTTCTGAATCCCTGCGGCCTTCTTGATCAGAATGGTCGCCGGCGGCGTCTTCATGATGAAGGTGAAGGACTTGTCCGCGTAGGCGGTGATCACAACCGGAATCGGCAGGCCCGGCTCGACGCCCTGGGTCTGGGCGTTGAACGCCTTGCAGAATTCCATGATGTTCAGGCCACGCTGACCCAGAGCCGGACCGATCGGGGGCGACGGGTTGGCTTTGCCAGCGGGCACTTGCAGCTTGATATAGCCGACAATCTTCTTTGCCACGATTTAACTCCTGATGGGTCGTAACGCGGACCGCTCGGTCCGCTGCCCGGTTTGCGGACATCGACACGATGTCCGGACACACACAGGCCGAATTACTGCTTTTCGACCTGACTGAATTCGAGCTCGACCGGCGTATCGCGACCGAAGATCTGAACCGACACGCGCAGCTTGTTGCGCTCGTAGTTCACTTCGTCGACGAAACCGGTGAAGTCGTTGAACGGGCCTTCGGTGACGCGCACCTTCTGGCCGACTTCGAACAGCACCTTCGGCTTCGGC
This sequence comes from Microvirgula curvata, assembly GCF_054781615.1. Taxonomy (NCBI): domain Bacteria; kingdom Pseudomonadati; phylum Pseudomonadota; class Betaproteobacteria; order Neisseriales; family Aquaspirillaceae; genus Microvirgula; species Microvirgula curvata. Next base: position 1,115 of record NZ_BAAGUB010000034.1, on the reverse strand, counting down.
TTTTCGACGCCTTCCTGCATCTGCTGCATGATGGCTTCGACTTCCGACGGCTTGATCGGCGCCGGACGATTGGCCGTCCCGCCGATAAAGCCGGACACCTTCGGCGTGCTCTTGACCAGGTGCCACGTCTCGTCGTTCATTTCCATCTCGACCAGCACGTAGCCCGGGAAGAACTTGCGTTCGGTCAGCGAGCGCTTGCCGTTCTTCACGTCCATCACCTCTTCCACGGGAACGAGGATCTGACCGAAAAGATGCTGCATTGCAGCACGTTCGATGCGCTCTTTCAGCGCCTTTTGCACACTCTTCTCAAAGCCCGAGTAGGCGTGAACCACATACCATTTCATCGCATCAACCCCGGTGGAGAATTACGTCGTAGAACAGCCAGGACAAACCGGAGTCAACCAGCCACATGAACAGTGACAACACCAGTACGAATACGAACACCAGCAAGGTCATCTGGGTGACTTCCTTGCGGGTCGGCCAGACCACCTTCTTGGCTTCGGCGACGGAATCCTGGGCATAGCCCACGAAATCCTTGCCCGGCTGAGACAGCCAGATAACGCCGACAGCCAGCAGGATGCCGGCAATCACGGAGGCCACCCGCGCAATGCCTTGCGCTTCGGGGATCAGGTAGTAAGCGGCAATGCCGGCGACCACAAGGGCCATCGCCAACACCAGCTTAAGTTTGTCTTGCAATTCCATGCAGATACTTTTCGCTTGCTGATACAGCAAAAGACCAACCGGCGCCGGGCGCCGGTCAGTCTTATTTGGCAGGCCAGGAGGGTCTCGAACCCCCAACCCTCGGTTTTGGAGACCGATACTCTACCAATTGAGCTACTGGCCTGAAGAGGGCACTGAGTCTACCGGAAAACCGGTAGGGACTCAATGACTACTTACTTGATAACCTTGGCAACGACGCCGGCGCCGACGGTACGACCGCCTTCACGGATGGCGAAACGCAGACCTTCTTCCATGGCGATCGGTGCGATCAGCGCGACGGTAATCGCCACGTTGTCACCCGGCATCACCATTTCCACGCCTTCCGGCAGCGTCACCGCACCGGTCACGTCCGTGGTACGGAAGTAGAACTGCGGACGGTAGCCCTGGAAGAACGG
>NZ_BAAGUB010000033.1:0-52398 GCF_054781615.1 Microvirgula curvata | reverse complement strand
TTTGCGCCGATGATAGTGTGGCACTTGCCCATGCGAAAGTAGGTCACCGCCAGGTCCTATACTGAAGCCCTCGTACCCTGTACGAGGGCTTCTTTCATTGGTGCGTGGCGATCATGCCGGATACGCGAAGAAGCCCCCGTGCCATGCACGGGGGCTTCTTCGCTTCTCAGGATAAATAGCCAATGCTGGCTAGCGGTTCTCCCATTGCGCCGACGCCAGCCGGGCCATGTGCGAGTACGACTCGGTTTCGGTGTACTGGCGGCGCAGCCAGTCCGCATCGCTGTCGCTGCGAATCACCCGCTGTGCCAGCGCATCGAGCTGCGGCTGCGTGCCCAGTTGCCCGGCCTGCGGCGCGAGCCGGGACAGCATGGTCAGGATCGAGGCACTCAGCGAGGCGACCTTGCCGTCGCTGCCGATGATCTCGCCCTGCAGGCCGAAGCGGCAGGCCTGGAAGCGGTTGTAGCTGTAGGTCAGGTAGACGTCGGCGCTCGGCGTGCTGTCGTCGGCCAGGAAAGCAGCCGCCAGCGTGCGCGCATAGGCACCCAGCTCAACCGCCCGTTCCAGCGACAGTGGCGTATCGCAGACCCGGATTTCCACCGTGCCGTATTCCGGCTTGGGCCGGACGTCCCAGTAGAAATCCTTCATCGAGCGCACGATGCCGTAACCGGCCATGCGCTCGAAATAGTCGTTGAACGACGACCAGTCGAGCACGAACGGCATCGAGCCGGACAGCGGAAAGGCATTGACCGCATTCAGACGCGACGAGGCGAAGGCGCTGTCACTGCCCTGCCAGTACGGCGAGGAGGCCGACAGCGCGATGAAATGCGGAATCACCGCTGCCAGCCGGTGTGTCAGCCGGCAGGCGGCATCGCCGTCCGGGCAGCCGATATGGATGTGCTGGCCGAATACCGTGAACTGCTTGGCCAGATAGCCGTACAGCTCGGATACCAGCTTGTAGCGCTCCTTCGGATAGATGCGCTGCTCGGCAAAGCGCGAAAACGGGTGGGTGCCACCGCCGGACAGGGCCAGGTTGAGCTTGTCGGCGGCACCCAGCAGTTGCTTGCGGATGGTTTTCAGCTCGTCGAGCATGGCATTGGCGTCGGTGTGGACGGCGCTGGCGATCTCGATCATGCCTTCAGTGATTTCCGGCTTGATGTCGCCGACCGGGCCCTGGCGCTCGATCAGCCGCATCATGTCGGCGGCACCCCGGGTCAGCGCGTAGTCGCGCCGGTTGAGGATCTGCAGTTCCAGCTCGATACCGAAAGTCAGTGGCGTCGATGGCGTGAATTCGAGTCTCATCGCGTGTTCTCCCCGTGTTCCTTGCAGACGCGCAGCGCCTGACGGATGACGATCGGCCCGAGCAGTTCGGACAGCAGCAGTATCGACAGCGAGATGGCTGCCAACTGGCTGGCCAGCACCGGGTTGAACTGGCCGACCATGCCGATGCCGATCAGCGGGGCGCCGGCGACCGGCCACAGCGTGGCGCCGATGGCGACGCCCTGCCGGTAGTCGACGCCATTGGGCCGGGCCAGCAGCACCATCATCGCTACCGGCACCGCCAGCCGGACCACCAGCACGACCACGGCCGGCAGCCAGGCCACGGCCAGCGCACGGGGTTCCAGCGCGGCACCGGCGAGGACAAACAGGGCGACATACAGCAGCCTGCCATAAGGCAGCAGATCCGGTTCGGCCAGGGCGAACTGGCGGTCCAGGCGGCGGGTGGCGCTGCCGAACACCAGCAGCGACACGGCGGCCGGCCAGCCGAGCCAGCTGCAGATGCCCATGGTGACGGTGACCAGGGCGACCAGAATCACTGGCTGGTAGCCGTCGAGCTTGCCAAGCCAGTCGGCCAGCCGGACCGCCAGCCAGGCGCTGAACAGACCAAGCAGCAGGGCGGCGACGCTGCGTGCAAGCAGGCTGAGCAGCGAGGCGGTCAGCGGCTGGCTGTGTGCCTGCCAGCCGGCCAGGGTCAGCCCCAGCGCCAGCCAGCCGAGCAGGTGGATCAGCGCGGTCTGGTTCAGCGCCCGCTCGCTGACCACGCCTTCGGCGCGCAGCTCGCGTATGGTCAGCAGCAGCGTCGCCGGCGAGACGGCCAGCGTCAGCGCGGCGATCAGCAGCGAGGTGGTCACGCTGAGGCCGACGGCGCCGAGTGCCACCGCCACGGCGGCGAACAGGGTCATGGCGATGGCCAGCGAGGTCATGGCCAGCCAGCGCTCGCGCAGCAACCAGCCGACGTCGAGCCGGCGCCCGAGCTGGAACAGGATCAGTGCCAGCCCGATTTCCACCAGCGGCTGCAGATCGGTCAGTTGCGCCTGGTTGACCAGACCGAGTGCGGCCGGGCCGAGAATGAAGCCGGTCAGGACCCAGGCCGACAGGATCGGCAGGCGCAGGGTACGGACAAACAGGCGGGCACCGATAATGCCTGCCGCCAGCAGGGCACCAAAGGTGGTCAGTATGTTGAACGAGGCCGGCAGGGCCGGCAGCAGTTCGGCGAGATGATTCATCGCAGGCCTCCTGGCGGCATGGCGCCGCGGTTGGTCGCGGTGGGACACGGGACGTCAGGCGCCGGTCTGGAAACCGGACCACGCGACAAGGAGGGGGACGCGTCGGCTGCCCGCTGCGGACAGGACGATTCCCCGGGCGGGAATGAACAACTGTGCTACAGGCTATGCGCTGTCGGACAACAGCGAAAGCAAATGGCGATTTATTTTTTCTATGAGCGGGCACCCTCCGGCGGCAGATATTTTCCTGTCATGGCCCGGTCCGCATGCCGCTTGTCCCGCCGGCCGGGGTCGGGCACACTTCCGCCGTTTTCCGCGCGGGGTGCGCGGCAGCCTTCACCCGTCGGCTGCGCAAGATGGACGGGAATCGCTGGCGAATCAGGGTCCTGCGTGACCCGGTGGCCGGCGTACTCTCTGGACCGGGAGTTACCGAATGACTGACATTCTTGGCGATGGCGCGATGCGCCGTCAGGGCCTGTACGGCTCGAATATCGAAAATACCTACGCAGGCGTGCTGTCGTTCATGCGCCGCAACTACACGCGCGACCTGCGCGGTGTCGACGTCGCCGTCAGCGGCGTGCCGCTGGATCTGGCGACCACTTTCCGTCCCGGCGCCCGCCTCGGGCCGGCGGCGGTGCGTGCCGCGTCGGTGCAACTGGCCGAACTGAAACCGTTCCCGTGGGGCTTCGACCCGTTCGATGACCTGGCGGTGATCGATTACGGCGACTGCTGGTTCGATGCGCACAATCCGCTGACGATCAAGAAAAGCATCGTCGACCATGCGCGCACCATTATCGACAGCGGCGCGAAGATGCTGACCTTTGGCGGCGACCATTACATCACCTACCCGCTGCTGACCGCACATGCGGAAAAATACGGCAAGCCGCTGTCGCTGATCCACTTCGATGCGCATTGCGATACCTGGCCGGACGATGAGCCGGACAGCCTGAATCACGGCACCATGTTCTACAAGGCGATCCGGGAAGGCCTGATCGACCCGGCGCGCTCGGTGCAGATCGGCATCCGCACCTGGAACGACGACTTCATGGGCATGCAGATGCTCGACGCGCCGACCGTGCATGAAATCGGCTGTGCCGAAGTGCTGCGCCGGATCAAGGCCATCGTCGGCGACAATCCGACCTATCTGACCTTCGACATCGACTGCCTGGACCCGGCCTTTGCACCGGGCACCGGCACGCCGGTTCCGGGCGGCCTGAGCAGTGCGCAGGCGCTGCAGATCATCCGCGGCATGGAAGACGTCAACCTGGTCGGCATGGACGTGGTTGAAGTGTCGCCGCCGTTCGACCAGAGCGAAATCACCGCCATTTCGGCGGCGCATATCGCCGTCGACCTGCTGTGCGTGCTGCGCAACCGCAAGCTGGCAGGCAAGCTGTAAGACCCCGGCTGCCGGACTAGACCAGGTCCGGCAGCCATTTCGCCACCAGCAACAGGGCCAGCAGCAGCCCGGATTCGCTGAGTTCGATGCCGGCACCGAGGCAGTCGCCGGTCACCCCGCCCAGCCGTGCCATCAGTGTGCGGCGCCAGGCCAGCCACAGCAGTGGCGCCACCAGCAGCGCCGGTGCAAACCAGGCCGACGCGGCCGCCAGCGCCGCGAATGACAGCCAGAAGCTGGGCCAGTGCGTGCACCAGCCGAATCGTTCCGCCTGCCCGCCGGCCGCCAGCTGCGGCATCGTCCCCGACCAGTACACCGCGCCGAGCCGGGCCCAGGCCGGCAGCAGCAGCCAGGCCAGCCACGGCGTGCCCGTCTGCACCAGCAGCATCACCAGCACCAGCTTGGTCGCCAGCTGCATGACCAGCGCGACCACGCCGAAACTGCCGACATGCGGATCTTTCAGCACGGCCAGGAAGCGTTCCGGTGAGCGGTGCGCGGCGCCGAGTCCGTCTGCCAGATCGGCCAGACCATCCAGATGCAGCGCGCCGGTGACCCAGGTCCAGACGCCGACCACCGCCAGTGCGGCCAGCCACGGGTCGATCAGCGCGCCGGCACCGGCTGCTGCCGCCAGCAGCAACCCGACCATCAGCCCGACCGTGGCGAACCAGCGTGCGGATTCCGTCAGCCAGGCCGGATCGAAAGTGGCCAGGCGCGGGGTCGGCAGGCGGGTCAGGAACTGTACGGCGAGAATCAGGCCACGCATCGGCGGGTCATCCTTGAGTCAGGGGAGCGGCACCGGCACCCGGCGTCGAAAAGGCATGCGCCAGCCCGGCATCCAGCCGCGCCCAGCTGGCGTCATCGGGCAGGCCGAAGCGCAGGCTGGGGCCATGGCCACCGAGGGCAGGGAAACAGCGCACCAGAATGCCCTGCTGCGCCAGCGCGTGGTACCGGGCGGGGGCGTCCGGATGCGGGCACCAGCAGAACAATGGCGTCGAGGCGACTTTCAGTCCGTGCTGTTCCAGCAGGGCGACGAGGCGCGATTGCTGGCGCTGCAGCCGGTCGCGCATTGCCTGTTGCCAGTCGGTATCGGCCAGCGCGGCCGCTACCACGGCACGGGCCGGACCGCTGACCGCCCAGGCGCCGAGTTCGGCTGCCAGCCGGTCGATCAGCGCGGGCTCGCCGAGCGCGAAGCCGGCGCGCAGCCCGGCCAGGCCGAAGAACTTGCCGACGGAACGGCAGACCAGCAAGCCCGGTGCGCCGGTATGGGCGGCAATGCTGTGCGCCGGCGAGGCGTCCATGAAAGCTTCATCGACCAGCAGCAGGCCGCCGTGTGCGGCCAGGGCCTCACGCCAGCGCAGCAGTGTCCCGGGCGCGACCCGCTCGGTGGTGGGGTTGTTCGGATTCACCACCAGCAGGACATCGAGCGTCGGCAGGGCTGCCTCGATGCCGTCGAGGTCGACCGGCACCACCTCGTGTCCGGCGCGGCGCCAGGCCGGCGCGTACTCGCTGTAGGTCAGCGGCGCGATGCCGATCCGGCCGGGCGGCAACAGCCGCGGCAGGGTGCGGATGGCGGCCTGACTGCCGGCGACGGCCAGCACGCGGGCTGCGGGCGGCGCGCCGTAGTAGTGGGCGGCGATGGCCGGCAGCGCGTCGTCGTCGTCGGGCAGCCGGCGCCAGACATCGACATCCAGCGGCGGCAGCGGGTAGCTGCACGGATTGATGCCGGTGGACAGGTCGAGCCAGTCGGCCAGTGGCCGGTCGAAGTGCCGCGCGGCTTCGCGCAGCCTGCCGCCATGCGGTGGGGGAGAGATCGTCATAGCAGGGAGGCCAGAGTGAGCGCGGGCAGGATGGCGCCGAACGCCAGCCAGGCCTGCTGGGTCCGTACCACCAGCCGCCAGGCTTCGGTAATGTGATGGTCGCCGGCGGTTTCGCCGCAGCCGAGCGGCGGGCGGTCTTCGATGTGTCCGTGGTAACGGGCCGGGCCGCCAAGACAGACGCCGAGACTGCCGGCGCCGGCCGCCATCACCGGGCCGGCGTTGGGGCTGTCCCAGTGCCGGGCCTGGGTTTTCCAGCAGGCGAATGCGTCGTGGCTGTGGCCGAGCAGGGCATAGCTGATGGCAGTCAGCCGGGCTGGCAGCCAGTTCAGCACATCGTCGGCACGGGCGGCCACCCGACCGAAATGCAGCAGGCGCGGTGTCCGGTAGCCCCACATGGCGTCCAGGGTATTGGCCAGCCGATAGGCCAGCGCGCCGGGGCCGCCGGCCACGGCGAACCAGAACAATGCGCCGAAGATGGCATCGTTGCCGTTCTCCAGCGTGGATTCGACCGCGGCGCGGGCGACGGCGGCCTCATCGGCATCGTCGAGATCACGCGATACGATGCGGGCGGTCAGCGCACGTGCGGCCGGCAGGTCGCCGGCGGCCAGGGCGGCGGCGATCGGGCGGACGTGGGCGCCGAGGCTTTGCGCGCCGAGGGTGAAATACAGCAGCAGGGCATGCACCAGCAGTGCCAGTGGCAGTGGCAGTGCCATGACGAGGGCCTGGGCGGCGACCGCCGGTGGCAGCACCAGCGCACACCAGCCGCACGCACCGAGCAGCAGCCGGGAACCGGGCCGGCCGTCGGGGCGGTTGAAGGTTCGTTCGAGCCAGCCGGCGAGGTGGCCGAAGCCGACCAGTGGATGGGCACGGCGCGGCTCGCCCAGCAGGTAGTCGAGCGCGACACCGGCGACGGCTGCGCTCCAGAGCCAGAATGCGTGAATGCCGATGGCGTGCATGGGGGCCATTCGATGCGCACGGCGGCGCCAGGAAACGGAGCGGTATTGTATAGGCTGCGCGTCACCGCCCCCAAACCGGGCACGCCATTCGTCAGCCGGACGCCGGCGCCATGGTGGCCGGCTCAACCCATTGCCGGGTTGGCCAGTGCAATCAGGTAGTCGGGGCAGCCGTCGGCCAGCGACAGCTGCACGTAACCGCCACGCGAGACGAACAGCCGTCGCGCGCTGGGCAGCGACAGTTCGAGCCGCGCGGCCAGCACGGCGGCGATCACGCCGCCGTGGGTAATCAGGACGGCGTGGCCGTCGCCGAGGCGCTCGACCCAGCTATCGAATGCGCTGATGACCCGGGTGCGGAAGCCGGCCAGCGTTTCGCCACCATCCGGCAGCAAGCGGCCGTTGCTGTACTCGGCCTGCCAGTCGGCCGGCAGGCCGTCCAGCGGGGCGCCGTCCCAGACGCCGAAATCGGTTTCGGCAAAACCGGCATCGACGTGCAGCGCCAGACCGGCATCGGCGGCGAAGTCTTCTGCCGATGCCAGACAGCGCTGCAGCGGCGAACAGGCGATCGCCGTGACCGGTGCCATGGCCGTCAGCGCCGGCCAGCCCCGGCGCATGGTGTCGCGTCCGGCCCCGGTCAGCGGCGGGTTGCTGCGCCGGCCGACCAGCAGGCCGGCGGCGTCGATCTCGCCGTGCCGCCACAAGGTAATGCGCTTCATTCGTGGTCCCGGTCGCTGACGCCGGCTTCGGCAAAGGTGGCCATGTCGGCATGCAGCCGGATCGCCATCTGCAGCATCGGCACGGTCAGCGCCGCGCCGGATCCCTCGCCGAGGCGCAGCCCGAAGTCGTACAGCGGCTCCAGCCCCATCGCGGTCAGTGCCAGCTCATGACCCAGTTCCCGGGAACGGTGCGAGGCCAGCAGCCAGTCGCGGGTGTCGATATCGATGCCGCAGGCGACCAGGGCCGCGGCTGCGGTGATGAAGCCGTCAACCAGTGCCGGTACACCGGCGCTGGCGGCTTCGAGGTAGTAACCGGCAATGGCGGCGATTTCCAGCCCGCCGACCTCGGCCAGCCAGCCGGCCGCCGTGTCGGTAGTCCGGGCGCGCAGCAGCGCCTTTTCGACCGCTCCCCGCTTGCGGGCCATGCCCTGGTCGTCCACACCGGTACCGCGCCCGACCACATCGACCGGGCGGGCGCCGCTCAGTGCGCAGATCAGCGCGGCCGACGGGGTGGTGTTGCCGATGCCCATCTCACCGGCGATCAGCAGCGTTGCACCGGCGGCAATGGCGCGGCGGGCGGCGGCGCGGCCGGCTTCGATCGCCTGTTCGCATTCCTGTTCCTGCATGGCCGGTTCGTCGCACAGATTGCGCGAACCGTAGCGGACCTTGGCATGCACGATCGGCATGGCCGGATCGAAGTCTGCCGCCACACCGACATCGACCACTTCCAGTGTCGCGTCGATTTCCCGCGCCAGCACACTGATTGCCGCCCCGCCGCGAACGAAGTTCTTCACCATCTCGGCGGTGACTTCGACCGGATAAGCCGAGACGCCGCTGCGGGCGACGCCATGGTCGGCGGCAAAGACAGTGATGGCGGGGCGCAGGCGCGAGGGAATGGCGCGGCCCTGCCAGGCCGCGAACTGGCAGGCGAGGGTTTCCAGCTTGCCGAGACTGCCGGCGGGTTTGGTCAGTCGCGCCTGGCGGGCGACGGCGGCATCGAAGGCGGACGCATCGGGATGGGGCATCAGGGGGTTCCGGAAGAGAGAAGGGAATCGTCCCGTCTTGCGGGGCGGCGAAAATCGAACGCGAGACCTTACCGCTGCGCCGGCAGCGCTTCAATCGGCATTACGGCGTAATTTGATCTTGCGGGCTGTCATGCCGGCATGCCGCCGCTATAATCCGGCTCCATCTTGCCAGGGTGTCCGCCGCCGTCAGGCGCGGATGAAACGGGAAGCCGGTGACAGGCCGGCGCTGCCCCCGCAACGGTATGGTTCGCATGCAAGCGGCTTCACGCGCCACTGCCCGACAGGGTGGGAAGGCGAGGCCGCGGGAACCCAGCCCGGAGACCGGCCCAGGCAATCTGCAGTGGAGTATCGCGGGGAGGCGGTATGACAGCGACAGCGCGACCGGCATCAGGCCGGGCCGCGCCGATTGTCCATTCTGAAAGGCCATGCGCCTGTCTTTCTCGCACTCCTGATCCGTTTCCAGGGAGTGTTTTTCGTGAAGTGCAATATCCGTAGCAAATGGTTTGTCGCCAGCCTGGCGTCGCTGGCAGTGGCGAATGCGTTCGCTGACGAACCCGCCACCACCGCCGGCGAAATCGTGGTGACCGCCAACCGTTCCGCCACCGACAGCCGTGAACAGACCCGTGACGTGACCGTGATCGGCCAGCAGGAAATCGCCCGTGCCGGCGGCCTGAACCTGCCGCAGCTGCTCGCGCGCCAGTCCGGCGTCGAGTATGCGAGCAACGGCGGCGATGGCCGCGCGAGCGCGCTGTATCTGCGCGGTACCAGCTCCAAGCAGTCGGTGGTGCTGATCGACGGCGTGCGCGTATCGTCGGCGACTTCGGGGCAGACCGCGCTGGAACAGATCCCGCTGGAACTGATCGACCATATCGAAATCGTGCGCGGCCCGGTATCCGGGCTGTACGGCGCTGATGCGATCGGCGGCGTGGTGCAGATTTTCACCAAACAGGGCAAGGGCGCACCGAAGCCGTACCTGAGCGCCGGCGTCGGCAATGACGGCACCTGGCGCGTCGGCGGCGGCATCGGCGGCGTGGTCGGCGATACCTCGTTCTCGCTGAACGTGGCCGGTCGCGGGACCGATGGCGGCTTCTCCGCCACCAATGCGCAGAACACGTTCAGCTACAACCCGGACGATGACGGCTACCGCAACCTCAGCTACAGCGCCAATGTGTCGCACCAGATCGTCGACGGCCATGAAATCGGCATCAAGCTGTTCCAGTCCTTCGGCAAGGCCGACTTTGACAACGGCACGCCGCTGGCCGACGACTACAACAAGCAGCGCGTCCAGAGCAACAGCGTGTACCTGAAAGACCGCTTCAGCGATGTATGGACCAGCACGCTGACCGTGACCAACGGTGTCGATCGCTACGAGACCTACAGCGGGGTGAATCTCGATCGCTCCGGTCTGTACAAGACCACCCAGGATACCTACACCTGGCAGAACGACCTGGACCTCGGCGTGGCCGGCCGGGTGGTGCTGGGTGCCGAGTACCTGAACCAGAAGGTCGACAGCACGCAGGCCTATACCCGGAACGAACGCAACAACAAGGCGGTGTTCGCCGGCTGGAGCGGCAATTTCGGCGACCACCTGCTGAATGCGTCGCTGCGTCATGACGACAACTCGCAGTTCGGTGAAAAGACCACCGGCTCGCTCGGCTATGGCTACCGGCTGACCGACAGCATCAAGCTGACCGCGAACTACGGGACCGCTTTCCGCGTGCCGACCTTCAACGATCTGTACTGGCCGCTGGCCTATGGTTTCCAGGGCAACCCGAACCTGAAGCCGGAGTCGGCCCGCAACGGGGAAGTCGGTGCCGAGTACAACGGGGCATACGGCATGCTGCGGCTGACGGCGTTCGAGAACCGCATCGACGACATGATCAATGGCTATGTGTGCAGCGGCAGCGGTCCGTGCACGGCGGAGAACGTCGACAAGGCCCGCATCCGCGGTCTGGCGCTGGCAGGCAGCACCACCCTGCTGGGTACCCGCATCGCCGCCAACGTCAACTGGCAGGACGGTGAGGATCGCAGCAATGGCAACCAGCTGTCGCAGCGCGCCAGGGTGTTCGGCAGCGTCGACGTCAGCCGCGACATCGGTCCGGTCACGCTGGGCAGTGCCCTGACCGCCGCCGGCTCGCGCTACAGCGATCCGGCCAACAAGCAGCCGCTGGCCGGTTATGGTCTGGTCGACCTGTATGCCGACTACCGGCTGACCCCGACCACCACGCTGTACGCGCGGGTCAACAATGTGTTCGACCGCGACTACACGCTGATCCGGAGTTTCAACCAGCCGGGCCGCGAGTGGCTGGTCGGCGTGAACTGGCAACCGAAGTAAGACCGTGCGTCCGGCATCCCCGGCAGGAGGTTCCATGCTGCATCTGATCACCGGCGGCGCCCGTTCGGGCAAAAGCCGCCATGCCGAGAAACTGGCGCTGGCCCACGTCGGCCCGGTGCATTACCTGGCGACCGCCAGTGTCGGTGATGCCGAGTTTGCCCACCGGGTGGCGATGCACCAGGCACGCCGGCCGGCGTCGTGGCGGGCGGTCGAGTGCGGTGTGGCCCTGAGTGACGCGCTGCAGGATGCCGCGCGTCCGGACGGGCTGGTGCTGATCGACTGCCTGACGCTGTGGCTGGCGCACTTTCTGGCGCCGGGGGAGGCGGAACGCTATCCGCAGGCGCGGGCCACGCTGCTCGACGCGCTGGCCTCGGCGGCGGGCGACGTGGTGGTGGTCAGCAATGAAATCGGCCTCGGCGTGGTGCCGATGGGCGCAGAAACGCGCTGGTTCGTCGATGAGCTGGGCTGGCTGAACCAGTCGGTTGCCGCCATTGCCGACCGGGTCACCCTGGTTGCCGCCGGCCTGCCGCTGGTGTTGAAGGGAGGGGCGTCGCAATGAAGCGAGTGCGCCATGTGGCCCTGCTGCTCTGCCTGTGCCCGCTGCCGGCCATGGCGACACCGGCCGGCGTCAGCGTCAGCGACGATACCGGTGCCCGCGTTTCACTGCCGCAGCCGGCGCGGCGCATCATTTCACTGGCACCGCATGCGACGGAAATGCTGTACGCGATCGGTGCTGGCGGGCGGCTGGTCGGGGCGACCAACTACAGCGACTGGCCGGATGCCGCCCGCCGCCTGCCGCGCGTCGGTGGCTACAGCGGCGTCAGCGTGGAGAAGGTCATGGCGCTGAAGCCGGATCTGGTGGTCGGCTGGGCCAGCGGCAATGCCCCGCGCGAGCTGGCGCGAATCCGGGCGCTCGGCATCCCGGTCTATCTGACCGAACCGGACTCGCTGGATACCGTGCCGGCCAGCATGGAAAAGCTCGGCATCCTCAGCGGCTTCAGTGACGGTGGCCGTCGTCAGGCCGCGGCGTTCCGGACCCGGATCGCCGCACTGCGCGAACGCCATGCCGGACTGACGCCGCTGCCGGTCTTCATCCAGATCAACGTGTCGCCGCTGATGACGGTCAACGGCCGCCAGTTCATCTCGGCACTGGTCGCGCTGTGCGGCGGCCGCAATGTGTTTGCCGCGCTGGCGCCGCGGGTGCCGCAGGTCGGGGTCGAGGCGGTGATGGCGGCGCGACCAGCGGTGATGCTGGTGCCGGGCGATGTCGACCGGCTCGCGGCGTGGAAGCGCTGGACGACGATTCCGGCGGTGGCGAACGGGCAGTTGTACGGCCTGCCGGAAGACCTGGTCAGCCGGCCGGGTCCGCGCCTTGCCGACGGCGCCAGCGCGGTCTGCCGCGTGCTGGACAGTGCCCGCAGCCGGCCGTGACCGGCCGGGATTTGACCCTGTCGGACGGCCACGCTACAGTGCCCCGGATATGGATACCGAACTCGAAAAACTCCAGGCCAGCGTGAGCGAGCTGGCCGCACTGGCCACCCGCCTCGGCAATGAGAATCGCGCCCTGCGCGCAGAGCGGGAGACGCTCGAGCAGGCCAATCGCACCGCGAACGAACGCGTGGCCGCCGCCGAACAGCGGCTGGTCGACCTGTCCGCGCGGCTGGCGGTGACCGAACAGCGCGCGCAGGATGCCGAAGCGCGCAATACCGACCTGACTGCCCGGCTCGATACCACGCGCTCGCGCATCGAAGCCCTCCTGACCCGACTGCCGGAGATCGATAAATGAGTGATACCGTCACCGTCGGCCTCGATCTGCTTGGCCGCCGCTTCACCTTTTCCTGCCCGTCCGAAGAACGCGACAGCCTGATGGCCGCCGCCCGCATCCTCGACGAGAAAATGCGCACCATCCGTGACAACAGCCGGGTGGTCGACGGCGAGCGCATCGCCATCCTCGCCGCGCTGAATCTGACCCATGACCTGATGCTGAAACGGGTCGAAAATCCGCTGGACATGGAAGCGATTCAACGTAAAATAGAATCCATCGACGAGACGGCACAGCGCGCCATACAGGCCCAGGCCGACTTGTTCTGATCTCTTACAGCTTTAGTCCCCTGCGGTGTTCGGGAAGGCTTAAATTCTCTGAACCAATAGATGTTAAAAGGCTGCCAGCTGATTGCGCGTGGGCGAGTCGTGCCGCTAGCCGGTGCGCCCGAAATGCGCTGCCGGTGGCCACCTGAACCTCAGGTTCGGGATGACAAGTCTAATCGGCACCTGCGGGGGCTACCCTCTTCTCCCTCCCCATGACCCTGACGGAAGCCAAGCGCGCCCTGCGCCGCGAACTGCGCGGCAAACGGCTGATGCTGACGCCCCGTTACCGGCTTTCCGCCGCGAACCGGGTCGCCATCCGGGCCCAGTCCTATCTGGCGCCGGGTCGTCGAATCGCCGTCTATCACGCCAGTGGCAGCGAGCTTTCGCTCGCGCCGCTGATTGCGCGCGCGCTCGCGCGCCGCTGCCGGGTGTTCTGGCCGGTGGTGCCGGCGCGCGGCCGGGTGCTTGGCTTCGTCGAACTCACGTCGTCCACCCGCTGGCGCGTCAGCCGGCTCGGCATCGTCGAACCGCTCGGGCCGGTGGTGCCGGCCTCGCGCCTGCAGGCGGTATTCATGCCGCTGGTCGGTTTCGATGCCGCCGGTTACCGGCTCGGCCAGGGGGGCGGCTACTACGATTGCACCCTGTCTCCGCTGATGCGCCGCCACGCCCGTCCGTGGCTGTTCGGCTGCGCGTTTGCCTGCCAGCGCGCCGACGCCATCCCGCGCGAGGCGCACGACCTGCCGCTGGACCGGGTCCTGACCGAACAGCGCGTCTGGCGGCCCGCCCGCTGATCGCCTGCTTGTTCCTGCCGTTCGCCGCAGGCACAATCGATTCCTTCCGCATAGTGAAATGACATGTTCTGGCTGATGAAGTCCGAGCCCGCCTGCTGGGGGATCGACGACCTTGCCCGCGACGGGCGTGGCGAGTGGACCGGGGTGCGCAACTACCAGGTGCGCAACTTTATCCGCGACCGCATGCGGCCCGGCGACCGGGCGTTCCTGTGGCATTCGAGCTGCCGCGAGATCGGCCTGGCCGGGGAGATGGACATTGCATCGGCCGCCTATCCGGACCCGACCCAGTTCGATCCCGACAGCCGCTACTTCGACCCGAAAGCCACGCCGGACCAGCCGCGCTGGTATTCGGTCGACGTGTCGTTCGTCACCCGCTATCCGCGGGTCATCACCATGGCCGAACTGCGTGCCGTGCCCGAGCTGGCGACCCTGCAGGTGCTGGCGCCGGGCAGCCGGCTGTCGGCCATGCCGGTCGATCCGGCACACTGGAAACTGATTCACGAAAGGTGGCGCTAGTGCCCGATCTGTCCATTCTGGCCGCGCTGGCCGGCGTCGGTGTCATTGCCGGTTTTCTGGCCGGCCTGCTGGGGGTGGGGGGCGGGCTGATCATCGTGCCGGCCATGGTGTGGACGCTGGAGGCCAGCGGTTTCCATACCCATGTCCAGCACCTGGCACTCGGCACCTCGCTGGCGGTGATGGTGTTCACCAGCATGTCCAGCGTGCGCGCCCATCATCTGCGCGGTGCCGTCGACTGGAGCATCGTGCGCCGGATGGCACCGTGGATGGTGATCGGCACGCTGGCCGGCACCCAGGTCGCCGGCTATCTGCCCAGCCGCGAACTCAAATGGTTCTTTGTCGTCTATGCGTACGCGGTTGCGGCGCAGATGCTGCTCGACAAGAAGCCGAAGGGCACGCGTACTCTGCCGCAAACCGCCGGCATGGGTGTCGCCGGTGGCCTGATCGGGCTGGTTTCCAGCTTTGTCGGCATCGGTGGCGGCTCGATGAGCGTGCCGTTCATGGTCTGGTGCCAGATCGCCGTACCGCGGGCGATTGCGACCAGTGCCGCGCTCGGCTGGCCGATCGCGGTGTCCGGCGCGATCGGCTACCTGATCAGCGGCTGGCAGGCTCCCGGCCTGCCGCCGTGGTCGGCCGGCTTCATCTATCTGCCGGGCCTGATCACGCTGTGCGTGATCACCAGCGCGCTGGCACCGCTGGGCGCGGCGCTGGCGCACCGCTTGCCGGTCAGCCGGCTGAAGAAGGTGTTCGCCGCCCTGATTGTGGTCATGGCGACCGACATGCTGTGGGGGCTGCTGCGCTAGCAGCCGGACTTCGCCCGCCGCCACAGCGGCCAGCCGGACCCGGCCGACGCCGGGCGGAACACCAGCCAGTTGCCGAGCATGACCAGGGCGACGCCGGCCAGCGCCAGCGGTGTCCATACATAGCCTTCGGCGAACACCGAAATGTTCAGCGCCACCAGCGGGAACAATACCGTGCAGTAGGCGGCGCGCTCCGGGCCAAGCCGGCCGACCAGCATCAGGTAGGCGGTGAAGCCGATCACCGAGCCGGGAATCGCCAGATACAGCAGCGCGCCGACATAGCCGGGGCTGGGGTCGAACACGAATGGCACGCCCGCCGCCGCACTGCCGACCAGCAGCACCAGCGCACCGCTCAGCATGCCCCAGGCGTTGGTGTACAGCGGCTTCAGGCCGAGTGACTGCAGCCGCGCCGACAGCAGGTTGCCGGCCGAGAAGCACAGGGTGCCGACCAGACTCAGGCCGAGGCCGATGGCCGTGCGCATGCCCGAGGTGTGGGAGAACTCCGGCGAGAACAGCGCCAGCAGGCCGAGCAGGCCGACGGCGCCGCCGAGAATCACGTTCGGGGCGATGCGGCGGCCGAGGAACAGGCGTGCATTGACCGCATTCCACAGCGCAGCCGTCGAGAACACCACCGCTTCCAGTCCGGTGGTGATGTAGTCCCCTGCATGGTAGAAGCACAGGAAATTGACGCAGAACAGGCACAGGCCCTGGGCGAATACCAGTCCCCAGGCCTGGCACGGCAGCGGTTTCAGCTGGCGACGCACGGCGAGAATGGCGAACAGCACGGCGGCGGCCAGGGCAAAGCGCCAGCCGATCGACAGGCTGACCGGCACCTCGCCGAGCTGCATCTTGATGGCGATCCAGGTCGTGCCCCAGATCAGCACGACGGACAGGTAAAGCAGGGCATTCATGATGAAACATCCGGAGACGGGAATGTTTCCATCATCACCAGTGATGGCCGTTGCTGCTTGCACGTTCTTGCGCTTTTGTTGCTGCGCGGCAGCATGCGCGGTCGGTCGGCAGTACACTGCCGCACATGGACTCGTCGCTGGACCATCAGATCTTCACCATCCTGTCCGAGCGCTCGCATGCCACGCTCGAACGCGCCGCCATGCTCAGCGACGGCATCGGCGTGGCCGAATGGCGCAACCACGACGACCAGACCTGCTACAGCGAACCGGGCAGTCATACGCTGTCGCTGTACCTGTCCGGCGGGCAGGGCACCTGGCGGCGCAGCCAGCCCGGCCACTATGGCGCACCGGGGCGACTGTGCCTGCTGCCGGGCGACCATGCGTCGGAATGGGTCATCGACGGCGACCTGCACTTCGTCCACCTGTATTTCTCGCCGACCCGGCTGGCCGAACTGATCGTGACCAGCATGGATCGCGAACCCCGCGCGGTGCAGCTGGCCGACCTGACCTATCTGGACGATGCCGTGCTGGCAGGCTGGTGTCGCCGCATCCACGCCATCGACTGGACGGAGGATGCCATGCGGCTGGCGGCGAACGAACTGGTACAGCAGACACTGCTGCACCTGGTGCGCCAGCACAGCGGCTGGCGGCCGTGCGCGGTCCGGGGCGGGCTGGCGCCGGCGCTGCGCCGGCGGCTGGTCGACTATATCGATGCCGGGCTGGATGGCGAGATCACGCTGGCCGAACTGGCCGGGCTGTGCGCGCTGTCCGAATTCCACTTTGCCCGTGCGTTTCGCGCCAGCTTCGGCCTGCCACCGCACGCCTGGCTGATTGCGCGCCGGCTCGACCGCGCGCGCCGCTTGCTGCGCGACGGCGACCTGCCGCTGACCGCGGTGGCGGCGGCCTGCGGCTTTGCCAGCGGCAGCCACCTGACGCGGCGCTTTCGCGACGCGCTTGGCGCAACGCCGTCGCAATATCGCGCGGCGTTGCGGCGTTAGCTGTAGTCGACGATCAGCGGCGCGTGATCGGAGAACTTCTCGTCCTTGTAGACGCTGGCCGAGGTGGCACGCGCGGCCAGTGCCGGTGTGGCGATCTGGTAGTCGATGCGCCAGCCGACGTCCTTGGCATAGGCCTGGCCGCGGTTCGACCACCAGGTGTAGCCGGGGATGTCCGCATACAGCCGGCGCCAGACGTCGACGAAGCCGACGCGGTCGAACACGTCGCTCAGCCACGCGCGTTCCTCGGGCAGGAAGCCGGAGTTCTTCAGGTTGCCCTTCCAGTTTTTCAGGTCGATTTCCTTGTGGGCAATATTCCAGTCACCGCACAGCACCAGGTCACGGCCTTCGGCGATCAGCGCTTCCAGTTGCGGCAGGAAGGCGGCCATGAAGGCGAATTTCACCTGCTGGCGCTCTTCGCTGGACGAGCCGGACGGCAGGTACAGCGAAATCACGCTCAGCGGGCCGAAATCGGCGCGCAGATAGCGGCCTTCGGCATCGAACTCGGGCAGGCCAAGTCCTTCGATCACCCGGTCCGGCTGCTGGCGGGCATAGATGCCGACGCCGCTGTAGCCCTTCTTCTCCGCGCAATGGAAGGCACTGAACGGGTAGCCGGGCGGCTGGCGGTGAAGGGGCGACAGGTCGGCGTCCTGGGCCTTCAGCTCCTGTACGCAGACGATGTCGCCGCCGCTGCCGGCCAGCCAGTTGAAAAACCCTTTCTTGTCCGCCGAGCGGATACCGTTGAGGTTGGCGCTGATGATGCGTGGCAAAGTGGATCTCCGGGAAGGGGGTTGCGGGGCGGGATGCGGCGTGACGCGAGGCGCCGGCACGGGTATGCTTCGCGCCGTTTGCGCGGCCGCGCTGGACGGCCGCCACCGGATCAGGAGTGGGGCCATGAGCGATTTTCGTCAGGATTTTATTCGTTTCGCCGTCGATGAGCAGGTTTTGCGCTTCGGCGAGTTCGTTACCAAGGCCGGCCGGCCGAGCCCGTACTTCTTCAATGCGGGCCTGTTCAACCACGGCGCGAGCCTGCTGGCACTGTCGCGCTTCTATGCCCAGTCGATCGACGCCAGCGGCATCGGCTTCGACATGATGTTCGGCCCGGCCTACAAGGGCATCGTGCTGGCCGGTGGCGTGACCATGGCACTGGCCGAACGTGGTCGCGACGTGCCGTTCGCCTACAACCGCAAGGAAGCCAAGGACCATGGCGAAGGCGGCGTGCTGGTCGGCGCCCCGCTGCGTGGTCGGGTGCTGGTGATCGATGACGTGATTTCCGCCGGTACTTCGGTGCGCGAATCGGTCGAGCTGATCCGTGCCGCCGGCGCGGAACCGGCCGGTGTCGCCATTGCGCTGGACCGGATGGAACGCGGTCAGGGCACGCTGTCGGCCACCCAGGAAGTAGCCGAACAGTTCGGTATCCCGGTGGTCGCCATCGCAACCCTCGACGATCTGCTCGGCTACCTGGCCGGCGCGCCGGAACTCGAACAGAACCTGCAGCGGGTGCAGGCCTATCGTCAGCAGTACGGGGTGGCGGCGAGCTGAACCGGACCCCGGCAGTGCAAAAGCCACGGGCATATTTCCGTGGTTTTTTGCATTCCGTTACCCTGCCTGCCCCCTTTTTCTACAATACTTCCGGATATTGCCAATTCCGGGAGTCGATAAATGCGCACGCTATGGAAACTGTTGATCGCCGCATGGGTGCTGAGCCTGTCCGGTTGCGGCTACAACACGCTGCAGGCCAATGACGAGCAGATCAAGGCCAGCTGGGCTGAAGTGGTGAACCAGTACCAGCGTCGTGCCGATCTGGTGCCGAATCTGGTCAATACGGTCAAGGGCTATGCGACGCACGAGGAAAAAGTGCTGACCCAGGTCACCGAGGCACGGGCGCGGGTGGGCAGCATCCAGGCCTCGCCGGAACTGGTCAACGACCCGGAGGCGTTTGCCCGCTTCCAGTCGGCGCAGGCCGGTCTGAGCAGCGCGCTGTCGCGCCTGCTGGTGGTGTCGGAGAACTATCCGGACCTGAAGGCCAATACCGGCTTCCGCGATCTGCAGGCGCAACTGGAAGGCACCGAGAACCGCATTACCGTGGCCCGCAACCGCTATATCCAGTCGGTGCAGGACTATAACCTGACCGTGCGCAGCTTCCCGTCCAACCTGACCGCCATGGCATTCGGCTACAAGGTCAAGCCGAACTTCACGGTGGAAAACGAACGCGCCATCTCGACGGCGCCGACGGTCGATTTCGGCACCACGCCGGCGGCGCCTGCCGCTGCGGCACCGGGCACGACGAAATGACCCTTGCCGCCACGACCAGGACCCTGCTGACGGCAGTGGCCCTGGTCTGCAGCCTGTTCGCCGCCGCCGGGCCGGTGGCGGTGCCGGCGCTGACCGCGCGGGTGACCGATCTGACCGATACGCTGGACGCCGGGCAGCGCGCCGCGCTGGAGCAGAAGCTGCAGGCCTTCGAGGCGAAGAAGGGCAGCCAGCTGGCGCTGCTGATCGTGCCGACCACTGGCGACGACAGCATCGAGCAATACGGCATGCGGGTGGTCGAGCAATGGAAGCTCGGGCGCAAGAAGGTCGACGACGGGGCACTGCTGATCGTGGCCAGGAATGACCGCAGCCTGCGCATCGAGGTCGGCTACGGGCTGGAGGGCGCGCTGAATGACGCGACCGCCAAGCGGATCATCAGCGAAATCATCGTGCCGCATTTCCGTGACGGCGATTTCTATGCCGGCATCGATGCCGGCCTAGACAGCATGATGGCGGTCATCGATGGCGAGCCCCTGCCGGCGCCGCAGGCGCCGCGTGGCGAGAACGGCGGTGGCGGGCTGGACCTGCTGGTGTTTGCCGTGGTGCCGGTGTTCGTGCTGGGCGGGCTGCTGCGCAGCATGCTGGGCCGGCTGCCGGCCGCACTGCTGCTGGGGGCGGGGACGGCGGCGGTGTTCGAATGGCTGTTTGCCACCCCCTTGCTGCTGACGCTCGGTGCCGGTGCGCTGTCCTTCGTGCTGACCCTGCTCGGCATCGTGGGGACCGGTGGCGGCTTTGGCGGCGGGGGCTTCGGTGGTGGTGGCGGACGCGGCGGCGGATTCGGTGGCGGCGGTGGGGGCTTTGGTGGTGGTGGGGCTTCGGGAAAATGGTAATGACAGTATGCAAACGCCTGTTCAGGCATCTGGGCATGACACGCTGGCGCCAGCGGCAGGCATTTCCGCCGGCGACGCTGGCGGCGATCGAGGCCGCCATCGCCAGCGGTGAAAGCCGCCATGGCGGGCAGGTGCGCTTTGCGGTCGAGGATGCGCTGTCGCCGGGGGCGATCCTGGGCGGGCGCACGGCGCAGAGCCGCGCCATCGAGGTGTTTTCGCTGCTGCGGGTCTGGGATACCGAGCACAATAACGGCGTGCTGGTTTATGTGCTGCTGGCGGACCGGGCGGTCGAAATCGTTGCCGATCGCGGCATCGATGCCAGGGTGGGGGCGGCCGGCTGGGCCGGGATTTGCGAGCAGATGGAAACGGCCTTTGGCCGCCGCGACTTCCGTGGCGGTGCGCTGGACGGCATTGCGGCGGTGACCGGGGTCATTGCGACCCATTTCCCGGCCGGTGGCGGGCCGAACGAGCTGCCGGACCGGCCGGTGCTGCTGTAGCGGCATGGGTGAGCAGCGACGGCCGCTGTGGCGTCGCTGCTCACCCCTCCGCTCAGGCGGGACGACGCGCCAGTGCCCGGGCGCCGATGTCACGGCGCATCTGCCGGCCGTCGAAGTAGATCTGGTCGGCCACTTCATAGGCGCGGTGCTGGGCCATGCGCACGCTGTCGCCGAGCGCCGTCACGCACAGCACGCGGCCGCCGGCGGTAACGACCTGCTGCTGCTCGTTGAAGCGGGTGCCGGCATGGAACACGACGCAGTCGGCGCTTTCTGCCGGCAGGCCGTTGATCACGTCGCCGGCCTTCGGCGTTTCCGGGTAGTTGCCGGCGGCGAGCACGACACCCAGTGCCACGCGGCGATCCCATTCGGCCTCTACCTTGTCCAGGCGGCCATTGACGCCGGCTTCCAGCAGTACGGTGAAGTCGGACTTCAGTCGCAGCATGATCGGCTGGGTCTCCGGGTCGCCGAAGCGGCAGTTGAACTCGATCACCGACGGCGAGCCCTGGGCATCGATCATCAGCCCGGCATACAGGAAGCCGGTGTAGACGTGGCCGTCCTTCTTCATGCCTTCGAGCGTCGGCAGGATGATTTCGCGCATCACCCGGGCATGGACGCCGGGGGTGACCACCGGTGCCGGGCTGTAGGCACCCATGCCGCCGGTGTTCGGGCCCTGGTCGTGGTCCAGCAGGCGCTTGTGGTCCTGGCTGGTGGCCATCGGCAGCACATGGTCGCCGTCGACCATGACGATGAAGCTGGCTTCCTCGCCGACGAGGAAGTCCTCGATCACCACACGGTGACCGGCGTCGCCCATCTTGTTGCCGAGCAGCATGTCGTCGATGGCGGCATGCGCTTCTTCCGGCGTCATTGCCACGATCACACCCTTGCCGGCGGCCAGGCCATCGGCCTTGATGACGATCGGTGCGCCCTTGCGGTCGATATACGCGTGCGCGGCGGCGGCATCGCTGAAGGTTTCATAAGCGGCGGTCGGAATGCCATGGCGCTTCATGAATGCCTTGGCGAAGTCCTTGGACGATTCAAGCTGGGCCGCATACTGGGTCGGGCCGAAGATCTTCAGCCCGGCCGCGCGGAACGCATCGACCACGCCGGCCGCCAGCGGCGCTTCCGGTCCGACCACGGTCAGCGCAACGTCCTCGTCGCGGGCGAATGCCACCAGCGCGGGAATGTCGGTGACGGCGATATTGGTCAGGTGCGGGTCGAGCGCCGTACCGGCGTTGCCGGGGGCAACGAAGACCTTGGAGACGCGGGGCGATTTGGCGATGCGCCAGGCGAGCGCATGCTCGCGACCGCCCCCGCCGATGACCATGACTTTCATGCTGTTTCCTCAATGTCTGCGACACGGGCCGTCAGCGACGACCCCGGTGGTCCGTTCGTCGGCCAGGCCTAGAACGAGATGTTGAATGCTTTGGGCACCGGATAGCGCAGGGTGGCCGCATCCGGTTGCAGTGTCATTTTGCGCTGGATGGCCTGCCCGCGCAGCCGTCCGCTCCAGTCGACTTCCAGTGAATAGAACGGCTTGCCCGCCTCGGGAACCAGGCGCCAGCTGGCGGTCAGCTCGGTGCTGACCGGGCAGTTCGACGCATCGGGGCAGGTGCCGGCATCGCTGGCGCTGGTGACCAGCTCGCCCATCGGGACGATATGGCCGTCGCGCGCAGCGAAGAATTCGACGTTCTCGCGGCTGTAGCCCATGTGCGTCCAGCCATTGCTGATCTGCCAGCCCCAGGCCTGCTCGCCGAGCCGGACCAGCCGGACCCCGGGCGCCATGCCCTGGGTACCGGCGGTCAGGGTACGGCTGTCCTTCAGCACGAAGTCGCCGGCCTGGTCGGCGAACAGCAGCGTTCGCACCTGGCCGGAAGCCGCGAAGCTGTCCATGCCGTCGCCCTGTGCATCCACGGTGTCGGCCACGAAGGCGGTCAGCGCGTAATGCACACCGTCGGCGGCGGTGAAGAACTGCGGGGCGAGGAAGTGGCCGTCGAGGCGGGTCGGGCCGTTCTGGGTCTCGGCATCGACCAGCCAGCGACCGGGTTTCGGACCGGCGCTCATCTTCTGCGCGCTGCGATAGTGCTCGAGACCGCGTTCCAGCGTCCGGCCGTCGGGTGCCGGTGCCACCGCCACCGCCGTGGCGGCGGGGGCAGCGGACACGGCGGCAGCCGGCGTGGTGGTCAGCATGCGGACCAGGACGGCCAGCACGATGCCCGCCAGCGCCAGAATGGCCAGAAACAGCAGCAGGGGTGTTTTTTTCCTGGTCACGGGCTTAGTGGCGGAAGTGGCGGAAGCCGGTAAATACCATGGCGATGCCGTGTTCGTCAGCTGCGGCGATCACTTCCTCGTCACGCATCGAGCCACCCGGCTGGATGATGGCGGCGATGCCCTGCTCGGCGATCACGTCGACCCCGTCGCGGAACGGGAAGAACGCATCCGACGCGGCCACGGCGTTCTTCAGTGCCAGACCGGCATCCTGCGCCTTGCGGGCAGCGATGCGGGTCGAGTCGACGCGGCTCATCTGGCCGGCGCCGATGCCGGCGGTCTGGCCGTTGGCAACGAACACGATGGCGTTCGACTTGACGAACTTGGCCACACGCCAGGCGAACAGCAGGTCGCCAAGCTGTTGCGCGGTCGGCTGGGCTTTGGTGACCACCTTCAGCTCGGCGGCGGTGACGTTCTTGATGTCCGGCGTCTGTACCAGCACGCCGCCGCCAACGCGCTTCAGCTCGAAGCGGTTCGAGCCGGCGGCAACCGGCACTTCCAGCACGCGGACGTTTTTCTTCGCCGCGATCAGCTGGCGCGCTTCGTCGGTGAACGACGGCGCGATCAGCACTTCGAGGAACTGGCCGGTCACGGCCTCGACGGTCGGGCCGTCCACCTCGCGGTTGAAGGCGATGATGCCGCCGAAGGCACTGGTGGTATCGGTCGCGAACGCCAGCCGGTAGGCGGTCAGCGGATCGGCTGCGACGGCGACACCGCACGGGTTCGCGTGCTTGACGATCACGCAGGCGGCATCCTCGAAGGTCTTGACCGCTTCCCATGCCGCATCGGCATCGGCGATGTTGTTGTAGCTGAGTTCCTTGCCCTGCAGCTGCCTGTAGTGGGCAAGGGCGCCCGGTGCCGGGTCGAGGTCGCGGTAGAACGCGGCGGCCTGGTGCGGATTTTCGCCGTAGCGCATGTCCTGGGCCTTGACCAGCTGGACATTGAGGCGGTTCGGGAAGATGACCCGGCTCGGCTTGCCGCTGAGTTCGCCATCGGACAGCGAAGTCAGCCAGTTGCTGATCGCGCCGTCATAGGCGGCGGTGTGGGTGAAGGCCTTCTTGGCCAGCGAGAAGCGCGTGGCGCGCGACAGGGCGCCGGTGGTCGAACCCAGTTCTTCGAGCAGCGGTGCGTAGTCGGCACTGTCGGTGACGATGGCGACGTGGGCCCAGTTCTTGGCTGCCGAGCGGACCATGGTCGGGCCGCCGATGTCGATGTTCTCGATGGCGTCCTCGATGGTGCAGTCGGGATCGGCAACGGTGGACTCGAACGGATACAGGTTCACGCACACCAGGTCGATGTTGCCGATGCCGTGTTCGACCATCTTGGCGACATGTTCCGGCAGATCGCGGCGACCGAGAATGCCGCCATGGATTTTCGGATGCAGGGTCTTGACCCGGCCATCGAGCATTTCCGGGAAGCCGGTGTAGTCGGCGACCTCGATGACCGGCACATTGTTGTCGGCCAGCAACTTGGCAGTGCCGCCGGTGGAGAGGATTTCCACGCCATGGGCGGCGAGGCCGCGGGCGAAGTCGAGAATGCCGGTCTTGTCGGAAACGCTGATCAGCGCGCGTTCGATTTTGGTCATGACAGCCTTGATGGATGTGAGAGTCGAAAGGGAAAGGAGCCTGTTCACGGTCGCGGTCGGATCATGGCGCCTCCCGGCGTCATGACCCGCCGGGCTTACAGCATCTGGTACATCTTCATCTTTTTCCTGAGCGTATTCCGGTTCAGGCCCAGCAGGTCGGCGGCACGGGTCTGGTTGCCGCCGGCGTAATCGAGCACGACCTCGAGCAACGGCTTTTCCACCCGCGCCAGCACCATGTCGTAGATGGCGCACGGCTGTTCTCCGTCCAGATCCTGGAAATACTGCTCCATGGCGAGCCGGATGGATTCGGAAAGATGGTCGTGGCGTGGTGTCATTGTTGTCGTGCCGTCGAGGTTGAACAAGTCGCCGTCCGTCCGGAAGGCGGGTTACTGTGCATAGTCGAGCCGTGAACCGTGCTCGGCCAGGCGGTCGAAATAGTCGGCCACCGCCCGGTGCTGACCGGCGGTGGATTCCAGCTGGTACATCGCCTGCCGGAACGCATTGGCATCGCGCAGGCCGTTGGTATACCAGGCGATGTGCTTGCGGGCGACGCGGCAGCCCTGGTATTCACCATAGAAGCCATACAGGTCATCAAGGTGTTCCAGCAGCACGCCGCGCACTTCGCGGATCTCCGGCGGCGGCAGACGGGTGCCGGTGTCCAGATAGTGCTGGATCTCGCGGAAGATCCACGGCCGGCCCTGGGCGGCGCGGCCGATCATGATCGCGTCGGCGCCGGTGTGCGCCAGCACGGCGCGGGCTTTCTCCGGCGAATCGATGTCGCCGTTGGCGATGACCGGGATCGAGACCGCCGCCTTGACCGCCGCGATGGTGTCGTATTCGGCGTCGCCGCGATACAGGTCCTCGCGCGTGCGGCCGTGCAGCGCCAGTGCCTGGATGCCGGCGGCCTCGGCGATGCGGGCCACGGTCAGCGCATTGCGATGGTCGCGGCTCCAGCCGGTGCGGGTCTTCAGCGTGACCGGCACGTCGACTGCGCCGACCACGGCTTCCAGAATGCGGCCGACCAGCGCCTCGTCACGCAGCAGCGCGCTGCCGGCGGCGACATTGCAGACCTTCTTGGCCGGGCAGCCCATATTGATGTCGATGATGGCAGCGCCGTAATCGACATTGCGCCGGGCCGCTTCGGCCATCTGCGCCGGATCGGCGCCGGCGATCTGTACCGAGATCGGTGCCGGTTCGCCACTGTGGTCGGCCCGCTTCAGCGTCTTGCGGGTGGTGGCCAGTGCGGTATTCGCGGCAATCATCTCGCTGACCGCCAGCCCGGCGCCGAAACGCCGGCACAGCATGCGGAACGGACGATCGGTGACCCCTGCCATCGGCGCGACGACAAGCTTGTTGGGGAGACGATGCGGACCGATGTTCATGTGTGCTTAAAAAATAGGCAATTGGGCAGCGAGGGGCGCCATTTTAATCGCTTTTCCACAGCGGGTAAAAAGCTTTTTGCCTAAATTTTGTGCGCTTTCAATCGATATCCCGCATGAGGCACGTGCCGCGTGCCGGCGCGGGCCCGGCAATGGCAGAATATTCACTTTGCACCCGTCGTCGACCCGGGGCCCACACGGTCGTCATGACATAATCCCCCCCATGAAAAGACTCGGCCTGTTCCTGATTCCTGCGTTGCTCGGCGGTTGCGCCGCTGTCGGCGTCAACTCCCCCAACCATGGCTTCGATGACGGCAATCTGTACCAGTATGCGGCGCGACCGCTCAGCAGCGGCCAGGACGCCGAGCTGACCGTCTGGGCGCCGTATATGGGACTGGGCCAGCCGCAGCTGTACGAGGCGCTGTCGCACTATGCGGCGCGGGAGGCGCAGGCGCGTGGCTGCACCAGCTACCAGCTGTCGAACCAGACCAGCGGCATTACCAATACCCTGTGGCGCGGGCAGCGCTATGTGCGCGGCAATCTGCTGTGCACGGTGGCCGTGCCGCCGGCGCCGGTGGTGACCGATATGTATCCGCCGATCTACTCCGCGCCGGTGGCCGAACCGCTGGTGCGGCCGGCGCTGAAGCCGACCAAGGCGCCGGCGCGGAAAAAAACCGGGAAGAAGACGGTGAAGAAAAAAAAGCCGGCCGCCTGCGCCTGCCCGGCGCCGACACCGGCAGCCAAACCGAAGCCGTAGCAATCAGCAATAATGGCGCCATTTTGGCGCCATTATTGTTTTTGTGGTGCCATAATGGCACTGATACTGGCGTACGCCGGTTTCTCTGACATGGATTGCACGGATGCCAACGTATCCGGGAGAAGTGAAATGACGCTAGCAAAAGAGCGGGTTGTCCCCGCTGCGGCCCGGGGGAGGATATCGGCGCGTGTTCCACAGAGCGTGCAGGAGCACCTGCAGCAGGCTGCCGATCTGACCGGCGCGACGCTTAACCAGTTTGTTGTCCAGGCGGCGCTGGATGCCGCGGAAAAGGTGCTGGCCAGGGAGCGATCTCTCTTATTGTCCGATGAGGAGGCCAGGCGCTTCTGTCAGTTGCTGGACCATCCATCCGAGCCCAATGCTGCCTTGCGTGGCGCTCATGAACGCTATTCCGCCAGAAAGGTTCCTCATGCAGGCACGGATTCAACCTTTGAATTCGACGCATGAGCGTGGTGCGTTTCGTTGTGGTCACGCTGAACTGGACCGCTGGCTGGCGGAGGTTGCCGGGCAGCACCAATTGAAGGACCTGTCGAGGACGTTCGTCCTTGCCAGTCTCGCTGAACCGGACAAGATCCTTGGGTTTTATGCGCTTGCGACCAGCGAGATTCCTACCGGGAACTTTCCGCCCGGGCTGGCCAGAAAACGTCCCCGAGTGATACCGGTTGCCCGCATGGGCCGGTTGGCGGTGGATGGGGCCTCGCAAGGGAAGGGATATGGAGAGACGCTGCTGCTGGATGCGCTGAAGCGGGTCGAGTCACTATCTGCGTCGATAGGAATCAATGCCGTTGTGGTCGATGCCAAGGACGACGACGCAGCGCGGTTCTACAGCCGCTATGGATTCACGCCGCTCAGTCATCATCCCCTCACGCTGGTCATGCCGCTAACCCTCGTTCGTCAGCTTGGGTCGTAGCGGATAAAGAGGAACGCTGTCTGAAAACAAAACCCCCGCACGTGGCGTGCGGGGGTTTTGTCTGCATCTGGCGAAGTCAGCCTGTAAGCCGGGTTCTGTGTCGGACGGTTGCCCGTCCCAGACAGTCATTCCTCTAGGCGTACGGTTACCCGCACGCTCCAGCAACCTACCCGGGAACAACGCGAGCCGCGTTGGCGCTCCCTGCTTGGTCTTGCTCCGGATGGGGTTTAGCCTGCCGTCCGTGTCGCCACGTCCGCGGTGCGCTCTTACCGGGACCGGTTGCCCGATCCGTTCCCGAAGGAATCCACCTTTTCACCCTTGCCTGTGCCGGTTGCCCGGCCATCGGCGGTTCTGCTCTCTGTTCCACTTTCCGTCGCCTCGCGACGCCCGGCCGTTAGCCGGCATCCTGCTCTGTGGAGCCCGGACTTTCCTCCCCCCGCGAACGGGCGGCGACTGTCCGGCTGACTTCGATGCGCATTCTAACCGATGCCGGGCCGGACGTTGTTCTTACTTCAGCCGGACCGAAAGCGACGGGCGTCCGCCTGCATGGCCAGTCTGCTTACTTGACCGAAATCCTGTCGAACACGCCGCCGTCGGCAAAGTGGGTGTGAGCGACCTTCGCCCAGCCACCGAGCGACTGGATGGTGAACAGCTTTACGTTCGGGAACTGCGACGCGTATTTGGCAGCGACATTCTTGTCGATCGGGCGATAGTAGTTCTCGGCAATGAGGGTCTGCGCTGCCGGCGTGTACAGGTAGTTCAGGTAATCCGTGGCGATGGCACGGGTGCCCTTCTTGTCGACGTTCCTGTCGACCACCGCCACCGGCGGTTCGGCCAGAATGGACACGCTCGGGGCGACGATGTCGAACTTGTCCGGACCCAGCTCCTTCTTCGACATCAGCGCTTCGTTTTCCCAGGCCAGCAGCACATCGCCCATCCCGCGTTCGACAAAGGTCATGGTCGCGCCGCGTGCGCCGGTATCCAGCACCGGCACGTGCCTGAACAGTTCCTTCAGGTAGGCGGTGGCGGTCTGGGCGTTGCCGCCAGGCTGCTTCAGCGCCCAGCCCCAGGCCGCGAGGTAGTTCCAGCGTGCGCCACCGGAGGTTTTCGGGTTCGGGGTGATGACCTGTACGCCCGGCTTGACCAGGTCGCCCCAGTCCCTGATGTTCTTCGGATTGCCCTTGCGGACCAGGAACACGATGGTCGAGGTGTACGGGCTGGCATTGTGCGGCAGGCGGCTCTGCCAGTTGGCCGGCAGCGCCCTGGTGCGTTCGGCGATTTCGTCGATGTCCCAGGCCAGCGCCAGCGTCACCACATCGGCCGGAATGCCGTCGATGACCGAGCGGGCCTGCTTGCCCGAGCCACCATGCGACTGCTGGATGGTCAGGGTATTGCCCGGATGCTTGCCCTGCCATTCCTTGACGAAGGACGCATTCACGTCCTTGTACAGCTCGCGCGTCGGGTCATACGACACGTTCAGCAGTTTGTAGTCGGCAGCGAGGGCATGGCCGGCGGTGGCCAGCAGCGCGGCGAAGAGCAGGGTGCGTTTCATCGGGGGGACTCCGTGGGTGTGGGGTAGCGTGGAGCCATGCTAAGGCGAAACGAATATTCCAAAAAATAATGGAAAATCCTTACGTAATTTCTTTTTGGTCTATTGAGGCGGTCAGCCCCGGCAGGAACGCTGCTTTACAACGTCAACATACCCTCTGAGAATCGCCGCATGATCTCGCTCTCACTGCACCCGCTTCGGACCGAACTGAATGACGAAGCCCATGCCCGACCTTCGCTGCCGGTGGCCGCGCCGGCCCGGTTGACGTCACTGACGTTTTTCTTCGAGCGCGACAGCGGCGAGCAACTGGCCGCCGTGTCCGCACTGGCGGCCCGCCTCGGCATGGATGCGCCGCCGGCTGGCGCCACGCACTATGTCGGCCGGGCCGGCGAGCTGACCGTCAGCTGGTCGCGACATACCGAATTCGTCAATTACATCTTCGGTCTGGACGGGACCGGCGGCGATCCGTTCGTGCAGAACGCGCTGACCCATATCCCGGACGACTGGCTGGAAACCGTGCCCGGGCAGATGCTGGCCGGCGTCCATGCGCTGATCATCGATGCCGGCGCCGCCGGGCAGCTGGACCAGATGGCGGCCCGGTGGTTTTCCGCCCATGACCTGATCGGCGCCGACCTGGCCGACGGCAATGCGATGGCGCTGACCGACCTGCGGCTGCATGACGACGCCTATGCCGGAGTCGGCTTCGTGCGCTACGTGATGCTGAACCGCGACATGAGCGCCCGCCAGGCCGGGCGCATGCTCGGTCGTCTGTTCGAGATCGAGACCTACCGCATGCTGGCGCTGCTGGCACTGCCGCTGGCCAAGCAGCAGATCCGCGAACTGGACCTGCTCGGTGTCGCCTTGCGCGATGCGACGCGGCGGCTGCGCGCGACCGACGAAGAGCCGGCGCTGCTGGCCGATCTGGCCGGGCTGTCGGCGCAACTGGAGGATGCCGTCAGTGCCAGCCAATACCGTTTTTCCGCTGCCAGCGCCTATTACGAACTGGTCGGGCGGCGCATCGGCGAGCTGCGCGAGTCGCGCATTGCCGGTCTGCAGCCGTTTCGCGAATTCATGGAGCGCCGGCTGGCGCCGGCCATGGCGACCTGCGAAACCGCCACCCGGCGCCAGGAACGGCTGTCGACGCGGCTGCAGCGTGCAACGGCGCTGATGCGGACCCGCATCGAGGTCGGCCTGCAACAGCAGAACCAGCAACTGCTGCAGTCGATGGACCGGCGTGCCGAGCTGCAACTGCGACTGCAGGAAACGGTCGAAGGGCTGTCGGTCGGCGTGCTGACCTACTATGCCGTCGGCCTGTTTGCGTATGCGGCCAAGGCGGTCAAGGCTGCCGGCTGGCATGTGAATCCCGAACTGGCCACCGGCCTGGCCATCGTGCCGATCGCCGCCTGCGTGTGGTTCGGCGTCCAGTTCGCGAAGCGGCGACTGCTGCACGACGATTGATGGCGGGGCGCGCCGGCTTCGCTGACTGTTGTAACATCGACGGCATATTCCGAGGAAACGCGAGATGGACATCCAGACCTATATGCACGAACTGGGCCGTGCCGCCCGCGCCGCCAGCCGCGAGATGGCGCGCGCCGACACGCTGACCAAGAATACCGCGCTGCACGCGATTGCCGATGCGATCGATGCGGCCACCGACGCGCTGCTCGAAGCCAATGCCGAGGATGTGGCCGCCGCGCTGGCCGATGGCCTGGCACCGGCGATGATCGACCGGCTGACGCTGAACGAAAAGACCATTGCGACCATGTCAGAAGGGCTGCGCCAGATTGCCACGCTGCCGGATCCGGTCGGCGAGATGGGCGGCTTCGCCTACCGGCCGTCCGGCATCCAGCTCGGCAAGATGCGGGTGCCGCTCGGCGTGATCGGCATCATCTATGAAGCCCGCCCGAACGTGACCGCCGATGCCGCCGGCCTGTGCCTGAAGGCCGGCAACGCGGTGATTCTGCGCGGCGGCAGCGAAGCGATCCGCTCGAATCGCGCCATTGCCGATTGCGTCAGCGCCGGGCTGGAGCAGGCCGGGCTGCCGGCCACCGCCGTGCAGGTGGTGGAGACGACCGACCGTGCTGCCGTCGGCCAGCTGATCACCATGCCCGAATACGTCGACGTGATCGTGCCGCGCGGCGGCAAGGGGCTGATCGCCCGCATCAGCGCCGAGGCGCGGGTGCCGGTCATCAAGCATCTGGACGGCAACTGTCATACCTATGTCGACGTCGACGCCGATCTGGTCAAGGCGCTGTCGATCTGCGACAACGCCAAGACCCAGCGCTACGGCACCTGCAACACCATGGAAACGCTGCTGGTGAATGCGGTGGTCGCGGCGGAGTTCCTGCCGCAGATCTGCGCGATCTACCTCGACAAGGGCGTCGAGTTGCGCGGTGACGACACGGTGCGCGCGCTGGTCGGTGCGGACAGGGTGGCGGCGGCGACCGAAGACGACTGGTTTACCGAATATGCGGCGCCGATCCTGGCGCTGAAGGTGGTTGACGGGCTGGACAGCGCGATCGCGCATATCAACCACTACGGCAGCCATCACACCGATGTGATCGTGACCGAGAATTACACGTCGGCGCGCCGTTTCCTGCGCGAGGTGGACTCCAGCTCGGTGATGGTCAATGCCAGCAGCCGTTTTGCCGATGGTTTCGAGTACGGGCTGGGTGCCGAAATCGGCATTTCCACCGACAAGATCCATGCGCGTGGTCCGGTCGGGCTGCTGGGGCTGACCAGCGAGAAGTGGATTGTGCTCGGCGACGGCCAGATCCGCGTCTGAGAGACGGCATGACCGGGCTGGCCGGGTGTCCGGCCAGCCACTATCCTGAATACGTTCGTCCTGCCCGCGGAGTTTCGCCATGACGCTTTCCCGTTCCCAGCAGCGCTATGTCGATGGCAAGACGCAACGCCGCTTCACCCCGCGCCGCAGCCATGGCGAACTGTCGCTGGCCGCGGCGCGTGATCCGGTCGCCATGATCGAGGCATCCAGCCAGGGGCGGGTGCCGGCGCTGGTGCCGTTGCGTTACCAGCGCATGCTGGCGTCGCCGTTTGCCTTCTTCCGGGGCGTGTCGCTGATCCAGGCCGCCGATCTCGCCGCCGGGCCGGACAGCGGCATCATCGTCCAGGCCTGTGGCGATGCCCATCTGATGAATTTCGGCTTTTTCGCCTCGCCGGAACGCAACCTGCTGTTCGACATCAACGATTTCGATGAAACCCATCCCGCACCATGGGAATGGGATCTGAAGCGCCTGCTGGTCAGCCTGGTGCTGGCCGGGCGCGAACAGGGCTTTTCCGCGGCCACCATCGAGGCGGCTGTCCGGGCGGCCACCACCAACTACCAGGCCTTTGTTCACCGTGCGACCGGCATGGGGGCGATGGCGGTCTGGTACGACCGGGTGTCGATGGACATGCTGCAGCAGCGGGTCGAGGACGACCCGGCGCTGAAGAAGCGACTCAACAAGCTGGCGCAGCAGGCGGTCGGCCGTACCAATGAAAAACTGCTGCCGAAGATCACCACCGTCGAAAATGGCATGCTGCGGTTCAAGGAAATGCCGCCGACACTGTTCCATACCCATGACGACGGTTCGCTGCTGCCGAATGACGACAGCTGGCTGGCCTCCGGCAACTGGCAGGCGATGGTCGAGCCGATGATGGCGGACTACCTGGCCACGCTGATCGACGATCGTCGTGCGCTGTTGTCACGGTTCCGCATGGAAGACATGGCATTCAAGGTGGTCGGGGTCGGCAGTGTCGGTACCCGCTGCCTGGTGATGCTGCTGCAGGACGATGGCGACGAGCCGCTGTTCCTGCAGATCAAGGAGGCCAGACCGTCGGTGCTGGAAGGTCATACCGGCCGCTCTGCCTTCAGTCATGAGGGGGAGCGGGTGGTGTCCGGCCAGCGGCTGATGCAGGCGGCCAGCGATGTGTTCCTCGGCTGGACCACGGGCCCGGCCGGACGGCACTTCTATGTGCGGCAGCTGCGTGACATGAAAACCTCGGTGTCGCTGGCCGAGATGGATGCCGGCACGCTGGAAGCGTACGGCCGGGTCTGTGCCCGCACGCTGGCGCGCGCGCATGCGAAGTCCAGCGGTCGGGCTGCGGAAATTGCCGGCTACTTTGGTCAGAGTGCGGTGCTGGTCGATGCGCTGGTGCGGTACGCGCACGGCTATGCCGACCAGGTGGAGGCCGATTACGATGCGTACCGGCAGGCGGTCCAGCAAGGGCGGATTTCGATCGACACCGGCGACCCGCTGAAAACGGGGGCGCTGTGAAGCCGGCGCCGCGCTACCGCCTGCTGCATGGCCGGGGGCGGACCGTGCTGCGGCTGGGCCTGCTGGCGGTCAGCCGCCGGGCCCTGCGGGCGCGCCGGCCGGTTCTGGCCGGCGGTCTGCTGGTGCTGGCCTGGGTATTGCGCCCGCGCTGACGCCGGCTGCTACCAGAAGCGTTCGCCGGGGGCGAGGTAGCGCCACTGGCCGAGCGGCAGGTCACCGAGCAGTACCTTGCCGATGCGCACGCGCTTGAGGCCGACCACCCGCAGGCCGACCAGTTCGCACATGCGACGGATCTGGCGCTTCTTGCCCTCGTTCAGCACGAAGCGCAACTGGTCGCGATTCTGCCACCACACCCGTGCCGGCTTCAGTGCCTCGCCATCGAGCGACAGGCCGTGGTTCAGCAGGCGCAGGCCGTCGGCATTCAGGCGGCCTTCGACCCGGACCAGGTATTCCTTGTCCACCGGCGAGTCCTCGCCGATCAACTGCCGGGCGATGCGGCCGTCCTGGGTCAGCACCAGCAGGCCGGTCGAGTCGATGTCGAGCCGGCCGGCCGGTGCCAGACCCTGCAGGTGCTCGCGCCGGAAGGTCTGGCGACTGGCGTCACCTTCCCACAGATTGGCCGGCAGGATCAGCGCGGCGGCGGGCTGGTAACCTTTTTCCGCCTGGCCGGACACATAGCCGATCGGCTTGTTGATCAGCACGGTCACCCGCGCCGCCTGTGCCTCGCTGGCCACGCGGTCGAGGTCGATGCGCTGGTTCGGGAATACCTTGCTGCCCAGTTCGCTGACGACGACGCCGTCAACGCGAACCAGACCGCGGGCAATGTAGTCGTCCGCCTCGCGACGCGAGCACAGGCCCAGTTCGGACATGCGCTTGGACAGGCGGATCTTGTCGGTGTCTTCCATGATGGGATCCCGGGTAATGGACTGGTTCCCGCAGCAAGGGTGGGAATCAGCATGGCGAGCAATGAATGCGAACGTCCGGCGCGCGGCCGGACGTGGGTATGGGAGGCAGTATATCAGCCGATCTGGCGGCAATTCTCGGCAAAGCGGTGTTCACCATCCGCGCCGCGCCAGAACAGGGCGCTGCCCGGAGGGTCCGTCTGCCATTGCCAGACCAGCTGGGCATTCTCGAAACGGTTGCCCTGTTCGGATGCCACCGGCGTCAGCAGGTAGTGGCGATCACGGTAGCGCAGATCGACACGGGTCAGGCCGGACAGGTCCAGCGGCATGTCGCGCACGGTGAAGCGGACGCCGTTGTCGCAGCGGTAGCGGTCGACGCCGGCCGCCTTCGCCGCCGGCGCGGCGAGCAGCGCGGCAAGCAGCGCCGGGTACAGCAGGCCGGGGCGAAGGGTCATGTTCGTGCGCGCCGATCAGTGTTCCTGCAGGCGTTCCTGGACATAGGCCGAGTCGCGCAGCTGACGCATCCAGTCGGCGTAGGCCTGTTCGGCCTTGCGGGCGCGCAGTTCCTGGCGGACTTCGTTGCGCTCGCGCTCATTGCCGACGTCCTGCTGGCGCGAACCGGCGATCTGGATCAGGTGCCAGCCGAACTGGGTGCGGACCGGTTCGGACAACTGACCCGGCTTCAGCGCCTGATAGGCGCGCTCGAAATCAGGCACCATGTCGCCGGGGTTGACCCAGCCCAGTTCGCCACCGCGCGCGGCACTGCCATCCTCGGAGTAGAGCTTGGCGGCTTCGGCGAACGGCATGCCCTTCTGGATGCGGTCGCGGATCTGCAGGATGCGGTTCTTGGCATCCTGTTCGCTGACCGCCTCGTTGGTACGCACCAGGATATGGGCGACGCTGGTCTGCTCGACCATCTGCGCCTGGCCGCGGGTGCGCTTTTCCTCGAGCTTCAGGATGTGCAGGCCGTTGGCAGAACGCAGGATCGGCGTGTGCTGGCCGACCTGCAACGGGTCGATGGCCGCGACGAACGGTGCCGGCAGGCGGGCTGCGCTGCGCCAGCCGAGTTCGCCGCCGCTGAGGGCATCGCCGGCATCGGAGAACGAGGCGGCAACCTGGGCGAACGGCTTGCCGGCCTGCAGCAGGGCGATCGCCTCATTGGCACGCGCCTGTTTCTTGGCGATGTCCTGCGGATTGGCCTGGTCCGGCAGCGAGACGAGGATATGGGCCAGCCGGTATTCGGTGCGGCTGGCATTGACGGCGCTCTTCAGTACGGCATCGACTTCGCTGTCGGACACGAACACCTTGCTGTCGACTTCGCGTTCGCGCAGGCGGTCGATCATGACCTGCTTGCGCAGGGTCTCGCGGAAGGCCTGCTCGCTGGTCCCGCTCTGCTTGAGCTTGTCGCGGAACTGCGCCGTGGTCAGCTTGTTCTGCTGCGCCAGACGGTCGATCACCCGGTCGAGCTCGTTGTCGTCGATGCGGATGCCATTGTTGGTCGCGTACTGCAGCAGCACTTCCTCGTTGACCATGCGGTCCAGCACTTGCTGTTCCAGCACGGCGTCGGCAGGCAGCGGCACATTCTGTTTCTTCAGCTGCTGCACCGCCTCGGCCACCCGGGCGGACAACTGCCGCTGGGTGATGACGCCCTTGTTCACGACCGCGACGATACGGTCGGCGGTGCGGACTTCGGCGGCGGCGAGCGCAGGCTGCGCCAGCAGACTGGCGGCCAGGATCAGGGCGGAGGGGCGGAGGAGCGGTCGAAGGTTCATTGGAGGATAGCGTTCTTGTTTGACTCGGTATAGCCAGGGATGGCCAGCTTGAGTGCATCGAGGGGATTGTTGCCCAGACGGCCGAATTCCGCCAACTCCAGCTGGAAGAAATAGCTGGTCTTGGTGTCGTTCAGGCTGGATACATAGTGCTGGACCACGAAGCGCGCTGCCCAGCAGCCGGCACGGTATTCGACGCCGGCCAGGTGTTCCAGCGGCGTGCTGTCGGTCAGCGAGTAGTTTTCCCGTGCCACGCCATACCAGCGCGGGGCGATCGGCCACATGACGCCGAGGTCGATCTGGCGCTGGTTTTCATACACCTGGGAGCCGACCTGGACCTGGCGGTCGTAGCGGTAGCGCAGCGACGCGACCCGGTCCGGATCGGGCGAGTAGCGGATGCCGGTGCTGTAGCGCTCGGCTTCCTTCAGCGTGTTGTTCCACTGGTAGTTGGCTTCGACCGACGTGCGGCGGTTCAGGTCGCCGCCGATGGTGCCGAGTACGTCCGACAGCCCCTTCTGCGGCGCGGTGCCACCGGGCAGCGTCACGCGCTGGTCGATGAACGAGTAGCGGCCGGCCAGGCCGAAGCGCAGGCGCTCGATGCCATTTTCGGGATCGAGAAAGCGCGTGGTCGCACCGAAGGTGACCTGGTTGGCATCGTTGATGCGGTCGCCGCCGGTAAAGCGGTTTTCGGTAAAGATCTGCGCGAAGTCGAACGTGTTTTCCGTGGTGTCGAACACCGGCAGTTTCGACTGGTCGCGATACGGGATGTTCACGTAGTACAGCCGCGGCTCGAGGGTCTGCACCATGTCGCGGCCGAACAGATTCAATGGCCGTTCGAAATACATGCCCGAATCCAGGCTGACGATCGGCAGCGTGCGCGATTCGTTGCCCTGTTCCTGGTCGGTGCCGGAGCGGCTGTTCAGGCTGTAGTCGGTGTAGTGCACACCGAACTTCGGTGTGACGTAACCCCAGCTGCTGGTCAGCGGCAGCGATACCGACGGGTAGGCGATGAAGCGCTCGCCTTCCTGCTTGGTCGGGTGGGCAAAGCTGACGAATTCCGAATCGAATTTCAGGTTCAGCGGGGTACCGAGGCCGATATTCGCGTCCGTGCCGGTGGTGAACAGCAGTTGCGGCATGCGCTGGTACGGCGGATCGACCGGGGCGGCCGGGTCCTGCAGCGTCTGGTATTTCTGTGCACGCAGGGTCCAGCTGCCCCAGCCCGGATTCCAGTACAGCGACACGTCCTGCAGCAGGTTGATGTTGTCGGCCACGGCAAAACGGCCGCTGCCGAGGTCGCGGAAGTAGTTGCTGTCGCTGGCGTGGTTGTAGTTGATCGCCAGATTCAGTTCCGGTGTCAGCTGCTGGTTGTGGCGGATGGACAGATAGTCGCGCGTCTGACCTTCCTTCCGGTCGTCGAGCACTTCAGCCGCAATGCTGCCGCTGTAGCCCGGCTGCAGGTAGCGGAATTCACCGCCCAGCTGCAGGCCGCGATTGGCGATCAGGCGCGGCGTCAGCGTCGCATCCATGTTCGGTGCGATATTCCAGTAGTACGGCAGCGTGAAATCGAGGCCGTTGCCGGAATCGTAGCGGAAGGTCGGCATCAGCAGGCCGGACTTGCGCTCATTGCTGAGCGGGAAGTCGAGATACGGCGTCCACAGGATGGGCACGCCCTGGAACTCGAAGTAACCGTTGCGGGCGGTACCGACATTGGTGGTGTAGTCGAGGTCGATATCGCGGGCGTTGATGTACCAGTCGTCGCGGCCGGGGTCACAGGTGGTGAAGCGGCCACGGAAAATGTTGTAGGTGTCCTTGCCGGTCATGTCGACGCGCTCGCCCTTGCCGCGCAGCTTGCTGTCGGTGCGGGTCAGGTCGGCATCGAACAGCACGCCGCGGCTTTCGTCCATCGCGTAGTCGAGGTCGCGGCCGATGACGGTGTCGGTCGGGCGGCTCAGCTTGACCCGGTCGCCGGCCAGTGCGCGGCCCCTGGCCTGGTAGTAATCGAGCCAGTCTGACTCGATGGTCTGGTCGCCGCGAACGACGACGACATTGCCTTCGGCATGCAGGCGATCATTGACGATCCCGTCGATCTGGTCGGCGGTGACGGTGGTTTCCGGTTCGGCGGCGGTCGCTTGCGCGGGCGTCGTCGGTGTGGCTGGAGCGGGCTCGGCGGCTGCGGCGAATGCGGATAGCAAGGCGGCAACAAGCGGGGTCACGCGAAAAATGCGCATGGGCGGGGGCGGACTGGATTGCGGTGGAAAAACCGGCGATGGGAGCATTATCTGCAACCTGGCGTCGGACTGCGACGAATTATGCCGGCTGACAGTGGAAAATCTTGCGTAAAATCGCACAGTTTGCCATTTGCCGCAATTCCGGACACCCGATGACACGACTTTCCACCCTGCAGAACTGGGTCAGTGACCAGTGCGCCGTACCGAACCTCGAACTGACGCCCGCCTCGAGCGATGCGAGCTTCCGCCGCTACTTCCGCGCGGTGCTGCCCGACCGCAGCGTCGTGGTGATGGATGCGCCGCCCGAGCACGAGGACTGCCGGCCGTTCATCCACGTCGCCGGACTGTTTGCCGATGTGCATGTGCCGAAAATCCATGCCAGTGACCTCGATCAGGGCTTCCTGCTGCTGGAAGACCTCGGCTCGACCACCTATCTGGACGTGCTCGATGCCGACAACGCCCGCGCACTGTATCTGGATGCCATCGACGCGCTGGTGCGCATCCAGCTCGCCAGCCGCCCCGGTGTGCTGCCGGACTACGATGCCGCGCTGCTGACGCGGGAAATGTCGCTGTTTCCGGACTGGTTCGCCGGTACCCATCTGAAAAAACCATTCACGCTGGCCCAGCGCAAGGTCTGGGACGAAGCGGTCGAACGGATTGTCGCCAATGTCCTGGCCCAGCCGAAGGTGTTCGTCCACCGCGACTACCACAGCCGCAATCTGATGCTGTCCGCGGGAGACAATCCCGGCGTCATCGATTTTCAGGATGCGGTGTACGGGCCGATCACCTATGACCTGGTGTCGCTGCTGAAAGATGCCTATGTCGAGTGGGATGAAGAGTTCTGTCTCGACCTGGTCATCCGCTACTGGGAAAAGGCGCGCAAGGCCGGCCTGCCGGTCGACCCGTCGATCGACCAGCTGTATCGCGACTACGAGTGGATGGGCGTGCAGCGCCACCTGAAAGTCGCCGGCATTTTCGCCCGGCTCAGTCACCGTGACGGCAAGGACGGCTATCTGAACGATATCCCGCGCGTGCTCACCTATCTGAAGCGGGTGTGCAACCGCTATGTGGAACTGCGCCCGCTGGGTGAGCTGATCCGCGACCTGTCCGGCGAAGTGACCGCGACCGGTTTCACCTTCTGAGCATGACGATGACGGACATGAAAGCCATGGTGCTGGCAGCCGGTCGCGGCGAGCGCATGCGGCCGCTGACCGATACCACGCCCAAGCCGTT
Organism: Microvirgula curvata; assembly: GCF_054781615.1. Lineage (NCBI taxonomy): Bacteria > Pseudomonadati > Pseudomonadota > Betaproteobacteria > Neisseriales > Aquaspirillaceae > Microvirgula > Microvirgula curvata. The sequence continues at coordinate 13,045 of NZ_BAAGUB010000033.1, read as the reverse complement.
GCTGCAGGTCGGGGCGGAACCGCTGATCGGCTGGCACCTGCGCCATCTGGTCCGGGCCGGGCTGAACGATATCGTCATCAATACCGCCTGGCTGGGGGAACGCATTGAACAGGTGCTGGGCGATGGCGCCGGTTACGGCGCGCGGCTGCACTATTCGCGAGAGGGCACGGCGCTGGAAACCGCCGGCGGCATCGCGACCGCGCTGCCGTGGCTGGGCGAGCGGCCGTTCATGGTCGTCAATGGTGATGTGCTGACCGATATCGACTTTGCCGCCCTGGCCCGCGCCGGCGCGATGCTGGACGGCGTGACCCGGCTTGCGCACCTGGTGCTGGTCGCCAATCCGGCGCATCACCCGCACGGGGACTTCGACCTCGATGCCGACGGGCGGGTCGTCGACGCGCCGCGGCATACCTTCAGCGGCATTGGCGTCTATCACCCGGCGCTGTTCGTCGGGCTGGCCGCCGGTCAGCCGGCGAAGCTGGCGCCGCTGCTGCGCGAGGCCATGGCGCGGCGCCAGGTCAGCGGCGTGCTGCACGACGGGCTGTGGCTGGATGTCGGCACGGTCGAGCGACTGGACGCGGCACGGCAGATCGCGGCGGCATGGTCGTGAGCACCACGCCGGGTCTGGCAGTTCCCCGTCGCCTGCTGGGCATCGATCCCGGCTCGCGGGTGACCGGCTTCGGCGTGATCGACATCATCGGCCAGCAGCGGGTCTATGTGGCCTCCGGCTGCATCCGCACCCAGCCGGGGGCGCCGCTGACCGATCGCATCCGCACCCTGCTCGACGGACTGTCCGAAGTGGCCGCGGCCTATCTGCCGGCCGAGGCAGCGGTCGAGCAGGTATTCGTCAACGTGAATCCGAAGGCGACGCTGATGCTGGGCCAGGCGCGTGGCGCCATCCTGTCCGCGCTGGTGCTGGCCGGTCTGCCGATTTCCGAATACACCGCGCTGCAGGTCAAGCAGTCGGTAGTCGGTCACGGCAAGGCCGACAAGACCCAGGTCCAGCACATGGTGGTGCGGCTGCTGAAACTGTCCGGCACGCCGCAGGCCGATGCGGCCGATGCGCTGGCGGTGGCGCTGTGCCATGCCAATCACAGTCATGCTGCCATTGCCGGCTTTGCCCGCGACGGGCTGCGGATACGCGGCGGCCGGCTGGCCTGAATCGTCCGCCCCGGGTCCGATCCCTGCACCCGACACGGTGTCGGTCGTGCGCCGCAGGTGGTATGGTCGTGTGGCACAGCCTCAGTCCGCCGCCGCCCGTTCTCTGCGCCGAGGTTTATCGACCTCCTGACGGCGGATATACTCTGCTGCAATACGGACGCTGTTTTCAGTCGCGCGACCTTCACCAGGGGCGCGCGATACGTTTTCAAGCCCCCCGATTTCCTACTTACCGACAGATTTGCGATTGCCCGACATGCAAGAACACTACAGCCCGCGCGAGATCGAAACCGCCGCGCAACAACACTGGGACACCACCGCCGCGTTCCGCGCCGTCGAAGACACCGCCAAGCCGAAGTTCTACTGCCTGTCGATGTTCCCGTATCCGTCGGGCAAGCTGCACATGGGCCACGTCCGCAACTACACCATCGGCGACGTGCTGTCGCGCTACATGCGCATGCGCGGTTTCAATGTCCTGCAGCCGATGGGCTGGGACGCGTTCGGCATGCCGGCGGAAAACGCCGCGCTGAAGAACCAGGTCGCACCGGCGGCGTGGACCTATTCGAACATCGACTACATGCGCGCCCAGCTGAAGCGGCTCGGCTTCGCCATCGACTGGGAACGGGAAGTCGCGACCTGCAAGCCCGACTACTATCGCTGGGAACAGTGGTTGTTCACCCAGCTGTTCAACAAGGGCATCATCTACCGCAAGAACGGGGTGGTGAACTGGGACCCGGTCGACCAGACCGTGCTGGCCAACGAGCAGGTGATCGACGGGCGCGGCTGGCGTTCGGGCGCGCTGGTCGAAAAGCGCGAAATCCCGATGTACTACTTCAAGATCACTGCCTACGCCGACGAGCTGCTGGCCGATCTGGACAAGCTGGACTGGCCGCCGCAAGTGGTCACCATGCAGAAGAACTGGATCGGCAAGAGCTTCGGTGCCGACATCGTGTTCCCGTATGACGTGGATTCGATCGGTCATGCCGGCGAGCTGAAGGTGTACACCACCCGTCCGGACACGCTGATGGGCGCGACCTATGTCGCCGTCGCTGCCGAGCACGCGCTGGCCACCCAGGCCGCCGCCGGCAACCCGGCACTGGCTGCCTTCATCGCCGAGTGCAAGCGCGGTGGCGTGTCCGAGGCCGACCTCGCCACCCAGGAAAAGAAGGGCATGGCGACCGGCCTGTTCGTCGTCCATCCGCTGACCGGTGAAAAGCTGCCGGTCTGGGTCGCCAACTACGTGCTGATGGGGTACGGCGAGGGCGCGGTGATGGCCGTGCCGGCGCATGACGAACGCGACTTCGCCTTCGCCAATCTGTATGCGCTGCCGATCAGGCAGGTGATCGCCCGCCGCGACGGCGACAATGATTACGATGCCGGCCAGTGGCAGGAATGGTATGGCGCCAAGGACGACAGCGTGCTGACGGTGAACTCCGGCAAGTACGACGGCCTTACGCCGCAGGCGGCCTTCACCGCCATCGTCGACGACCTGGCCGCGCAGCAGCATGGTGCAAAGCGCACCCAGTATCGCCTGCGCGACTGGGGCATCTCGCGCCAGCGCTACTGGGGCTGCCCGATCCCGATCATCCATTGCGACAGCTGCGGCGACGTGCCGGTCCCGGCCGACCAGTTGCCGGTGGTGCTGCCGGAAGACGTGGTGCCGGACGGTTCCGGCAATCCGCTGGCCAGACTGCCGTCGTTCTACCAGACCACCTGCCCGACCTGCGGCAAGCCGGCCCGGCGCGAAACCGACACCATGGACACCTTCGTCGAGTCGAGCTGGTACTTCGCCCGCTATGCGTCGCCGGACTGCGCCAACGGCATGGTCGATGCGCGTGCCGGCTACTGGATGAATGTCGACCAGTACATCGGCGGCATCGAACACGCCATCCTGCACCTGCTGTACGCCCGCTTCTTCAACAAGCTGATGCGCGACGAAGGCCTGCTGAACAACGACGAGCCGTTCCAGCGCCTGCTGACCCAGGGCATGGTGGTGTGCGAAACCTTCTATCGCGACCTCGACAATGGCGGCAAGGAATGGATTGCCCCGGCCGACGTCGTCATCGAACGTGACGGCAAGGGCAAGATCGTTGCCGCCACCCATCGCATCGACGGCCTGCCGGTCGTGGTCGGCGGCATCGAGAAGATGTCGAAGTCGAAGAACAACGGCGTCGATCCGCAAGCGCTGATCGAATCGCATGGCGCCGATACCGCCCGCCTGTTCATGATGTTCGCCGCCCCGCCGAGCCAGTCGCTGGAGTGGTCGGACGCTGGCGTCGAGGGCGCATTCCGCTTCCTCAAGCGGCTGTGGAAGACCGTGCACGAATTCGTGGCCGATGGCGTGGTGACGGCCTATGCCGGCGGCGAGCTGGATGCCGGACAGAAGGCGCTGCGCTTCAAGCTGCACAGCACCATCCAGAAGGTCAGCGACGACTTTGGCGTGCGCCAGCAGTTCAATACTGCCATCGCGGCGGTGATGGAATTGCTGAACACCTATGACAAGACCGGTCGTGGCGATGCCACCGGCCGCGCGGTCGGCCAGGAAGTGCTGGAAACCGCCGTGCTGCTGCTGTCGCCGATCGTGCCGCATATCGCCGAAGCGCTGTGGAGCGCCCTGCGTCCGGACAGCGCCCTGCTCGACCAGGCGTGGCCGCTGGTCGATGCCGCCGCGCTGGTGCAGGACGAAATCGAGCTGGTGGTGCAGGTCAACGGCAAGCTGCGCGGCAATGTCACGGTGTCGAAAGATGCCGGTCGCGACGCGATCAAGGCCGCCGCGCTGGCGAACGACAATGTGGTGAAGTTCATGGAAGGTCGTCCGGCGAAGAAAGTCATCGTCGTGCCGGGCCGGCTGGTGAACATCGTCGTCTGAGATTGACCCCCGCGCCCCCGCCGCCAGTGACGGGGGCGCCCATTCACCGGGAGCCCCGATGTTTTCCATGCGTACCGTATTCGTCGCGCTTGTCGCGCTGGCCCTGACTGCCTGCGGCTTCCACCTGCGCGGCAGTCCGGAAGACACGGCAATGATGAAAATGCCGTTCAAGTCGGTCTATGTGGCGCCGGGCAGCCAGATTTACCCGTCCATCGTGCGTCAGCTGGCCTTCCGCCCCGACGTGGTACGGGTGAACGACATCAAGGCCGCCGAGGCCGTGCTGCGCGTGGCCGGCGAACACCAGGAGAAGGAAACCTCCGCGCTGACCCGTGCCGGTCAGGTTGCCGAATACCGGCTGATCTACTCGGTTACGGTCACGCTCGAACGCAACAAGGTCATGTATGGCGAACCGGTCACCGTGCGCGTGCACCGGACCTTCCCGTACAGCGACAACTCGGTGCTGGGCAAGGCCGAGGAAGAACAGACGGTCTGGAAGTCGCTGCGTGACGATGCCGCCACGCTGCTGCTGTACCGCATCGCTGCTCTGAAGCCGGTCGACCCGCTGGCGCCGGTGGCAACACCGCCGGCCAAACGCTGATGCAGAAGCGTATCGACGAGCTCGACCGGCTGCTGGCCGGCGGGCTCGCACCGCTGTATGTCGTGCATGGTGATGAAACCCTGCTGGCGCTGGAAGCGGCGGACGCGATCCGTGCCCGCGCGCGCCAGGACGGGTACCAGGAGCGTGAAGTCCTGACCGTGGAAAGCGGCTTCGACTGGTCGTCGCTGACCGCGGCGGCCAGCAGCGTGTCGCTGTTCGCCGACCGCAAGTTGCTGGAAATCCGCATCCCGTCCGGCAAGCCCGGTACCGAGGGCGGGGCGGTGCTGGCAGCCTTTGCCGCCCGGCTGCCCGAAGACACGGTGACGCTGGTGCAACTGCCGAAGCTCGAACGCGCGCAGATGAGCGGCAAGTGGTTTTCGGCGCTGGACGCCGCCGGCATCGTGCTGGCCGCTCAGCCGGTCGAACGGCGCGAGCTGCCGGCCTGGATCGCCCGCCGGCTGGAACGGCAGCAGCAGAGGCTGACGCCGGACGCACTGGCGTTCATGGCTGACCGGGTCGAAGGCAATCTGCTGGCGGCGCGGCAGGAGATCGACAAGCTGGCGCTGCTGCACCCGCCTGGCGAACTGGATCTGGACGCACTGCGGGCCGCGGTGGCCAATGTCGCCCGCTTCGATGTGTTCAAGCTGTCCGAGTCCTGGCTGGCCGGCGATGTGGCCCGGGTCACGCGCATGCTGGCCGGTCTGAAGGCCGAAGGCGAGGCGCCGGTGCTGGCACTGTGGTCGGTGGCCGAGGAACTGCGCGGCCTGATCCGTCTCCGTGTCGGTCTCAAGGACGGCAAGCCGCTGGCGGCGCTGATGAAGGAAAACCGGATCTGGGGCGAGCGCCAGCGACTGGTCGAACCGGCGCTGCGCCGGCTGTCGCAGGCCAGGCTGCAGACCGCGCTCGGCCAGTGTGCCGACATCGACCGTGCGATCAAGGGCGCCGGTGACGGCGACCCGTGGGACAAGCTGGAACACCTGCTGCTGGCCCTGAGCCGCACGCCCTGATCTGCTGCGGGCGAACGCTCGTCCGTTCCGCGTCGCGGGCCCGTCCGGTGGGCGGTAGACTGAAAGCGTTTACTTGATAAGGACTGGCGCCCTTGCGACGGCCCCGGGACGCAGTATGGGATACAAACTCGGCATCAACACCCTCGGCATGCACGGCCAGGGCGGGCCGCTGGATGCGCTGCCGTATCGCAAGATCGCGCTGGTCTGCGAAGGCGGCGGCCAGCGCGGCATTTTCACTGCCGGCATTCTCGACACCTTCCTGAAGCAGGATTTTTTCCCGTTCCAGCTGATGATCGGCACTTCGGCCGGCGCCCAGAACGTCTCGGCCTATGCGTGCGGCCAGCATGGCTATGCACGCGACGTCATCACCCGGCTGACCACCAGCCGCGAATTCTTCAACCCGATGCGCTTTATCCGTGGCGGGCACCTGATTGACCTGGACTGGCTGCTGGACACCACTGCCCAGTCCTGCCCGCTTGATCTTGAACAGGCGCGCCGCCGGCTGGAAGGGCGCGAGCTGCTGTTGTGCGCCTGCCGCAGCGATGATTTCCGCCCGGTGTACTTTCGCGTGCAGCAGGATGACTGGCTCGGTGCGATCAAGGCATCGAGTGCCGTTCCACTGTTCTACCGGCGCGGCGCGGTACTGAACGGCGTGACCTATCTCGATGGCGGCGTGCGCGACGCCATCCCGGTGCGCGAGGCCTGGCAGCGTGGCGCCGACCTGATCGTGGTCATCCGCACCACGCCGGCCGGCGTCATGGAACCGCCGCCCTGGCGCCTGCGCATGCAGGGCGCACTGGCGAAAAGCCGCTTCCGCGACTGGGTCGCCCTGTTCGAGTCGCACGAGCAGAGCTATGTCGCTACGCAGAAATTCATCGAAAACCCGCCCGGCAACCTGCGCATCGTCGAAATCGCGCCGCGCCGGCCGCTGCGCAGCCGCATCGTCGGCAGCTCGGCGGGGGAACTGGACAGCGATTACCGGCGCGGCACACTGTGCGCCCGGCATTTCCTGAACAAGGTTGCCCCGTACCTGCAGCAGGTGGACCCGCGCTGAAACCGGTCTGGCGTCCGGCATGAAAAAAGCCGCCGGGCAGCAGCCGGGCGGCTTTGTCGTGGCGGAGCAGATCAGCTTGCGAGTTTGTTCCGGATCAGCGCGGCCACGTCGGCCAGCGGCACACTGGTCGCGGCACTGTCGCGGCGTTGCTGGTATTCGACGTTGCCTTCCTTCAGCCCCCGGTCGCCGATGACCACGCGGTGCGGCAGGCCGATCAGCTCGCCGTCGGCCAGCAGCACGCCCGGGCGCTCGTCACGATCGTCCAGCAGCACATCGATGCCGGCTGCCTTCAGTTCGGCGTACAGCGCGTCGGCGGCTGCCTTGACCGTCTCTGAGCGGTGATAGCCCATCGGCACGATGCCGACGGTGAACGGGGCCATTGCATCGGTAAAGACAATGCCGCGCTCGTCGAAGTTCTGCTCGATCGCTGCGGCGACAATGCGGCTGACGCCAATGCCGTAGCAGCCCATTTCCATGACCTGTGACTTGCCGTCGCGGTCGAGGAAGGTGGCCGACAGTGCTTCCGAATACTTGGTGCGCAACTGGAATACGTGGCCGACCTCAATGCCGCGGCACAGCGCCAGTTCGCCCTGGCCGTCCGGACTCGGGTCGCCGGGCAGCACATTGCGCAGATCGGCGACTTCCGGTTCGGCGACATCGCGGCCCCAGTTGACGCCGGTGTAGTGCTGGTCGTCCTCATTGGCGCCGGTAATCATGTCGGCCATGGCGGCGACGGTGCGGTCGGCAATGACACGGCCCTTGAATCCGACCGGACCCAGCGAGCCGGGGCGGGCACCGAAGGCAGCCTCGATGTCGGCCGGCGCGGCGAAGGTCAGCGGCGAGTCGATACCGTCGATCTTTTCCGCCTTCAGCTCGTTCAGGGTGTGGTCGCCACGAACCAGCAGCAGCACCGGGCCGTCGCTGCCGTTGACTACCACCGCCTTGACGGTGGCCTTGATGTCGACATTCAGGAAGGACACCAGGTCGGCGATGGTCTTGACCTTCGGTGTGTGCACCTTGCTCATCGGTGCGCTCGCTGCCGGACGCGGCGTGGCCGGGGCGACGGCCTCGGCCAGCTCGACGTTGGCGGCATAGCCGGAGGTCGGGCAGTAGGCGATCACGTCCTCGCCGGAGTCGGCCAGCACCTGGAACTCGTGCGAGCCGGTGCCGCCGATCGAGCCGGTATCGGCCGCGACCGGGCGGTACTCGAGGCCCAGACGGTCGAAGATGCGGCAATAGGCGTCGTACATGGTCTGATAGGTGGCCTTCAGACTGTCGAAGTCGGTGTGGAACGAGTACGCATCTTTCATGACGAATTCACGCGCGCGCATCACGCCGAAGCGCGGGCGGACCTCATCGCGGAACTTGGTCTGCACCTGGAAAAAGTTCAGCGGCAGCTGCTTGTAGCTTTTCACTTCCTTGCGCACGACGTCAGTGATGACTTCCTCGTGGGTCGGGCCGACGCAGAAGTCGCGGTCGTGACGGTCCTTCAGGCGCAGCAGCTCCTTGCCATAGAACTCCCAGCGGCCGGATTCCTGCCACAGTTCGGCCGGCTGGATGGCCGGCATGATCAGCTCGACGCTGCCGGCGCGTTCCATTTCCTCACGCACGATGCGTTCGACCTTCTTCAGCACGCGAAAGCCGATCGGCATCCAGGTGTACAGACCGCTGGCCAGGCGCTTGATCAGACCGGCGCGCAGCATCAGTTTGTGACTGGGAAGTTCGGCTTCGCTCGGTGCTTCCTTGAGCGTGGACAGGAAAAATTGGCTGGCGCGCATGGTGACGATATCCGTTGGAATACTGGCAAAATTGTCCTGATTGTAGCGTGCGGCGGGCACGGGCGAACAGGGAGGTGCGGCGTTTCCGCCACTGGGATCAAACGGAGCATGAAGATGTATTACTCCCGGCGCGTTGCACAGACTACAATTCGACCGTTTCCGTTGCACCGCCGGCTAGTCCCGGCGGTTTCGCTTTCATGCAGACTGCCACTACGTCCAAACCGTTGCCTCCCGTTGTCATCGCCGCCCTCGGCGTGGTCTTCGGCGACATCGGCACCAGCCCGCTGTACACGCTGAAGGAATGCTTTTCTCCAGCGCACGGGCTCGCGCCGACGGCAGACAACGTGCTGGGCATCCTGTCGCTGATTTTCTGGGCGATCATGCTGGTGGTGTCACTGAAATATGTTGCCTACGTGTTGCGGGCCGACAATAACGGCGAAGGCGGGGTCATGGCGCTGATGGCGCTGGCGCTGCGCGCCAAGCGCAGCTGGAGCCTCGGCCTGATGATCGTCGGCATCGCCGGGGCGTCACTGTTCTACGGCGATGCCGTGATTACTCCCGCCGTGTCGGTGCTGTCCGCTGCGGAAGGGCTGGAAGTGGTGACGCCGGAGCTCACGCCGTATGTGCTGCCACTGGCGATCTGCGTGCTGGTGGCCCTGTTCTTCGTCCAGCGTTACGGCACGGCGAAAATGGGCACCTGGTTCGGCCCGGTCATGGTGCTGTGGTTTGCCTCCCTGGCTGCGCTGGGGCTTTACAACATCATGCAGGTGCCGGAAGTCCTGGCCGCCCTGAATCCGTATCACGCCTTCCTGTTCGTCGAGACACACCGCTTTGCCGCCTATCTGGCGCTGGGTGCCGTGGTGCTGGCGCTGACCGGCGGCGAGGCACTGTATGCCGACATGGGCCACTTCGGCCGCCGGCCGATCCGCTGGGCCTGGTTCGGTCTGGTGCTGCCGTCGCTGACACTGAACTACTTCGGCCAGGGGGCGCGCATCATCAAGGAACCGTCCGCCGTGACCAATCCGTTCTTCAACCTGGCGCCGGACTGGCTGGTGCTGCCGCTGGTGGTACTGGCGACACTGGCCACGGTGATCGCGGCGCAGGCGGTGATCTCCGGCGCCTATTCGCTGACCCGTCAGGCGGTGCAGCTCGGCTACTGCCCGCGGGTCGACATCCGCCACACGTCGGAAAACGAAATCGGCCAGATTTACATTCCGGTGGTCAACTGGGCACTGCTGGCTTCGGTGCTGATCGTGGTACTGGTGTTCCGCAGCTCGTCGGCACTGGCCGCCGCCTATGGCATCGCCGTGACCGGCACCATGGTGCTGACCACGATTCTGGCTTTCATCGTGTCGCGCTATCGCTGGCGCTGGCCGCTGCCGGCCGCGCTGGCCGTGACCGCTTTCTTCCTGAGCATTGATCTCGCCTTCTTCAGCGCCAACGTGCTGAAGGTGGTGGACGGCGGCTGGCTGCCGCTGCTGCTGGGGCTGGTGATCTTCACCCTGCTGACCACCTGGAAGCGCGGGCGTGAGCTGCTGTACCAGCGCCTGTTCGCCGATGAACTGCCGCTCGACGACTTTATCCGCAACCTGGAATCCTATCCGCCGGCACGGGTGACCGGCACGGCGGTGTTCATGACCGGGTCGACCCAGGGGATTCCGCATGCGCTGCTGCACAACCTGAAGCACAACAAGGTGCTGCACGAGCGGGTGGTGCTGATGACGATCAAGAACGTCGACGAACCATTCATGCAGGACGACACCCGGGTCGTGGTCCGGCGGCTGTCGCCGGCGTTCTGGCAGGTGATCGCGCGCTACGGCTTCAAGGAAAGCCCGAGCGTGCCCGACGTGCTGGCGCTGTGCGCCGAGCAGGACCTGGTGCTGGAAGAAATGGATACCTCGTTCTTCCTGTCGCGCGAATCGCTGATCTCGTCGTCGCGGCCGGGCATGGCACGCTGGCGCGAGCGACTGTTCGTGCTGATGTCTAAGAATGCGACCCGGGCGACCGACTTCTTCCACATCCCGGCCAACCGGGTAGTGGAAATGGGGACCATGGTCGAACTGTAGTCAGCCCTCGCCGCGCCACAGCGGCAGCCCGCTGCCGCGCGTGGTGCGCTCCCAGTCGAAGGTCGGGCCGGGATCGCGCTTGCGGCCGGGCGCGACATGCTCGTGGCCGGCCAGCTCGCGCACGCCCGGGTGGCGTGCCTTCAGCGCCTTCAGCAGCGGGATCAGCGTCAGGTACTGGGCATCGGTGAACGGATCGGTCAGATTGCCTTCCAGCTCGATGCCGAGCGAGAAGTCATTGCAGCGCTCGCGTCCGCGCCAGTTCGACACGCCGGCATGCCAGGCCCGCGCCACGGTCGGCACGCACTGCCAAAGCGTGCCGTCGCGACGAATGAAAAAGTGGCTCGACACCCGCAGCCGCGCCACTTCCGCGTAGTACGGGTCGGCATCTGCTTCCAGCGTATTGGTGAACAGCCGCAGCACGGCGTCGCCGTCATAACAGTCCGGTGGCAGGCTGATGTGGTGGATCACCACCAGCTCGATGTCCATGCTGCGGGCATCGTGGTTTGGCGAACGGCACTGCCGTGCCGGGCTGCAAATTCCTTGAGCGTCGATAATCATCGGAGCGTGGGCCTGCGTCTACAATGGCGATCACTGTAGCAGATGCCGCCCGCCCCCGAATCCGCCTGGAGTCCGCCCGATGCAGCCAGAAGAACCGTTTGCCGCACCCGCGCCGAGCTTCGCCGCGCCGCTGGACATGCTGCATGCCTGTCACGACAAGGTGCGCCGCTTTGCCGGCTGGCTGGATGCCCTGCCGGCCTGGCTGGAACAGCACGGCTGCAATGACGGTGCCGTCAGCGCGGCGCAGGGCATCTTGCGCTATTTCGATATTGCCGGCCCGCTGCATCACGATGACGAGGAACGCGACCTGTTTCCGCTGCTGCTGGCCCGCGACCCGTCGCTGGCCGATGAAATTGCCGCACTGAAGGCCGAGCACCGCGCATTCGCCGGGCTGTGGGCGCAGCTGAAGCCGCAACTGGAAGCCGTGGCGGCGCGCCAGACCGCCACGCTGGATGCCGCGCTCGCCCACGCCTTTGCCGGCCGCTACCGCGAGCATGCGGCGCGTGAGGAAGGCGGGGTCTTCGCGCAAGCCGCCGTGCTGCTGTCCGCCGCCGAACTGGCGGCCATTGGCGAGCCGATGCAGGCGCGGCGTCGCGCCTAACTGAGCGTGATCGCCAGCACCAGATACGACGCGTACAGCACGCCGTTCAGCATCAGGTGGCGGATGCGGATACCGCCCGGATGACGGGCCAGATGCCGCAGCCAGCAGGCGGCGACCAGCGTGATCACCAGACCGAGGAATACTTCCGGACGCGGCACCCACGGTGTCAGCGCAATGCCGATGGCCGGCAGCAGGGTGCCCTGGAACACCATGGCGCCGGTGATGTTGCCGAAGGCCAGGGTGTCCTTGTCACGGCGGACCCACAGGATGGAATTGATCTTCTCCGGCAGTTCGGTGGCGATCGGAATGATCAGCAGCGACAGCAGCAGCGGCGAGATGTGCAGGAAGGACGAGGCGCCGGCCACGCCGTCGATAAAGCCCTCGGCGCCCCAGACCAGCAGCGTCAGCCCGAGACCGAGCTGAAGGACGATGGTGAACAGATTGACCGGCAGCCGCAGCCGCGCCAGATACATGGTGTTTTCCGCTTCGGTGCCGTGCCCGGCCTCGACCAGCGCGCTGGATGCCTTCAGCGTTACCAGCATATAGACGAAGTACAGCAGCACCAGCACGAACGACAGCATGCCGCGCAGGTGCAGGCTGTCGTACTGGTGCGGGACGAACATGGCCAGCGTCGCAATGGCGTAGCCGGCCAGGAAGAAGCTCAGGTCGCGCTTGAGACCGGTCGGTTCCGGCCGGATATGACCGTGCAGTCCGCGCTGGCGCAGCGCGGCGATGGCCATCATGCAACAGGTCAGGGTGCCGAGCATCAGCGGCGCGCCCAGAATGGCGCCGACACCGATCTCGTGGTTGACCGTCTGGTCGGCGGTGCCGCCGATAATGGCCAGAATCGGCACCAGCGTTTCCGGCAGCGCGGTACCGACTGCCGCGAACAGCGAACCGGTGACACCCTCGGAAATATGCAGCTTCTCGCCCAGATGCTCCAGCGCATTGGTGAAGATTTCGGCGGCGACAAGAATGACCAGCAGGAAGAAGAACAGTTCGGCGAACAGCAGCGGCATGACGATGGCCGGGTCAAAATGGCGGGCCGTCATTGTATGCCTGTGGCGGCGGCTGCGCTGCGGCTGCAGGCATTGTCGCCGCTGGTGTCCACCCTGCAAGAGAGCGAAGAACGGACGAGCGAAGCGAGGTTTCCCCGCGGCGGCGGGGACGGAAGGGGGCGGGTTCAATCAGGCGACTGCCGTGCTCACGACAGTCGCTGTCAGCCGGGCGTGTACCGGCGCCACTGCTGCCGCTGGTGCCCCCCCTGCAAGAGAGCGAAGAACGGACGAGCGAAGCGAGGTTTCCCCGCGGCGGCGGGGACGGAAGGGGGCGGGTTCAATCAGGCGACTGCCGTGC
>NZ_BAAGUB010000032.1:0-128938 GCF_054781615.1 Microvirgula curvata | reverse complement strand
GTCGATGCCGAACTGCTGGGGCGGCCGACGCTGTACCGGCAGGCCGCCGTCCGGCAGGCCCGCTTCGCCAGCCTGCCGGGTGGCGGGCGGTTCACCCTGGCGGCGGACCGGGCACGCTTTGGTTACGGCGGGCGGTTGAGTCTCGGCTTCCATGGCAGGGACAGCCGCCTCGATCTTGGCGCCCACATCGGTCGGGATGCGGTCAGCGGCGACCATGGTGTGACCGCGCGTTATCAGCGGGTGTTCTGAAAACGGGGGGACGCCAGCCCGGTGTGGCGGGCATGTTACGATGCGAGCTGCATTTCCCTGACTTTGCCCTTATGGCCCGACTGTTCTGCCGACTGCACCCCGCGACGCGTTTCCTGCTGTGGCTCGCGGTGGCCCTGCTGTTGCCGGCCCTGCCGCTGGCAGGGCTGGGTGCGCTGGCGGCACTTGGCGTCGCCATCCTGCTGGCCCTGTCGCCGACCGTGCTGGCCTCGACGCTGCGGCGTACCCGCTTGCTGCTGCTGACCCTGATGGTGGCGTTCGCCTGGACCGTGCCCGGCGACCCGGTGCTGGGCATGAGCTGGTCGCCGACCTGGCAGGGTCTGGAAGTTGGCGGCGAGCATGCGCTGCGACTGCTGGTGCTGGTCTGCCTGATTCGCGTGGTGTTGTTCCTGACGCCGGATACGGCGCAACTGGCCGGTCTGTACACGCTGATGATTCCGCTGCGCCGGCTGCGGCTGGATCCGGAGCGGATGGCGACGCTGCTGTGGCTGGCGCTGGATGAGGCCCGGCAGTGGCTGGACCGGCGGCGGGTTGCGCTGGCCGATGTCTGGGCGGCACTGGCGGCCGATGCGCCGGTGCCGGCCGATGCGTGTGGAATGACGCTACAATGTCCGCGTTTTCAACCTGTGGACGGTGTGGTTCTGGCGCTTGCCGCGCTCGGGGTCATGCTGGTATGGATCGCATGAGGATTGCCCTCGGGCTCGAATACGACGGACGTCATTTCTGCGGCTGGCAGACCCAGCCGGACGGGCGGACCGTGCAGGATGCACTGGAGGCGGCGCTGACGGAGATCGCCAGCCATCCGGTCAAGGTGCTGGCCGCCGGCCGGACCGATGCCGGCGTGCACGCGGCCGAACAGGTAGTGCATTTCGACACGCAGGCGAGCCGTCCGGCCACAGCCTGGGTGCGCGGCGTGAACCGTTTCCTGCCGCCCGGCGTCGCCGTGCTGTGGGCGCATGAGGTCAGCGACGACTTCCATGCCCGTTTCTCGGCGTCTGCCCGCTCGTACAGCTATTACCTGCTCAATCACCCGGTACGCCCGGGACTGGCAGCCGGCCGGGCCGGCTGGTTCCACTCGCCGCTCGATGTCGACGCCATGCGCGATGCCGCGCAACGCCTGCTCGGCACGCATGATTTTTCCAGCTTCCGCGCGGCCGAATGCCAGGCGCGCACGCCGGTCAAGTCGCTGGCCCGCTTCGATATCCATCAGCATGGCGACCTGATCCGTTTCGATCTCAATGCCGATGCGTTCCTGCACCACATGGTGCGCAATCTGGTCGGGGCGCTGGTCTATGTCGGCAAGGGGGCTTACCCGCCGGCGTGGATCGAGGCGCTGCTGGCCGAGCGTGACCGTCGCCGCGCGCCGCCGACCTTCATGCCGGACGGGCTGTACCTGACCGGCGTGACCTATCCACCGCATTTCGGGCTGCCGCAGACCGGCGGCCGGATCTTTTTCTGAAAGTCGCCATGATCGAGACGCCCCGCATCAAGGTGTGCGGCCTGACCCGGGCGCAGGATGCCCGTGACTGCGCGCGGCTCGGCGTCGATGCCATCGGCCTGGTGTTCTACCCGGACAGCCCGCGGCATGTGACACTGGAGCAGGCCCGGGCCGTGGTTGCGGCGCTGCCGCCGTTCGTCAGCGTGGTCGCGCTGTTCGTCGACCCGGCGCCGGCGCAGGTTGAAGCGGTGCTGGCCGCCGTGCCGGTGGACATGCTGCAGTTTCATGGTGACGAATCGCCGGACTTCTGCCGCGCGTTTCAGCGTCCGTACCTGAAAGCGGTACGCGTGCGGCCGGGGCTCGATTTGCTAGACTATGCCGGCCGCCATGCCGGCGCCCGCGGTCTGCTGTGCGACGCTTTTGTCCCCGGCCAGGCCGGCGGCACCGGCGCGACCTTCGACTGGCGTCTGCTGCCGCCAGCGCTGCCATTGCCACTGATCCTGTCCGGTGGACTGGACCCGGAAAACGTGACCGACGCCATCCGCCGTGTGCGGCCGGCGGCGGTCGATGTCTCGAGCGGCGTCGAAGCCGCCAAGGGAATCAAGGACGCCGCGAAAATCGCGGCATTCATCTCAGGAGTTCACGATGCATCCGTATGACATGCCCGATGCCCAGGGCCACTTCGGCCGGCACGGAGGGGTATTCGTCGCCGAGACGCTGATGTCCGCGCTCGACGAACTCAAGGCAGAGTACGAAAAGGCCAGGAACGATCCCGCGTTCATGGAAGAGTACCGCTACGAGCTGAAGCACTACGTCGGCCGGCCGAGTCCGATCTACTTTGCCAGCCGCCTGTCCGAGGCTGCCGGCGGCGCGCGGATCTTCCTCAAGCGCGAGGATCTGAACCATACCGGCGCGCACAAGGTCAACAACACCATCGGCCAGGCGCTGCTGGCCCGGCGCATGGGCAAGAAGCGGGTGATCGCCGAGACCGGTGCCGGCCAGCATGGCGTTGCCTCGGCGACGGTGGCGGCACGCTACGGCATGGAGTGCGTGGTCTACATGGGCGCCGAGGATGTCAAGCGCCAGGCGCCGAACGTGTTCCGCATGAAGCTGCTCGGCGCCACCGTGGTGCCGGTCGAGTCTGGCTCGCGGACGCTGAAGGACGCGATGAACGAGGCGATGCGCGACTGGGTCGCCAATATCGACAGCACCTATTACATCATCGGCACCTGCGCCGGCCCGCACCCGTACCCGATGCTGGTGCGCGATTTCCAGAAGGTGATCGGCGAGGAAGCCCGGATCCAGATGCCGCAGATGACCGGCGGGCAGCCGGATGCGGTGGTGGCCTGCGTCGGTGGCGGCTCGAACGCGATCGGGCTGTTCTACCCGTATATCGACGAACCGGGCGTGCGCATCATCGGTGTCGAGGCGGCTGGCGACGGCATCGCCACCGGCCGGCATGCCGCGCCGCTGACGGCCAATGCGCCGGTCGGCGTGCTGCACGGCAACCGCACCTACCTGATGCAGGACGAGAATGGCCAGATCGCCGAGACCCACTCGGTGTCGGCCGGCCTCGACTATCCCGGCGTCGGCCCGGAGCATGCGTACCTGAAGGATATCGGCCGTGCCGAGTATGTTGCCGTATCCGATGACGAGGCGCTGGAAGCGTTCCATGCGCTGTGCCGGCTGGAGGGCATCATTCCGGCACTGGAGTCGAGCCATGCCGTCGCCTACGCGATGAAGCTTGCCGCCGGCATGAGCGCGGAGCAGAGCATCCTGGTGTCGCTGTCCGGTCGTGGCGACAAGGACATCAATACCGTGGCGGGTCTCGCCGGCATCGAATTGTGAGCACAGCTATGAATCGTATCGACACCCGGCTGGCCGCCGTGGCCCGCGATGGCAAGAAGGCCCTGATTCCGTTCATTACCGCCGGTGACCCGACCCCGTCGGCCACCGTCGGCCTGATGCATGCGCTGGTGCGCGGCGGCGCCGATGTCATCGAACTCGGCATCCCGTTTTCCGACCCGATGGCCGATGGCCCGGTGATCCAGCTCGCCAGCGAGAGGGCGCTGGCGCATGGCGTCAGCCTGCGCACCGTACTTGGCCTGGTCGCGGATTTCCGTCGCGACGACAGCACCACGCCGGTCGTGCTGATGGGCTACCTGAACCCGATCGAGGCAATGGGCTACGAGGCCTTCGCCACGGCGGCCGCGGCCGCCGGTGTCGATGGCGTGCTGACCGTCGACTGCCCGCCGGAAGAAAGCGCCGAATACGCCGGGGTGCTGAAGGCCGCCGGCCTGGCGACGGTGTTCCTGATTGCGCCGACCACGCCGCTGAACCGGGTCGAGGCCGTCGGGGCGCTGGCCAGCGGCTATGTGTACTACGTGTCGCTGAAGGGCGTGACCGGTGCCGCCACGCTGGACCCGGCCGAGGTGTCAGCCCGCGTCACGGCGCTGAGACAGTACATCAAGCTGCCGATCGGGGTCGGGTTCGGCATTCGCGATGGCGAAACGGCGCGCCGCATCGGCGCGGTGGCCGACGCGGTGGTGATCGGTTCGCGGCTGGTGCAGGAGATCGAGGCCGCCGGCCCGGCTGCTGCGCCCGCCCGGCTGGAAGCGCTGCTGCGCGAGATCCGTACCGCGCTGGACGCCTGATCCGGCGATCGATGTCTGACAATTTTGCGCCCGCGAGGTAAACTCGCGGGTTTGCTGCATTCCACGGAGTTGCCATGAGCTGGTTGAACAAGCTCCTGCCGCCGAAGATCAAGAAGGACAACAAGCGACCGTCGGGCGTGCCCGAAGGGTTGTGGGCCAAATGCGTTGCCTGCGAGGCGGTGCTGTACCACACGGACCTGGAGAACAATCTCCATGTGTGTCCGAAGTGTGGGCACCATCACCCGCTGAATGCGCGTGCGCGGCTGGATGTCCTGCTTGATGCCGAAGGGCGGGCCGAGATTGGTGCGGAAGTCCGCCCGGTCGACATCCTGAAATTCAAGGACAGCAAGAAATACCCGGACCGGCTGGTTGCCGCCCACGAGCAGACCGGCGAAGACGACGCCATGGTGGTCATGCAGGGCGCGATTCTCAGCCTGCCGGTGGTCGTGGCCGCCTTCGAGTTCAAGTTTATCGGTGGCTCGATGGGGTCGGTGGTCGGCGAGCGCTTCGTGCGCGGCGTGCGTGCCGCCGTCGAGGCCGACTGCCCGTTCATCTGCGTGGCGGCCTCCGGTGGCGCGCGGATGCAGGAAGGCCTGAGTTCGCTGATGCAGATGGCCAAGACCAGTGCTGCGCTGCAACTGCTGACCGACCGCAAGCTGCCGTTCATCTCCATTCTGACCGACCCGACCATGGGCGGCGTCTCGGCCAGCTTCGCCTTCCTCGGCGACGTGGTGATTGGCGAACCGGGTGCGCTGATCGGCTTTGCCGGTCCGCGGGTCATCGAACAGACCGTACGCGAAACGCTGCCGGAAGGCTTCCAGCGTGCCGAGTTCCTGCTGGAGAAGGGCGCGCTCGACCAGATCATCGACCGGCGCGAGATGCGCGAGAAGGTGGCCGGCATGCTGACGCTGCTGATGCGGCAACCCGCCGCCGTCTGAGTCCGCGCCCGTCCGCCGACGGCCCGTCGTCCCCTCCGTTTGTCCGGGAGGGGCGGCGGGCCGTCTGTTTTTACCCGACCGGGTGCGGTGCCACACTGTCGGGGGCGCTGCGCCCCAGTTCCTCTGCCACCGCATCGAGAAAGACCCGGACCTTGGCCGGCATCAGCCGCCGGCCCGGCAGCAGCGCATACACGCGCAGCGGCAACGGCGGGTAATCGGGCAGGAGGGGGACAATTTCGCCGCGTTTCACCGCCTCGCTGCAGTAACTGTCCGACAGCAGGCCGATGCCGAGACCGGCGATCACGCCCTGCAGCAGCAGGCTGACGTTGTAGGCGCGCAGCCGGCCGCGAGGCTGGATGGTGACAATCTGGCCATCCGGCGCGCACAGCTGCCACTCCGGCTCGGCCGGGCTCATCAGACAGGGCAGGGTTGCCAGCTCGCCCGGGTGGACCAGCGTCTCCAGCCGCAACTGGTCGCGCAGGGCCGGCGAAGCGTACAGCCGGCGCGGCACGTCGTAGATGCGCCGTGCAATCTGGCCGGAATCGGGCAGTGGCGCGGCCTGCAGCCGGAACACGATATCGAAATCCTCGGCTCGCGGATCATGATGACGCGAAGTCAGCTCGACCTGGGCTTCCAGCGCCGGATGCTGCGCCAGCACCCGGTTGACGACGGTACCCAGCCGCAGGATGCCGAGTTCGTACGGTGAGGCGATCTTCAGCAGCCCGCGTGGTGCCTCGTTGTGGGCCATCGACTGCTCGAGCACGTTTTCCAGCCGCTGCAGCAGCGGGGCACTTTGTGCCCATAGCTGTTCACCCGCTTCGGTCAGGCGCAGATGCCGGGTGCTGCGCTCGAACAGACGGTTGCCCAGCGCGGCCTCCAGCCGTGTCACGGCGCGGCTGACACTGGATTTCGGCATGCCCAGCCGGCCGGCCGCAGCGGTAAAGCTGGCCGCTTCGGCCACGGCGACAAACAGGTTCAGGTCGTCAAGACAGTTCATTGTTCCAATATAGCAACAATCTAACCCGTTTTTCCCGATTATTGTCGCGAAAATATCTCTTATGCTGGCCTCTCCCAAGAGATTGCCTGCATGCCCAGATACCGTTTCCTGCACCGTCGGCGCTACATCGGCCTGCTGGCCGGCCTGATCACCTGTGTGGATTTCATGTCCACCGCCAGCGTGGTGACCGCCAGCGCCCATATCCGGGGTGGCCTGCATGCCGCGCCCGAGGATTTCCTGTGGCTGCTGAGCGCCTATGCCGCATCCGGCACCACCATGATCCTGCTGCTGGAACGCTTTACCCGGCTCATGCGCTTCCGCACCCTGCTGACGGGCTGTCTGGCGGTGTTCGTCGCCGGCGCGCTGCTGTCGTCCGTGAGTACCTCGTTCGGCATGCTGGTGCTGGCGCGGGTCATTCAGGGCATCGGTGGCGGACCGCTGTTCAGCGGCTCGCGCATCATGCTGCAGCAGGTTCTGCGGCCCGAGCAGCGGGGCAGGCAGCTGCGACTCTTCATGCTCGGTCTGTTCGGCTGCATGGCGCTGGTGCCGTGGCTGACCGGCGTGCTGGTGCAGGCCTGCAACTGGCAGGCGGTGTTCGTCATGCAGGCGACCTTCGGCACGCTGGTCCTGCTGCTGTGCTGGCGCCTGCTGCCGAAGGAAGCACACCTGCCGCGTGCCGCCGGCAATATCGACTGGCTGGCCCTGCTGGCGCTGAGTCTGGGCGTACTGCTGCTGCTGCACACGGTCCAGGACTACCGCTATACCCGGCTGTCACCGACCCTGGTGCTGACCGGTTCGGCCGCGCTGCTGCTGCTGATCTATGTCGGCCGGCACCTGCTGGTGCATGACGACCCGTGGCTGCACGTCAGGCGGGTGGTCAGCCGCCGCTACCTGGCCGGCCTTGGCTTCTACGCGTTCTATTATCTGCTGAATGGCGCCATTTCCTTCCTGGCGCCGCAGTACCTGCAGGCCGGAGAAGGATTCAATATCGCCACGACCGGGTTGATCCTCAGTACCAGCGGGGTGTGCACGGCGCTGGCACTGCCGGTCTACTACCGCCTGGCACCATGGATGACGGACCGGCGCAAGGTCATTGCCGCCGGTTTTGCGCTGTGCGCGCTGACGCTGGTCTGGCTGTCGGCCTCGGCGACCGGCGCAACGCCGGCCGATGCGCTGTTCCCCGTGTTTGCCCTGAAAGGGCTGTTTCCGCTGCTGACAGTGATCCAGGTCGCCGGGCTGACCTTTCGTGAAATCCCGCATCAGGACTTTATCCACGCCTATGCATTCAAGAATGTCATGCGCCAGATCGCGATCACGGCCGGTTCCGGTATCGGCAATCTGTTCTGGCTCGATGCCCTGGCCAGCAACCATACCGCACTGGTGGCGAAGCTGGACGGTTTCAATCCGCTGATGGTCGAGGGAGGATACGTCGATTCGGCCGCCAGCCTGGCCGGGCTGGCCGGCATGGTGGAACGGCAGGCGGTACTGCTCAGCGCCGACCAGGTGTTCATCTGGCTGGCGCTGCTGTGCGGGGTCGGGCTGGTGGCGGTGCTGTGGCAGAAGACGCTGCGTTAGCCTAGCGGTTGCCGGACGTCGGCGCTGCGCTGACCTGCTGGGTCTGCTTCAGCATCGACAGCGCGGTACCGACCATGCCGGCCACATCGGCTGCATTGGCCGGCAGCAGCATGGTGTTGCTGGTCTTGGCCAGCTTGCCGAATGCCTCGATGTACTGCTCGGCGACCTTCAGGTTCACGGCGTCGTTGCCGCCCTGTTTCTGGATGGCGGCGGCAACCAGACTGATGGCCTGGGCATTGGCATCGGCGACCAGACGCAGTGCAGCGGCTTCGCCCTCGGCGCGATTGATGGCTGCCTGCTTTTCGCCGGTCGACTGGTTGATCAGCGACTGCTGCTCGCCCTCGGATTTCTTGATCGCAGCTTCGCGCTGACCGGTAGCGATATTGATCTGCTCGATCTTCAGGCCTTCACTCTGGGCGATGCGGGCGCGCTTTTCGCGCTCGGCGGTGATCTGCTGCTGCATCGAGTGCAGGATCTCCTGCGGCGGCACCAGATCCTTGATCTCGTAGCGCAGGACCTTGACGCCCCAGGTGAACGCGGCTTCGTCGAGAGCGGCGACCACGGCGCGGTTGATCTCGTCGCGCTCCTCGAAGGTCTTGTCCAGCTCCATGCGGCCGATTACCGAACGCAGTGTGGTCTGGGCGAGCTGGGTAATGGCGATGATGTAATTGCTGGAACCGTATGACGCACGGTGCGGGTCGGTTACCTGGAAGTACAGAATGCCGTCGACGGTCAACTGGGTATTGTCGCGGGTAATGCAGACCTGGCTCGGGACATCGAGCGGGACTTCCTTCAGGCTGTGGCGATAGGCGAGGCGGTCGACGAACGGAATGATCAGGTTCAGGCCCGGCGACAGCGTGGCGTGATAGCGGCCGAGCCGCTCGATGACGAAGGCGCTTTGCTGCGGCACGATGCGGATGCCGCGGGAAACGAAAATGATGACCAGAACCAGAAAAACGATGGCGGCTTCCATTACCGTCCTTTCTTACGCATTGTCTGCGGTGATTTCGAGGGTGTTGCCGTCGAGGCGGGCGACCACGTAGCGTTCGTCCGGATGGCGCGGGCCGATCAGTTCGGCCTCCCATTCTGCGCCGCGGTAGCGGACGCGACACTGGGTCGGGCCGGTCCAGGTCAACAGCTGGACCGGGGCGCCGGCATCGAGGGACATCGGGGGAGAGGACGGGCGCAGGCTGCGGCGTTTGCGCCACAGCAGGCTCCAGCCGGCCAGCGTGACCACGCCGGCCGCTGCGGCCTGGACCGCCGCATCAAGGCCGAGAAAGGCCAGCAGGGCGGCGACCGCCAGGCCGACGGCAAGCACCAGCAGAAAGAAACTGCCGGAGAAGAGTTCCATCGCCAGCGCCAACAGCGCGACGACCAGCCACTGCATCCAGGTATCCATGCCTGAAGGATAACACGTGGTCCGTCATGCGCCCTCGCCGGGCGTGCCGTGCTAGCCGGGCTGACCGTCGGCGCGGTGTTTCAGGTAGATCGGAACCACTTTCCAGGCCCACACGGCCAGTACCAGCAGCCAGCCGATCGCCGCCGCCATCTGCAGCGGGCCGCGTGCCGCCGGCAGGAAATCGGACAGCACGCGGGAAAGGGCGACCAGGTGCATGCCGAGATAGACCAGGATCAGCACCCGGCCGACCTGAAGCGGGCGACCGCTGTGGCCCAGCGTGACGCGGGTGGCGAAGCCCAGCAGCATGGTGGCGAAGAAGCCGGCGGTCATCGCGTGCAGTGGCGCATACCCGCCGACCCAGATGCCGGCCAGCGCCAGCCCGGACTGCAGTGCATACAGGCTGAAGGCGATCGCGCACCACAGAAAGGCCGCGTGCAGCATGCCGAGCAGTGGCACGCGGAAGGTGCGCCAGACCTGCCAGCGCCAGCATACGTACCACTGCAGCAGCGCGGCGGCGACATCGACCGGGAACGACGTGACGCCGGTCAGCTCGGCCAGTCCGTGCAGCGCACTGCCGGCCAGCATGGCGAACAGCAACCAGCGTGGCCGCCAGACCGTGTAGGGCTGCAGCACATTGCCGGTAAAGAACGGCACCATCCGGTGACAGACGGTCAGGAACACCGGCAGCAGGAAACCCCACAGCGCCAGGCTGCGGGTGGCAAGCCACAGGCGCGCATCACCGGCCGCGATCCAGGCCAGCCCGCACAGCAGGCCGATCACGCCGATCACGAACGCGCACAGCACCATCCAGGCATGCAGCCGGTCCGGCGCGCGACTGGCACGAATCCGGTCGAACCAGACCAGGGTCAGGCCGGCAAAACCCAGGGTATACAGCGCCATCCCGGCCAGTACGACCGGTGCGGACAGCCGGGTGCCGGCCAGCACGGTCAGCAGGCCGGCCGCCATCAGCGCGACCACGGCCAGCCAGCGCGGCGGCCGCGGCGGCGGTACCGCCAGCCATTTGGGGCCCGCGGTCAGGATGAAGCCGGACATGAAGAACGGAAAGATCCCGTACAGCATCAGCCAGCCGTGCGCCTGGCTCGGTACCACGCTCAGCGCCGGCGGCGCGGCCGAAAAGTGGACCATCCACCACCAGGCCATCGTGGCGATGGCTGCGAGCGCGCCGCAGAGGAACAGGGAACGGTGGGGGGCGGAGAACAGGGCCATGACGGATACCGGATTGAAGGTGGGAAAGTGTCGGTTGCCGGTGGATTGTGCGTCATTGACGTGGATCAAGGCCATCGGCAAGCTGTCCCCATGGCCGACGGGGGCACCGGCTTCTCCGGTATGGGCCAGCGGGCGGGAAACCGACACTTTTTTCACGTGCTTCCGCCCGCGGGGCGGGAGGCATGCACCGTGGCCCGACCACAGTGTCACGGCCCCGCCGGGGCAGCGTCCTTGAGACGCATCAAGGTAATCCTTCCCGGCTGTCCATAGTCAGGTAGAAGGATTCCTCAACCGGGCCGGAAAGCGGCACAATCGCGGCTGATCGGTTTGTCATGGAGTCCGGAATGTCACAGTTAGATTTGCGCGGCTGCCTGCGTCACCACCCGTTGTTCGGGGCGCTGTCAGAAACCGATATCGGTGGCCTGCTGCCGCACGTGCATGAACTGCGCTATCCGCGTGGTCAGGTGCTGTTCCAGCGTGGCGACGTCTGTGACGGCGTCCATCTGCTGATCACCGGGATGGTCAAATTGTCGGTCACGGCACCGCAGGGCAACGAGAAGATCGTCGAATTGATCCGGCCCGGGCAGAGCTTCGGCGAGGCGGTCATGTTCCTCGATCGCAGCTATCCGGTCATGGCCCAGGCGCTGGAGGATTCTTTCCTGCTGATGGTGGAAAAACGCGCCATCGTCGGTGCCATCGAGGCCGACCCGCGTTTTGCCCGCTCGATGCTGGCCGGGCTGTCGACCCGCCTGCACGGGCTGATTCGCGATGTGGAGTCGTATTCGATGCAGAATGCGGTTCAGCGCGTGATCGCCTTCCTGCTGCAATGCGTGGCCGACGAGGATACCCAGGGGTATTGCGTGGTGCTGCCGGTCAACAAGAACCTGATCGCGTCGCGGCTGAACCTGACCCCGGAAACCCTGTCCCGCACGCTGCACCAGCTGGTCACCCAGCAATTGATCAGCGTCAACGGGCGCGAGATCGAAATTCTCGACAGCGAGCGGCTGAGTCAGCTGCTGCAACCGGCATAATCCATGTCATCCGGTAGAAATTATGCTTCATGAGTTAGGGTGCGGCATGAAGTTGCGATTACAATCGCGGGTCTAAAATGACCTACCGGATCTTTTCCCCTTGCCTCGTCCCCGCCGTCGCCGTCTTCGCTCGCCCGGTCTGATCGGGGAGTCGGCCGCCTTCTCCAGCGTCGTTCCGCTGCTGGCCCTGCTGTTCGGCGTCTTGCTGTGCGGTTTCCAGGCCATCGAACTCTACCAGTCTCGGCATGAAGAAGTCAGCCGGGCGGAAGCCAGTGCCGGCAATCTGCGCCGTCTGCTCGAGTCGCGCCTGGTCGGCATGTTCCGGGAAGTGGAACTGGTGCTGATCGCCGTCGAGGGCGGGGTCCATACGCGCTGGGTCGAGCACTTGTCGGCCCGGGACCCGGTCGACCGGGCCAGGCTGGAACAGGTGCTGCGCTATTACAGCGGCCGCCTGCCGCAGGCCGGGCAGGTCGGCGTGGTCAGCCCGGATGGACGGCTGCTGGCGCTCGACCATTAC
This sequence comes from Microvirgula curvata, assembly GCF_054781615.1. NCBI lineage: Bacteria > Pseudomonadati > Pseudomonadota > Betaproteobacteria > Neisseriales > Aquaspirillaceae > Microvirgula > Microvirgula curvata. Next base: position 116,895 of record NZ_BAAGUB010000032.1, on the reverse strand, counting down.
GGCAAGGTCTGGACGGCGGACGTGTCCGACCGCGACTACCTGCGCATCATGCGCGATGACCCGTCGATCAAGGTGTATTACTCGCGGCCGATGTACAGCCGGATCGACAAGCGGCATATCGTGACCATCGTCCGCCGGATCCATACTGCCGACGGCCACTTTGCCGGCCTGCTGCTCAGTGATATCGGCATCAGCTATATCGAGGACATGCTGTCGAGTACCGACTACGGTCCGCATGGTGTCGTGGCGCTGCGCGACACGGCGCTGGATGTTGTGGCCCGTTATCCGGCTGCGCGGGTCCAGGGGACGCCGGGCAACCACCCGATGGTCGAGCAGATGGCTGCCGGCCAGCCCGGCGGGGTGGTCCGCTTCCGCTCGATCAATGATGGCGAAATGCGCCTGTACAGCTGGGGCTGGCTGCCGGGCATGCCCTATGTGCTGGCGGTCGGCCTGTCCGAACGCGACTATCTGACCGACTGGCATGGACGCATCCTGGTGGCCGGTGCCGCCGGGGCGATCCTGGCCGTACTCGGTTCGGGGATTTTCCTGCTGTACCGCCGCGACCGCCGCCGGCATGCGGCCCTGCTCGAGCACCAGAAGCGGCTGCGCGCCAGCGAGGCCCGCTTCCGCCGCCTGGTCAATGCGATGCCGACACCGGTTATCGTCACCCGGCCGGACGCGCGCCGGGTGCTGTTCGCCAACCCGCCATCGGCGGAACTGCTGGCCCCCGGTGATGACGATCCGGATCAGCGCCAGTTGCGGCTGGATGAGGTCGAGCGGGTCTGGCTGGTGGAGAAGGTCGACGAGGCCGGCGATGTGTCCGGCCGGGAAATGCCGCTGGTGCGACCTGACGGCGAGGCCATGTGGGTACTGGTCTCGGCCAGCGCGATCCTGTTCGACGACGGGCCGGCGCTGCTGATCGGCATCAACGACATTACGGCCCGGCGGGCGCTGGAAGAGCGCCTGCAGGTGCTGGCGACCACCGATACGCTGACCGGCATCGCCAATCGCGGCAGCCTGCTGGAGCGTGGCGAGGGCCTGCTGCAGCTGGCCATGCGCCATCAGCGGCCATTGTCGGTGCTGATGCTCGACATCGATCATTTCAAGCGCATCAATGACAGCCATGGGCACCATATCGGCGACGAGGCCATCCGGGCCACGGTGCGCTGCTGCATCGACACCCTGCGGGCCAGCGACGTGCCGGGGCGGCTTGGCGGCGAGGAATTTGCCATCGTCATGCCGGAAACCGGCCTGACCGATGCGGTGCTGGTGGCCGAACGGCTGCGCGTCGCCATCGGCAAGCAGGCGATCTTGCTGGATGGCATTGCGCCGTTGCACCTGACGGTCAGCATCGGCGTGGCCAGCCATGACCCCGCCCGGCCGGAAACCTTTGCCGCCATGCTGATCCGCGCCGACCTGGCGCTGTATGCGGCCAAGAACAACGGCCGCGACCGGGTCGAAGTCGCCGACTGACGGCCGCCGGCATCAACGGCAAACGGCGGCGAGCCCACCGGGTCGCCGCCGTTTCAGACTGTCCATGTCCCCTGTCCACGCAGAACGGCCGCGCGAAACGGGGTTTCCCTGCGGCGGCGCCGGGTCCGGTGCTGCCTGTTACTGCTTTGCGTCTTCCGGCGGCGCTTCGTGCGACTTGCGGATGAAGTAAACGATACAGGTGCAGACGATGCCCAGCGTGATGAGGATGACGAGCAGGCTCAGGATGCCGACATCGGACGAAAAGAGATCAAGCATGAGTTCCATGGCGGAAGCGCTCCTGTGGATGTCCCCGTCGGGGTGACCGGGCTTTGATAGCTATTGTCTGACGAAGTCGGGTAATGACAATTGATTGACGTCAAACCCGGTGGTATTCCTCCTGTCGTGGTGACAACCCGGCCGACATGCCCGCCATCCCGGAAACCCCTGCACAAAATATCTTAAACACCCCGCGGCGGCGGGTGAGCGGCGTTGCGCCCATGTGGCTGACTATGGACCGTTTTTCTGCTGGGCGAACAAGCGCTTACCTGCTGCTGGTGTTCAATATTTTGACCGTTCGCCTTGACACGGAAAATTAATTCCGCATCGCAAAAACATTGTTGTTAGAATTCGCGCCTTTCCGAACGTCCCCGCAACAAAAGAGTCGCGGCTCCAACGCGATTCTGGGAGGACACGGGGTGTAGCCCGCCCCGTGTTCCCGACAGGCGGCGCCATCCCGCTTGAAGACTCTCTAGGCGCTATTCGGCCCAAAGCCGTGAAACGGAGGACGGGTTTTTTAATCTGGCGTGCATCACCTGAGCACTCGTGCGCCGTGCGTTAAAGGACAACGTTTCATGGCTTGGACTGTCAATGACAGCCGGAATCTCTACGGGATCCGGCACTGGGGAAGTCACTTCTACGACGTGGGGGACAACGGCAGTGTCGTCGTGCGCCCGCACGGCAAGGATGGCCACCCGATCGATCTGCACAAACTGGTTGGCGAACTGCGCGCCAGCGGTCTGCAACTGCCGCTGCTGGTCCGTTTCCCCGACATTCTGGAACAGCGTGCCCGCCGCATCATCGACGGCTTCGACCAGGCCCGAAAGGACTGGGAATATCCGGCAGGCTACACGCTGCTGTACCCGATCAAGGTCAACCAGCAGGAAGCGGTGATCAAGGCGATCATCGCCGACGAAACGCTGCCGATCGGCCTCGAAGCGGGCTCCAAGCCCGAACTGATGGCCGTGCTGGCGCTCGCGCATCCGGGCGGCAAGATCACCTGCAATGGCTACAAGGACCGCGAGTTCGTGCGCCTGGCGCTGATCGGGCAGAAACTCGGCCACGAAGTCTTCATCGTGATCGAGAAGGAAATCGAGGTCCAGTATGTGATCGAGGAAGCGCAGAAGCTCGGCGTGGTGCCGAATGTCGGCCTGCGCGTGCGCCTGTCGCAGGGCACCGGCCAGTGGGCCGATACCGGCGGCGACAAGGCCAAGTTCGGCCTGTCCGCCGCACAGCTGCTGACGGTGGCCGACCGCTTTATCGCTGCCGGCCTGAAGGATTCGGTGCGGCTGCTGCACTTCCACATGGGTTCGCAGATTGCGAACATCGCCGACTACCGCCAGGGCTTCCGCGAAGCGCTGCGCTACCTCGGCGAACTGGCGCGCCTCGGCCTGCCGCTCGATCACATGGACGTCGGCGGCGGTCTGGGCGTCGACTATGACGGCACCCACTCGCGCAATGCCAGTTCGGTCAACTACACCATCGGCGAATACGCCGAGACCATCGTGTCGATGACCAAGAACTTCTGCGAAGAGCAGGGCATCCGCTGCCCGCACCTGATGAGCGAGTCCGGCCGTGCGCTGACCGCCCATCACGCGGTGCTGGTGATGAACGTGACCGACGTCGAGCGCCGCAACGACGACATGCCGGACATCAAGTCGCTGGCCGATATCGAAGAGCTGCCGACCGCACTGGAAAAGTTGTACGAACTGGCCTCCAGCGAAGACATCCTGACCATGACGGAAACCTATTTCCGTGCCGGCCAGTATGTGTCGACCGTGGCTGACATGTATGTCGAAGGCGTGGCCGGTCTGCGCGAGAAGGCATTTGCCGAACAGTGCTACGCCGCGCTGGGCCGCCGGATCTATCGTGACCTGAACACGCTGCAGCGTGCGCACCGCCCGGTGTTCGACGAACTGAGCGAGAAGCTGGCCGACAAGTACTTCTGCAATTTCTCGGTGTTCCAGTCGCTGCCGGATACCTGGGCCATCGGCCAGTTGCTGCCGATTGCGCCGATCCACCGCCTGACCGAACAGCCGACCCGTCGCGCCGTGCTGCAGGATCTGACCTGCGACTCCGACGGCAAGGTCACGCAGTATGTCGACCAGCAGTCGATCGAATCGACCATGCCGGTGCATGAAGTGAAGGCGGGCGACGACTACCTGCTGGGCGTGTTCCTGGTCGGTGCCTACCAGGAGATTCTCGGCGACATGCACAATCTGTTCGGTGATACCGACAGCGTGAACGTCTATGCCGATGACGCCGGCCGCATCAACTGGGGCGGGATCGAGGAGCACGACACCATCGAGGACATGCTGCGTTACGTCCACCTGTCGCCGGACGAGCTGATGCGCCGCTACCACGACAAGCTGGCCGGTGCGCCGCTCAGCGATGCCGAGCGCGGCGAGTACCTTGGCGCCTTCCGCCACGGGCTGACCCAGTCGTCGTACCTGATGGTGTGACAGGACGCCTGACCGGCCGTTGCGGCCGGACATGACAGCGGCGCCGGGGGAAACCCTGGCGCCGTTTTTCATTGCCGGACAGAATCTCCGGCAGCAGAAGCAGGGGAAAAAAAGGCGGCGGGGTACGATACCCCGTCGCCTTTTTCCTGCTTTGCCGGCGGCTTACAGCCTGGTGGCGACCCAGCCCTGCACGCTGGCCAGTGCGCCGGCCAGCTTGCCCGGTTCGGTGCCGCCGGCCATGGCCGTATCCGGCTTGCCGCCCCCCTTGCCGCCGACCTGGGCGGCAACGTGGTTGACCAGTTCGCCGGCCTTGACCTTGCCGGTCAGGTTGGCGGTCACGCCGGCGGCCAGCTGCACCTTGCCGTCGCTGTGGCTGCCAAGCACGATGATGGCGCTGCCGAGCTTGTCCTTCAGTGTCTGCAGCGTGTCGCGCAGCGTGGCGACATCGGCGCCGTCGAGTTCGACTGCCAGCACCTTGACGCCGGCCACGTCGACCGCACCGGCCGCCAGTTCGTCACCGGCGCTGGCGGCCAGCTTGCCCTTCAGCCGGCCGACTTCCTTCTCCAGCGTGCGGACATGGTCCTGCAGGCCGGCGATCTTGCTGACCACTTCCTCATGGCTTTGTGCCTTCAGCGCGGCGCTGGCCTGTTGCACCAGTGCGTCCTGGGCCTGGATGTAGCGCAGCGCACCTTCGCCGGTAAAGGCCTCGATGCGGCGGATGCCGGCGGCGACGCCGGATTCGGCCACGATCTTGAACAGGCCGATATCGCCGGTACGCTTGACGTGGGTACCGCCGCACAGCTCGGTCGAGAAGTCGCCCATTTTCAGTACCCGGACCACATCGCCGTACTTCTCGCCAAACAGTGCCATGGCACCGGTCTTCAGCGCTTCGTCGTGCGGCATCAGCGTCGCGGTCACTTCGTAGTTGGCCGCGATGACATGATTGACCACGCGTTCGATCTCGGCGATTTCCGCTGCCGTGACCGGCTGGCCGTGCGAGAAGTCGAAGCGGGTACGTTCGGCATTGACCAGCGAACCCTTCTGGGCGACATGCTTGCCCAGCACTTCGTGCAGCGCGGCATGCATCAGGTGGGTCGCCGAGTGGTTGCGCTGGGTGGCGAGGCGCACGTGCAGGTCGATGGTCGCCGTCACGCTGTCGCCGACCTTCAGGCCGCCGCGCACCAGCTTGCCGCGGTGACCGAACGAGGTCGCGGTGATCTTGCTGGTTTCGAGCACGTCGAACAGCGCGGCCACGCCGCCGCCGGCCGACAGGGTGCCGACGTCGCCAACCTGGCCACCGCCTTCGGCGTAGAACGGCGTGCGGTCGAGCACGACCACGCCGTCATCGCCGGCCACCAGGCTGTCAACCGGATGACCGTCCTTGTACAGCGCCAGCACGCGGCCTTCGCTGCTGGACTCGGTATAGCCTTCGAAGCAGGTGTCGGCGCCGTCGTAGTCGAGCTTGCCGCCCATCTTGAACGTGCTGGCCGCCCGCGACTGGGCGCGCTGGGTGTCCATGGCGGCATCGAAGCCGGCCTGGTCGACGCTCAGTCCGCGCTCGCGGCAGATGTCGGCGGTCAGGTCGAGCGGGAAACCGAAGGTATCGTACAGCTGGAAGGCGGTCTTGCCGTCCAGCACCTTGTCGCCATTGGCCAGCGCCTGTTCCAGCAGCGCCATGCCCTTGTCCAGCGTTTCGGCGAACTTGATTTCTTCCTGGCGCAGCGCGTCTTCGATCACGCTCTGCTTCTGGCGCAGTTCCGGATAGGCATCGCCCATCTCGTCGGTCAGGTCCTGCACCAGCTTGTGGAAGAACAGGCCTTTCTGGCCGAGCTTGTAGCCGTGGCGGATGGCACGGCGGATGATGCGGCGCAGCACATAGCCGCGGCCGTCATTGCTCGGCATCACGCCGTCGGCAACCAGGAAGCTGCAGGCGCGGATATGGTCGGCGATGACCTTCAGCGACGGCTCTTCCATGCTGAACGGCACGCCGGTTTCACGGGCGGCGGCATGGATCAGGTTCTGGAACAGGTCGATCTCGTAGTTCGAGTGCACATGCTGCAGCACGGCCGAGATGCGTTCCAGGCCCATGCCGGTGTCGACCGACGGCTTCGGCAGCGGGTTCATGGTGCCGCTTTCATCGCGGTTGAACTGCATGAACACGTTGTTCCAGATCTCGATGAAGCGGTCACCGTCTTCTTCCGGGCTTCCCGGAGGGCCACCCCAGATATCGGCGCCGTGGTCATAGAAAATCTCGGTACACGGGCCGCACGGGCCGGTGTCGCCCATCTGCCAGAAGTTGTCCGAGGCGTACGGGGCACCCTTGTTGTCGCCGATGCGGACGATCTTGTCGGCCGGGACGCCGATGTCCTCGTTCCAGATGTCGAACGCTTCGTCATCCGATGCGTACACGGTCACCATCAGCTTGTCCTTCGGCAGATTCAGCCAGTCGGACGAGGTGAGGAATTCCCACGCGTAGTGGATGGCGTCGCGCTTGAAGTAGTCGCCGAAGCTGAAGTTGCCCAGCATTTCGAAGAAAGTGTGGTGACGCGCGGTGTAGCCGACGTTTTCGAGGTCGTTGTGCTTGCCGCCGGCGCGGACACACTTCTGCGACGTGGTGGCGCGGGTGTACGGGCGCTTGTCAAAGCCGAGGAACACGTCCTTGAACTGGTTCATGCCGGCATTGGTGAACAGCAGCGTCGGGTCTTCCCACGGTACCAGCGAACTGGAAGCAACCACCTGGTGACCTTTGCTCGCGAAGAAGTCGAGATACTTCTGACGGATTTCGGAGGCTTTCATGTCTCGTATTCATTTGCAGCGGTTTCAGGACGCTTGTCTCGCAACCGTCGTGAAACCGCTTGAGTTGGGGTAGCAGTAGCAATGCCCAGCGTAATGGCCGGGCATTGTCATGCTTCGGTGAACGTCCCGATTTTCTTATGAACGCGGGCAGGATGCAATGCGCGCGGGCGCCGGGTGGGCAAATGCCTGCCGGCCGGGCAGGGGATCGGCGGCGGTTCGGGTTTGACAAATGATTAGGTGCCATATTATAAGTCGGCTTATGAACTGGCTTGAACAAAAACATCTGGCCCTGCTCGACGGGGCGGGGCGCCGGCAACAGCCGGATCTGGACAAGGTGCGGCTGTGCTTCGAGCTGCTGGCGCTGGGCGCGGCCATTGACCGCGACTGTGCGACCCGGCTCGGGCGTCACCGGCTGTCGGAAGGGAAGTTCGTGCTGCTGTTTCTGCTGCTCGACGCCGGGGACGGTCTGTCGCCGCATCAACTGGCCGAACGGGCCGGGGTGACGCGCGCCACCATTACCGGCCTGCTCGACGGGCTGGAGCGCGACGGCTTTGTCGTCCGTGCCGCCGATCCGCTTGACCGGCGCCGGGTCACGGTCCGGCTGACGGCCGCCGGCCGGGAGACGGCCGCCATGCTGGCCGACGAGCATTCGCGCTGGATCGCGACGCTGTTCGCCGATGTGACCGCGGCGGAGCAGCAACAGCTGAGCCGCCTGCTGCAGCGTATCTGGCTGCGGACCGATGCCGGCCGTGACGGCCAGCCGCCGCCGGCCACCCCGTTCTCACCCACCTGAAACAAGGAAAAATCCCATGGCGCACTATCTGGCTGAACTCTATTCACCGAAACCGGCCTGGCTGGCACTGGACCCGGCTGGCCGACAGCGGTTCTTCGACGGCGTGGGCGCCGGCATGGGGGCGCTGATGGCCCTCGGGGTCGAGGTACTCGCCATGGGCGAGGTGGAGGCCGGCAGCCTGCATCCCGCACCGCAGCGTTTCTTCGCCCTGTGGCGGCTGGCCGATCAGGCCGCGCTCGATGCGCTGCTGGGCGGCATTGCCGCCTCGGGCTGGCATGACTACTTCGATACCGTCAATGCCGGCGGCCGTGGCACGGACCTGGGCGGGCATCTGGCCCAGCTTGCCGCCGTGGCGTGAAAGGACACGACGCGCGAAAATGGCGTTTTACCCTGAACGCCGTTAAATGACTCTTCCCGTGGATGCGCGAGCCGGTCGCTGGCTCGGTGTTGTCGCCCTGGCGCTGGCCGCCTTTATCTTCAACACCACCGAGTTCGTACCGGTCGCGCTATTGAGCGATATCGGCCGGAGTTTCGACATGCCGGTCGCCACGGTCGGGCTGATGATGACGATCTATGCGTGGATGGTGGCGCTGGCTTCGCTGCCGCTGATGCTGCTGACCCGCAATATCGAACGTCGTCGCCTGCTGCTGCTGGTTTTCCTGCTGTTTATCGGCAGTCATCTGCTGTCCGGTATTGCCTGGAATTTTGCCATCCTGCTGCTGAGCCGGATCGGCATTGCCATTTCCCATGCCGTGTTCTGGTCGATTACCGCGTCGCTTGCGGTGCGCGTGGCGCCGGAGGGCAAGCGGGTCCAGGCGCTGGGGCTGCTGGCTACCGGCACTTCGCTGGCCATGGTGCTCGGCATCCCGCTCGGGCGGGTGATCGGCGAGGCGCTTGGCTGGCGCTCGACCTTCCTGCTGATCGGGGCCCTGGCCGGGCTGACCCTGCTGTGCCTGATGAAAGCGCTGCCGCTGCTGCCCAGTCGCAATGCGGGTTCGCTCGCCAGCCTGCCGATCCTGTTCCGCCGGCCAAGGCTGGTCGTGTTCTATCTGCTGACCGTGCTGGTCATCAGCGCACAATTCACCGCTTACAGCTATGTCGAACCGTTTGCGCAGACCGTGGCGCAGCTGAGCGGCGACATGACCACGGTCCTGCTGCTGCTGTTCGGTGGTGCCGGCATTCTGGGCTCGGTACTGTTCAGCCGCTACAGCAACCGCTTTCCGAAGGGCTTTGTGCTGGTGAGCATCGGCGGGCTGGCGCTGTGCCTGCTGTTGCTGCTGCCGCTGTCCGGCAGCGCCGTGGCGCTGGGCGGACTGAGTGCGGCATGGGGGGTGGCCATCATGAGCTTCAGTCTGGTGATGCAGTCAAAGGTGATGTCCCAGGCGCCGGATGCGACCGATGTGGCAATGTCACTGTATTCCGGTATCTACAATATCGGCATCGGCGCCGGCGCCCTGCTCGGCAGCGTGGTCAGCCGTCAGCTGGGGCTGGCCCATGTCGGCCTTGTCGGCGGGCTGCTGGCCGTGGGCGGGCTGGTCCTGTGCGGCGGCGCCATCTGGCACTTTTCCCGCCACCCCGTTCCGCAGCCGCAATAGCTGTCCTGCCGGCCGGCAATGAAAAATCCCGCCCACCGTAAAGGTGGAGCGGGATTTTTTGACTGTCGGCGGGTATCAACCCGCGCGGCAGCTCTCAATACTCGCTGTTGCCCGGGTAGCGGCGGCCGTTGCCACCGGTGTTGCCGGTGCTCGGGCGACGGTCATCACGCTGACCCCACTGGCGTTCGCGGTTGTCGTCACGACGGCCTTCCTGGCTGAAGCCGCCTTCGCGACGCGGTTCGCCGTCACGCTGGCCGCCGAAACGGGAGTTGCCGAAACCGCCTTCGCGGCGCTGGCCCTGGCCGTCACGCGGCGGGTAGCCGCCTTCGCGACGTTGCGGGGCACCACCGTCACGCGGGGCAAAGCCACCTTCGCGGCGTTGCGGCGCGGCGCCGTCACGCGGGGCAAAGCCACCTTCGCGACGTTGCGGGGCACCACCATCACGCGGGGCGAAACCGCCTTCGCGACGTTGCGGCGCAGCACCGTCACGCGGAGCGAAACCACGGTTGCGATCGCCGTAACCACCGCGACCCTGGCCCTGGCCCGGACGGCCACCCTTGCCACCGTAGCCGCCACGGCCACCACCGCTGCCTTCGCGGCGGTCTTGCGGCTTGAAGCGGGCTTCCATGCCGGCGACTTCGGTCACGTTCAGTTTCTGGCCGGTGAAGCGTTCGATCTTCTTCAGCGGGAACAGGTCGTTGCGGCCCACCAGCGACACGGCGATGCCGGTCTGGCCGGCGCGGCCGGTACGGCCCACGCGGTGAACGTAGTCTTCGGCGAAGCGCGGCAGGTCGAAGTTGATCACGTGGCTGATGCCGGCGACGTCGATGCCGCGAGCGGCCACGTCGGTGGCAACCAGCACTTCGGTCTGGCCGTTGCGCAGGCGGGTCAGCGTGCGGCTGCGGTCGCGCTGTTGCATGTCGCCATGCAGCGGATCGGCGCGCAGGCCGTCGACGTTCAGTTCGTCGGCCAGGGTGTCGCAGTCGCGCTTGGTGGCGACGAACACGATGGCCTGGGTCACGTTGTCCTGGGCCAGCAGGTGACGGACGATGCGACGCTTGTGGTCGAGGTCGTCAACGTAGATCGCTTGCTGGTCGATGTTTTCGTGGCGAGCGGTTTGCGCGGCGATTTCGATCGTTTCCGGATTGCGCAGCAATTCGTCAGCGAAGTCGAGCACGCGGCGGGTCATGGTCGCGGTGAAGAAGGCGGTCTGACGGTTGCGCGGCAGCTGGCTGGAGATTTCCAGCACGTCTTCGGAGAAGCCCATGTCCAGCATGCGGTCGGCTTCGTCGAGGATCAGCATTTCCAGGCGCGAGAAGTCGATGCGGCCGGACTTCATCTGGTCGATCAGGCGGCCCGGGGTGGCAACCATCACTTCGATCGGGCGGGTCAGCATCTGGTTCTGGATGCGGAACGAGGTGCCGCCGATGATGCTGACGACGTTGACGCGCGGAATCTTGGTCGAGAACTGTTCAGCGGCCTTGGCCACTTGCTGAACCAGTTCACGGGTCGGAGCCAGCACCAGGATGCGCGGGCCACGGCTGCGGCCGACCGGGGCTTCCAGCAGACGCGACAGCGCCGGCAGCAGGAAGGCGGCGGTCTTGCCGGTACCGGTCTGGGCGGAGGCCATCAGGTCACGGTTGTTCAGCAGCAGGGGAATGGCTTCGGCCTGGACCGGGGTCGGGGTCTTGATGCCCAGATTGTCCAGTGCCGTGATCAGGCGGGCGTCGAGGCCGAGTGCCTCGAACACGTTGCCGGCGTCGGCGCTGTCAACGGTGACGGTGACGGCTTCAACGGCTTCGGCAGCAGCGACGTTGACGGTGTCAACGGCGGCGGTATCAGCGGTGATGGCGGTATCGGCGATAATGTTTTGATCTTGCATGCGAATCCTTGTTGGGTAACAAAACGACGCTCAGCCTGTTCGGGATACGGACGTTGAGACCCGCTCGCAGGAGGCGGCGGGACGACGGAAACCACGAGACATCGAAGACAGACCGTGGTGCCGTATCAACAGAAGCAGGCGGGGGCCGGGATTCGATGCAGCCTGACCACACCAGTTGCAGTGATCAGGCGCTTGCTAAGCGAAGCGCCGCACTATACACACTGTCGCCACAGGCGGCAAATTTTTCCTGCGGGCGGCAAGGATGGGCAAGAAAAAACCGCCCGGAGGCGGCTTTTCGGGATGCAGGAGCAGGGCCGTGATTACTGGACCTTGGCCTGCGTCTTGAGCTGGTTCAGGAACGCATCGAAGCGCTTGCCCTGCACCTGCTGTTCGAGCTGGGCCTTGACCTGGTCGAACGGCGGGAAATCGGCGTCCTTGCTGTCGACCAGCTGGATCACGTGCCAGCCGAACTGGCTCTTGACCGGGGTCTGGGTGATCTGGCCCTTGGCCAGCTTGGTCATCACATTGGCGAATTCGGGCACCAGCTGTGCCGGATCGACAAAACCGAGGTCGCCGCCATTGTCCTTGCTGCCGGTGTCCAGCGACCTGGCGCGGGCCAGGTCCTCGAACTTCTTGCCTTTCTTCAGCTGGTCGATGACGGCCCTGGCTTCGGCTTCGGTCTTCACCAGGATATGACGGGCGTGGTAGGTCTTCTGGTGCATCTGCGACTTCATCTGCTCATACTCGGCCTTGAGTTCGGCCTCGCTGATCGGATGCGACTTCATGAAATCGCGGACATACAGATTGGCCAGCAACGCGGACTGCACGTTTTCCAGCTCGGACTTGTACTCGGGGCTCTTGTCGAGGCCCTTCTTGACGGCTTCCTGGCGCAGCAGCTCGGTCATGACCACGCGGTCACGGGCGGCATTGCGCAGCTCGGGGCTGTCCGGCTGGCCCTGGGCGGTCATCTGTTTGACGAAGGCGTCGACACGGGCCTGCGGCACCAGCGTGCCGTTGACCTGGATACCCTGGGCGGAGAAGGCCGGCGCGGCGAGCGTGGCGGCGAGCAGACTCAGCGTGAGAAGTTTGCGCATGTGATGGTCGTGCAGTCGATTTAGAGTTTCTGATGTCAAAAGCCGCCGGTCCGGAGACCGGCGGCGCCGGAAAGCCATATTACTGGATCTTGGCCTTGGCACGCAGATCGGCAATGGTCTTTTCGATTGCGGCATTCTGCATCTGGCGACCCAGCTGGCCCTTCGCTTCTTCGAAGGTCGGGAACTTGGCGGTGCGGGTGTCTTCAACCTTGAACACCATCCAGCCGAGGTCGGTCTTGAACGGGGTCGTGGTGTACTGACCCTTGCCCAGCGGCTTCAGCACGTCGGCCAGCGGCTTGGCCATCATGCCGAGGTTGCCCCAGCCCATGTCGCCACCGTTCTGCTTGGCAGCCGGGTCCTTGGACTTCTGCTTGGCCAGTGCCTCGAAGCTGCCGCCCTTCTTCAGCTGGGCGATGACGGCTTGCGCATCGGCTTCCGTGCCCACGGTGATCTGGCGGGCGTGGACTTCCTTCTGGCCGGCGGCAGCGGCCTTGATCTTGTCGTATTCGGCGCGGATCTGTGCGTCGCTGACCGGGCTTTGCTTGGCGATGTCTTCGAACAGCGACTGTTGCAGCAGGTCGCCACGGATGGCATCCAGGCGTTGCTTGAACTGCGCGCTCTTGTCCAGACCGCGGCGGGTGGCTTCCTGCTGGATGATTTCGCGGTTGATCAGTTGCTGCTTCAGCTCATTGCGCAGTTCCGGGGTGTCCTTGACCTTGCCGTTGCTGGCACGGACGACGGCGGTGGCGGCTTCGTCCAGCGACGACTGCTGGATCTGGGTGCCGTTGACGACGGCGACCGGGGCGGCAATGGCGCCGGCGGCGAGCAGCGAGAAGGCGATGGCGGTAAGCGAATGACGAATGCGCATGGGGTGATTCTCCAGTTGACGGTTCACAACTCGTCCGGGGCGTAAGCCTTGATCGAGAGGGCGTGAATCCGGTGCGGAATGAGGTCGCTCAGGCGACCGTAGACGAGACGATGGCGGGCCACGGCATTGAGGCCCGTGAATGCCGCGCTGACGAGAGTCAGATGATAGTGTCCGCCGCCGCTGTTGCCGGCATGGCCGGCGTGCTGCGAGGACTCATCATCCAGCATGAGGCTTTCCGGTTCGAGCGACGCGAGCCGCTCGGCGATCAGTTGTTCGAGGCTCACGCCTAGAACACCCGCTTGAACGGCTTGATGTCGACCTGCGCATAGACGCCGGCGGCGACATACGGGTCGGCATCGGCCCAGGCGCGTGCCTCGGCCAGCGACGGGAACTCGGCGACGACGACACTGCCGGTAAAGCCGGCCGGGCCCGGGTCCGGGCTGTCGATGGCCGGGCAGGGGCCGGCCAGCACCAGACGGCCTTCGTTCTGCAGGGCCTGCAGGCGTTCCAGATGAGCCGGGCGGGCGGCCAGGCGCGCGTCGAGCGAGCCGGGGCGATCCTGGCCGATAAGGGCGTATAGCATCAGGATTTGTCCTCGATGTAGCGGGAGAGTGCGAAGCCCTGTGCCAGCACAAAGGCGAACATCAGGCCCATCCCGCCAAAGAGTTTGAAATTGACCCAGACTTCTTCGCTGAAGGTCCAGGCGACGAAAAGATTGAGTGCGCCCATGGCGGCGAAAAAGGCAACCCAGGCCAGCGCCAGTTTGCGCCATACCGGCTCGGGCAGCGTCATCTGCGCGCCCATCATGGCTTTCAGCGGGCTCTTCCTGAAGATCCATTCACTGACGGCGATGCCGATGGCCATGGCCCAGTACAGCGCGGTCGGCTTCCACATGATGAAGCGCTTGTCGTGCAGCAGCAACGTCAGGCCGCCGAGTACGACAATCAGACCGAGCGATACCCATTGCATGGTTTCGATCTTGCGATGGCGGTACCAGGCCAGACCGACCTGGATGGCGGTGGAGGCGATGGCCACGCCGGTCGCGACAAACATGTCGCGCGTAATGTAGTAGGCGACGAAGAACAGCAGGACCGGAAGCAGGTCGGAAAGGAATTTCATGGCGGGAGATTATGCAGGGGGGTGGGGCTGGCGGCAACCGGAGTGCGGTCCGTTGCCGTCGACAATGGAAAAAACCGGTCTGTTTTCCGGCAGCGTATTACCGCACCGGACAAAATGGGTATCCGTCGGCGCATTCGGCGCCACGGCAATCATGCATGCCCGCCTGATGTAGCCATCCCGGAAGTTTACGCCGCTGGGGGCTGTCGGCAAGCATCGCGTCGCGCGCGGCGCTCCGTTATGCTGGAGCCCTCCCTTTGTACCGTTTCCGCATTAAGGAAAGCTTGACCATGACGACCGACCCGATCGCGGCCCTGCTGGCTGCCCGACCGCTGATGATTCTCGATGGTGCCCTGGCCACCGAACTTGAACGCCGCGGTTGTGACCTGAACGATCCGCTGTGGTCCGCCCGGGTGCTGATGGAAGCACCGGCGCTGATTCGTCAGGTGCATGAAGACTATTACGCTGCCGGTGCCGATGTCGCCACCACCGCCAGCTATCAGGCCACGTTCGAGGGCTTTGCCCGGCGCGGGCTGGACGCTGCCGCTGCCGGCACGCTGATGCGCCGTTCGGTCGAACTGGCCCGCGAGGCGCGTGACGCATTCTGGGCCCGGGCAGAACACCATGCTGGCCGTTCGCGGCCGCTGGTGGCGGCGTCGGTCGGCCCGTACGGCGCCATGCTGGCCGACGGCTCCGAGTACCGCGGCCACTACGGGCTGGATATCGACGCGCTGATGGCTTTCCACCGGCCGCGGCTGGTCGAGCTGCTGGCGGCGGAACCGGACCTGCTGGCCTGCGAAACCCTGCCATGCCTGGACGAGGCGCTGGCCATTGCCCGCCTGCTGGCGGAATCCTTCCCCGCTGCACGGGCATGGATCAGCTTCAGCTGCCGCGATGACGCACATGTCAGCGACGGCACGCCGCTGGCCGAGTGCGTGGCGGCGCTGGACGGCTTTGCGCAAGTGGTTGCGGTCGGCATCAACTGCACCGCGCCGGCGCATATTCCGTCACTGGTGGCCGCAGCGGCGGCCACCACCCGCAAGCCGGTCCTGGTCTATCCGAACTCGGGCGAGGACTATGATCCCGAACACAAGTGCTGGCACGGCCAGGCTGACGCCAGTCGCTTTGCCGAGTCGGCGCGGGGCTGGCATGCGGCCGGCGCCCGGCTGATCGGCGGTTGCTGCCGGACCACGCCGGACGATATCCGTGCGGTGGCGGCGTGGGCAGACACGCTGACGCAGTAGCCGCGCCGGTGATCCCGGCACACCGGCCTTGGCCAGTGTGCCTTCCACTCAACCCGCTGGCGCCGGAACAGAGGGTATCGGCCTTACGGCTGCGGGTCGGGGAACGACTGCCTCGCGCCCCGTTGATGCGATTCTCCCTGCTGATGCCCGGGGTAGTCCTGCCGTGGCCTCTGATGTTGCTGCCGCTGCCCGTCCGGCCCGTCATGCGGACGCCCGTCTTCTCCGTCCTGCTGCCCCCGCGGGCCGTGCGGCATGCCGTCCGCTGCGCGCGGCTGATCCGGGTACCGGCCTTGCGGAGGCCCCGGCGGACGCGGCGCGGGCTGTGACCGGATTCCGTACTGTTGTTCCGTCGAGCGGGGAGCGCGGTTCCCCTGGTATGGCTGCGGATAGGATGGCAACGGCGCCGGGGCTGCGTACGGCTCCCGGTGATCCCGTCCCGGACGGCGGGCTTCCCAGTCGTGTCCCCAGCGGTCGCCCCAGCGTGGCGGCTGGTCGGCATGCCAGCCGCGGAAGTACGGTGGCGGATAGCGGTAGTAGCGCACCGGTACCTGCAGCACATACAGCGGCACGTATTCGGGCCCGACCCACTGCCAGGGGCCGTTGTACCTGTTGCTCCGGTACCAGTTGTCGCCCTGGAATACCCAGTACAGTCCGTCGTAGAAGAAGTAGTTGGTGCCGGCGTCCGGGTAGTAGTAGACCGGATAGCCCGGCACCCGGACCAGATCCGGGTACACCGGGATGTCGATGCCGATGGCAAGCCCTGGCGTGGCAACGCCGATGCCGATCCGGGCCTGGGTACAGGCAGCGGGGCCAAGCATCAGTGACAGGGCGACAAGCAGATAGCGCATCAGCGGCTCTCCTTTGATTCATGAGGTGCCGCCGGGGGGAGCGTCATCGGGTCCCGGGGGCCTGGGCACGATGACCTTGAGGTCATGGCACCGTTCATGCGCCGGTGCCTTCACGCTGAATAGTAGGCCCTTGTCGTGCGGACAGGGCCGGCTGTTGCAGATTGTTGCAGCTGTTTTCAGGCCGGGGGAGACCGGTGCCGGTCACGCGGGAAACGCCTGCCCGGCAGCAGCTTCCAGCCGAAGTTCATGCCTGCTGCCGCAGCCAGGATGGCGGCCGTGCCGAGCCACTGGATCAGGTCCAGCCGGTGGCCGAATACCGCCCGGTCCACCAGGATGGCGACCACCGGATAGATGAAGGACAGCGCCCCGACCAGGCTGGTCGGAATCTTCTGGATCGCGGCATACAGCAGGGTCGACATCAGGCCGGTATGGACCACGCCGATCGTGACCAGCAGCGCCCAGGCCCCGCTGTCTGCCGGCAGGGTGGCAAGACCGGCGAACGGCGCCAGCAGCACCGAGCCGACGAGCATCTGCACCAGCACGATCAGATAGGGCGAAACGGTTTTCAGCTGCTTGGCGATCGCTGCTGCAATGGCATAGAAGAATGCCGCCCCCAGCGCCATGCCGATGCCGGCGAGATAGTTCGAGCCGGTTCCGCCGGCGGTCTGCCCGCCGGTGACGATCAGCACCATGCCGGCAAAGGCGATCAGCAGCCAGCCAGCCTTGTCTCCCGTCAGCCGCTCACCGAACAGCAGCACGCCCAGTGCGGTCAGCATGAACGGCTGGGTGTGATAGGTGACCGTGGCGACCGAGATCGAAGCCAGCGGGTAGGCAGCGAACAGCAGCGTCCAGTTCAGCACCAGCGCGACCCCTCCGAGCAGCACGATGCCCAGCTGGCGTGCGCTGAGCATGCCCGGCCGCAGCTGGCCGCGCAGCGCACAGGCAACCAGCATGGCCACGGCGCCGAATACGCAGCGCCAGAACACCACGGTCGGGGCTGTCTGCCCGGTTTCGATGACCAGCCAGCCGACCGTGCCGGAGATGGTCATGGCCGCTGTCATTTCCAGTGCGCCACGAGTCCTGGGGTTCATGCAGAATTCCTTTGTCGACGATTGGCCGCGGTGCTGCCTGCGGCTACAATCCGTTAAACCGAACGATTGACCGATATGCTGAATTATCGGCTATCGTTCGTCAAGTCGAACAAATGAATGACATGGTGAACGAATGAAGGATTCCCCGGATGCTGCCGCGCTGAAAGCGCATACCCCGATCGGACTGCTGTCTGCATCGATCCGCCGCGAGCGCGAGCGGCTGGGTCTGTCGGTGACCGAACTGGCCAGACGGGCCGGCATTGCCAAGTCGACGCTGTCACAGCTTGAAGCCGGTATCGGCAACCCGAGCCTGGAAACGCTGTGGTCGCTGGCCATGGCGCTTGATGTCCAGGTCACCCGGCTGATCGGCCAGCCGCGCCGGCATGTGCAGGTGATCCGTGCCGGCGAGGGAGCGGCAACCGTCTCCGAGCAGGGCAACTATGCGGCAACGCTGCTGGCCGCGTGCCCGGCCGGGACGCAGCGCGATCTCTACCGGATCAGGGTCCAGCCCGGTGCGCCCCGGCTGTCCGGTCCGCATCTGCCCGGCACCATCGAGCACGTGATCGTTGGCGCCGGGCGGGCGCGGATCGGCCCGGTGGAACAGCCGGTCGAACTGGCGGCCGGTGACTACATCAGTTACTCGGCGGACACGGCGCACGTGTTCGAGGCACTGGAAGCGGACACCATGGCCGTCATGCTGATCGAGCACTCATAGGCACCCGGCCAACAAAAAACCCCGGATCGCAAGATCCGGGGTTTTTGGCCTGAAGACAGGAAGGTCAGATGACCCACAGGTCGGTGAAGGCATTCACCGGCGTGTCGAGCAGGGTCTTCGCGTCATTGCACAGGGCAAAGATCGCTTCCTGCTGCTTTTGCGGGAAGCGGCGGGCCAGGTTGGTGCGGAACTTGGCTTCCAGCAGCGGGATGCCGTCGGTGCGGCGGCGCTGGTGGCCGATCGGGTATTCGCAGACCACTTCGTCCAGCGTGGTGCCGTCGTTGAGTTCGACCGTCAGCGCGTTGGCGATGCTGCGCTTTTCCGGATCGTGGTAGTCGCGGGTGAATTGCGGGTCTTCCACGCAGACGATCTTGTCGCGCAGCACGTCGATGCGCGGATCGGCGGCGATCACGTCTTCGTAGTCGGCGGCGGTCAGGCGACCGAACAGCAGCGGCACGGCAACCATGTACTGGATGCAATGGTCGCGGTCAGCCGGGTTCGACAGCGGGCCCTTCTTGTCGATGATGCGGATGCACGCTTCATGGGTACGGATGGTGACCTTCCGGATGTCGGCGGCAGACTTGCCGGCGGCAGCGAGTCTGGCATTCAGCGTCATCGCGCATTCGACGGCGGTCTGGCTGTGGAATTCGGCCGGGAACGAGATCTTGAACAGCACCTTTTCCATCACGTAGCTGCCATAGCCGCGCTGGAACTTGAACGGGTTGCCCTTGAACAGCACGTCGTAGAAGCCCCAGGTCTTGGCCGACAGCACGCCCGGGATGCCCATTTCGCCCTTCATGGTGAACAGGGCCAGGCGCACGGCGCGGCTGGTCGCGTCGCCGGCGGCCCAGCTCTTGCGCGAACCGGTGTTCGGGGCGTGACGATAGGTGCGCAGGCTCTGGCCATCGACGAAGGCCTGCGACACGGCATTGACGATTTCTTCCTTGCTGGCGCCCATCAGCTTGGCGCAGACGGCGGCGGATGCGACCTTGACCAGTACCACGTGGTCGAGACCGACCTTGTTGAAGCTGTTCTCGATGGCGATGCAGCCCTGGATTTCATGCGCCTTGATCATGGCTTCGAGCACGTCGCGCATGGTCAGCGGCGCCTGGCCACGGGATACGCGCTCACGCGACACCCAGTCGGCCGTGGCAAGAATGCCGCCAAGGTTGTCGGACGGGTGGCCCCACTCGGCAGCGAGCCAGGTGTCGTTGAAGTCCAGCCAGCGGATCATTGCGCCGATGTTGAACGCGGCCTGGACCGGATCGAGCTGGAACTGGGTGCCCGGCACCTTGGCGCCGTTCGGCACCAGCGTGCCGGGAACGATCGGGCCCATCAGCTTGGTGCAGGCCGGGTAGGACAGGGCTTCGAGGCCGCAGCCGAGCGTGTCCATCAGACACAGGCGGGCAGTGTTCCAGGCTTCCGGCGATTCGATGGCCACATCGGCGACGTAGTTGGCGATGTCGACGAGGACCTGATCCGGATCGGGGCGGACGTTGGAGATGTGGGCGGACATGTTTTTCCCTTGCAGTGAATCGTGGTGCCGGCGCGGGGGCCGGTCGTGTCGGTATGCAGACCCCGCCACGGGGGCGGGGCCGGAGCAGCTCAGCGCTGCTCGATCGGTACGAAGGTGAGGTCTTCCGGACCGAAGTAGTTGGCGCTCGGACGGATGATCTTGCCATCTTCACGCTGTTCGATCACGTGTGCAGCCCAGCCGGTCGTGCGGGCGATGACGAACAGCGGGGTGAACATGGCGGTCGGCACGCCCATCATGTGGTAGCTGACGGCGCTGAACCAGTCGAGGTTCGGGAACATCTTCTTGATGTCCCACATCACGCTCTCGAGCCGTTCGGCGATCGAGAACATCTTCAGGTCGCCGGCTTCGACCGACAGCTCGCGCGCGACTTCCTTGATGACCTTGTTGCGCGGGTCGGACAGCGTGTACACCGGGTGGCCGAAGCCGATGACGACTTCCTTGCGTTCGACGCGGGCGCGGATGTCGGCTTCCGCCTCGTCCGGGCTTTCGTAGCGCTTCTGCACCTCGAAGGCGACTTCATTCGCGCCGCCGTGCTTCGGACCGCGCAGCGCGCCGATGGCACCGGTAATGGCCGAGTACATGTCGGACCCGGTACCGGCAATGACGCGGCCGGTAAAGGTCGAGGCGTTGAATTCGTGCTCGGCGTACAGCACCAGCGAGGTGTGCATTGCGCGTACCCACAGTGCCGACGGTTTCTCGCCGTGCAGCAGGTGCAGGAAGTGGCCGCCAACCGTGTCGTCGTCGGTTTCCACGTCGATGCGCTTGCCGTTGGTGGCGAAGTGGTACCAGTACAGCAGCGCGGAGCCGAGCGAGGCGATCAGGCGGTCGGCGATATCACGCGCGCCGGGGGCGTTGTGGTCGTCCTTTTCCGGCAGCGTGCAGCCGAGCGCCGACACGGCGGTACGCATCACGTCCATCGGGTGGCTGGCGGCCGGCAGGGCTTCGAGCACGGCCTTGACGCTGGCCGGCAGGCCGCGCAGGGCTTTCAGTTTTTTCTTGTAGCCGGCCAGCTCGGCGATGTTCGGCAGCTTGCCGTGGACCAGCAGGTAGGCGATTTCCTCGAACTCGCAGGCCGTGGCGATATCGAGGATGTCGTAGCCGCGATAGTGCAGGTCGTTGCCGCTGCGGCCGACGGTGCACAGTGCGGTATTGCCGGCGGCGACGCCGGACAGGGCGACCGACTTCTTCGGCTTGCCGGTGATGACGACTTCGGACATGACGGTTCTCCTTTGTAGACGGGCGGGGCGGGCGGATGTTGTTTGAACGGGGCGCCCGCCGGGCGAAGTGTTATTGCCGGCCGGAGGCGAACAGCGCGTCGAGCTTCTGCTCGTAGCTGTGGTAGCCGAGATGCTGGTACAGGTCGGCACGGCTCTGCATCAGGTCGACGACATTCTGCTGGGTGCCGTCGCGGCGGATCGCACCGTAGACCGACAGGGCGGCCTGGCTCATGGCACGGAAGGCCGACAGCGGGTACAGCACCATGCTGACGCCATTGGCGGCAAGTTCGCTGGTGGTGTACAGCGGCGTGGCGCCGAATTCGGTGATATTGGCGAGCACCGGCACGCCGACCGCTTCGGCGAACTGGCGGTACATCGACAGCTCGGTGATGGCTTCCGGGAAGATCATGTCGGCGCCGGCTTCGACGCAGGCGCGGGCACGGTCAATGGCTGCTTCCAGCCCCTCGACTGCCAGGGCGTCGGTGCGGGCCATGATCACGAAGGACGGATCGATGCGGGCGTCGACGGCGGCCTTGACGCGGTCGACCATCTCGTCCTGCGGCACGATGGCCTTGTTCGGGCGGTGGCCGCAGCGCTTCTGCTGCACCTGGTCTTCGATATGCACGGCGGCGGCACCGGCCTTTTCCAGCGAGCGGATGGCGCGGGCGATATTGAACGCGCCGCCCCAGCCGGTATCGATGTCGACCAGCAGCGGCAGATCCGTGGTGTCGGTGATGCGACGGACGTCGATCAGCACGTCTTCCAGTGTGGTGATGCCGAGGTCGGGAATGCCGCACGAGCCGGCTGCCACCCCGCCGCCGGACAGATAGAGCGCCTTGAAGCCGCTGTGTTCAGCCAGCCGCGCGGCGTAGGCGTTGATGGCGCCGACGACCTGCAGCGGTTTCTCGTTGGCGACAGCGTCGCGGAAGCGTTGACCGGGGGTAGGCATAGTGTCGTTTCTCCTTGGCGCACCGGTCTGTCCGGACCGTTGCTGTGACTGGTGTGGGGGTGATTCTAGCAAGTGCTTGGTTTGTTCGCAAACTGTCGGACAGCCGGATTGCCATGATGGTGTTGCCAATGCCGTTTTGTGCCGGACGTGGCATGCCATCCGCTTTGTTACATTTTCCGCAGCATTTCCTGCTGCCTGGAAACACATACATACACTGTGATACGTTAAAATTGCCACCGCACCGGGTGCACAGACGCCCGGGCAATCCATCAGGAAACCGACAATCGACAACGACGAGGAATCAGTCATGAACAGGATCAGCACGCTGGCCATTCTCTGTACGGCCCTGGCCGGGGGCGCAGCCCAGGCTTCGGAATTGGGTGCGCAGTTCGGCAATGAGTTCCAGTCCGCCTACTACGTGCCGACCAGCGGCGGCTTTGGCCTGACCGGCGACTGGCTGCACAGCTCGCGGCACGACGACGACGACCAGACGGCCGGGCTTGGCCTGACCTTTTCCCTGCCGCTGGGCAGCGCGCTGCTGACGGCCGGCGCCAAAGCCGAGTACATCGATGTCGCCGGGCATGACGAGTGGGCGCTGCCGATCGGTGGCCGGGTCGACCTCGGCCTCGGCAATTCGTTCGGCGTCTTTGCCCAGGCCTATGGCGCCAGCGGCGGCATGGCGTCCGGCACGCTGCACAGCTATGTCGACAGCGAAATCGGCGCGCGCTTCGTACCGATCAAGCCGCTGGCACTGACCGTCGGTTATCGCTACAACCGGGTCGAGTTCGACAACGGCCGTGACAACCGCACGCTGGCTGACGGCCCGTACATCGGCGCCGCACTGCGCTTCTGATACGCCGGCGGGCTATGCAGTAGCTGGCAAGTGCGGGTGGGAGGTGTTGCAAAAAAGCCAGTTCGGCCGGCCGGCAGCGTACTGCAGTCGTTGCCGGCATGCCGGACGGGTCACACTCGGGGCTTCATCATCCTGAATGAAAAGGACGCCCCGATGTATCGCAATATTGCCCTGTGTGCCCTCGCCATCGGCCTCGGCGCCTGCAGCTCGCCGCAAGCGCCGCCGGCTGCTGCCGGCTCCCGCCCGCTGCTGGTGGCTCACCGCGCCGGCGCGGCCGACGCGCCGGAAAACACCCTGGTCGCCATTCGCACGGCATTGCGCAATGGCGCCGACGCGATGTGGCTGAGCGTGCAGCTGAGCCGTGATGGCGTGCCGGTACTGTATCGCCCGGCCGATCTGGCCGCCAATACCGATGGCAGTGGCCCGGTGGCCGACAAGACCGTCGAGCAGCTGCAGCAGCTGAATGCCGGCTGGCAGTTCCGGGCCACCGACAGCCAGGGCGCCATCACCTATCCTTATCGTGACCGGCCGGTACCGATCCCCACGCTGCGCGAAGCGCTGGCCAGCCTGCCGCCCGGCATGCCGGTCATGCTGGACATGAAGGCACTGCCGGCCGGTCCGCAGGCCGACGCGGTGGCCCGGGTGCTGGATCACGCCCATGCCTGGGACCGGGCCACGCTGTACTCGACCGAGGCCGCGTATCAGCAGGCCTTCGCTGCCTATCCACGGGCCAGGCTGTTCGAGTCGCGCGACGCGACGCGCGGCCGGCTGGCGCAGGTCGCGCTGCAGCAGCAGTGCGTGGATGCACCGGCCAGACCGGTATGGGCGGCATTCGAGTACCGGCGCGCGCTCGACGTGGTGGAAAAGTTCACGCTGGGGGAAGGGCGCAGCCCGGTACGGGCCACACTGTGGACGCCGGCCTCGGTGGCCTGCTTCCGCAGCGTGGCGCCGGTGCGGATTCTCGCCATCGGCGTCAATACGGCCGACGACTATCGTGCCGCAGCCGCCCTTGGCGTCGATGCGGTCATGGTGGATTCGCCACGGGCGATGCGCGGCGTGCCGGGGACCGGCAACTGACGCAGGGGCGGGGCCGTGCGCTTCCCGCCGCGACCCGGCGGCGGTCTGCCCTGCCAGCAGGCTGACGCGCTGCGTTACAATCGCGCTCCCTGCCGCTGTTCCCGAGGAGTGTCCCGATGGAATCCCGCCTGTCCGAACTCGAAGTCCGGATCGCGTTTCAGGACGAGCTGCTCGATGCGCTCAACCTGAGCGTGGCCCGCCAGCAACAGCAGATCGACCAGCTGCAGCAACAGCTGCGCCTGCTGTACCAGCAAATGCGCACGCAATCGCCGTCGGATGCCCCGGCGCGTTCGCTGCTGGACGACGTGCCGCCGCATTATTAGCCGCCGGCCGGGCTTGACAGCTTTGTTACAATGATCCGATCGACTGTGATGGAACCCACCATGCTCCACCTTTACAACACCCTTTCCCGTCAAAAGGAAGTCTTCAAGCCGATCCACCCGGGCAAGGTCAACATGTACGTCTGCGGGATGACCGTCTACGACTACTGTCACCTCGGGCACGCGCGGGTGATGGTGGTATTCGACATGGTGGCGCGCTGGCTGCGGGCCGAAGGCTATGACCTGACCTATGTGCGCAACATCACCGACATCGACGACAAGATCATCCGCCGCGCGGCCGAGAACCAGGAACCGATCAATGTCCTGACCCAGCGCTTTATCGACGCGATGGACGAGGACGCCGCCGCACTCGGCGTGCGCAAGCCGGATTTCGAACCGCGTGCCACCCAGTTCGTGCCGGACATGCAGGCGATGATCGAGACCCTGATCGACAAGGGCCGTGCCTACCCGGCGCCGAATGGCGACGTGTACTACGCGGTGCGCGAGTTTCCCGGCTACGGCAAGCTGTCCGGCAAGTCGCTGGACGACCTGCGCGCCGGCGAGCGCGTCGAAGTCGATCCGAACAAGCGCGATCCGATGGACTTCGTGCTGTGGAAGGCGGCCAAACCCGGCGAGCCGGCCTGGCCGAGTCCGTGGGGGCAGGGCCGTCCGGGCTGGCACATCGAGTGCTCGGCGATGAACGAGCACTATTTCGGCGACCATTTCGACATTCATGGCGGCGGCGCCGACCTGCAGTTCCCGCACCACGAGAACGAGATTGCCCAGAGCGAGGGCGCGCACGATCACACCTTCGTCAACTACTGGATGCACAACGGCTTTATCCGCGTCGACAACGAGAAGATGTCGAAGTCGCTTGGCAATTTCTTCACCATCCGTGAAGTGCTGCAGAAATTCGATGCCGAAGTGGTGCGCTTCTTCATCCTGCGTGCACACTACCGCAGCCCGCTGAACTACTCGGATGCCCACCTGGAAGACGCCAAAGGGGCGCTGTCGCGGCTGTATACCGCGCTGCGGCTGGTTGGCGCCGACCAGGTCGACATCGACTGGACCGGCAACGATTTCGCCCGACGCTTCAAGGCGGCGATGGATGACGACTTCAATACCGCCGAGGCCAGCGCGGTGCTGTTCGAGCTGGCCAACGAGGTGAACCGCAGCAAATCGGCTGCCGATGCCGGCCTGCTGCGGGCGCTGGGTGGCGTGCTCGGCCTGCTGCAGCGCGAGCCGAGCGAGTTCCTGCAGGGCGGGACGCTGGAAGGCGCGCTGTCCGCCGGGCAGATCGACGCGCTGATCGCCGCGCGCCGCGAGGCCCGTGCCGCACGCAACTGGGCCGAGTCCGACCGTATCCGCGATCAGCTGGCGGCGGACCATGTCGTGCTTGAAGATGGCCCGCAAGGCACCACATGGAGACGTGCATAGGCCGGCAGTGCAGCGACGGCCTGGCCAGGGGACTATCCGGGCGGGCCGAAAACCGCTACAATGCGCCCCTTTCGTAAAGCAGTGCAGGCAAAACCCCTGCACCCGACACCAAGGAAAAATCATGAAGACCGATATTCACCCGGATTACACCGACCTGGAAGTGAACTGCTCCTGCGGCAACAAGTTCAAGACCCGTTCCACGCTGGGCAAAGACAGCTTCCACGTTGAAGTCTGCTCGGAATGCCACCCGTTCTACACCGGCAAGCAAAAGGTGATGGACACGGCAGGCCGCATCGACAAGTTCAAGCAAAAGTTCGGCAAGTTCGCCCGTTCGTAATCGACGGCGATCGCCCCGATCGGAAAAGACAGCCCCGGCTGTCTTTTTTCACGCCCCGCGCTTTGGCGCGGGGCGTTGTCGTTCCGGGATCAGCGGCAGCGCAGGTAGGTCCAGATCGCCAGTGCCCAGCCGATCAGCAGCAGCGTGCCGCCGACCGGGGTGACCATGCCGAGCCAGAGCGGGGCGCCGAGCGCCATCGCGTACAGGGTGCCGCAGAACAGCAGCGTACCGATCAGCAGCACGCCGGCCGCCTGTGCCAGTTGCGGCCGCCCGAGCCCGGCAAGCGCGATCAGGGCGGCGGCATGCCAGAACTGGTACTGGACCGCGGTATGCCACCAGCCGGCCTGTTGTGGCGACAACTGCGGGGCGAGTGCATGGGCGCCAAATGCGCCGAAAGCCACGCCGAAGAACATCAGTACCATGCCTGCCAGAACGGTTGCCCGCATGTAATACCCCTGCAAAAGGCCGAAGCTTGCCGCCGGGCTTGCCGCCGGTCAACCCGCCCGCAAGTTTTGTCCATGCGGAATGGATTGTGCGAGCGGCAAACAGCACAATCCTATATATTCATGCGTCAAATAGCTTCTCAAAGTAAAAACAGCAGGGGGAGGAAGAATGGACGGTTTCCTGCAGGCATACCGCTTTGTCGAAAAGACGTTCTGGAATTCGCTGTCGCGAAAACTGGGCAGCCTGTTCCTCATCTCGGTGCTGCAACTCGGCTTCGTGTTGCTGGTGTGGCACACCAGTGACGGCATTCGTACCGCGCTGACGCAGGATGCACAGCTGTCCGTCGCCACCCGTGCCGATGTCCAGTCGCTGCTGGACCAGGCGCTGTATGGCGCCGTCGCACTGTGGGTGATGTCGTTCGCCTTTATCGGCTTCATGTTCTGGTACCTGCGCTTCCTGATCGTACGGCCGATCCGCATGATCATCGACATCTTCAATGATATCGGCGAAGGCGTCGGTGACCTGTCGCGCACCATTCCGGCCATGACCTATGACGAAATCCGCGACCTGTCCGAGGCCTACAACCGCTTCCTGAAGAAAATCCGCGAAATCATCAGCCAGGTGCGGCTGATGTCGGTCCGCATCGCGATGGAATCGGCGCGTTCGCTGAAGAACGTCAACGAATCGCTCGGCTCGGCGGAAAAGCAGGAGACGCTGGCCACCCAGGTCGGTTCGGCCAGCGAGCAGAACACCTCCGGCATCAACGAGGTGTCCGGCGAAACGCTGCGCATTGCCGATACCACGGCGGCCAACCTGAATCTGGCCCGCGAAACCCGGGTCGAACTGGACGAGGTGGCCAGGCGGATCGGTGCGGTCAGCGAACGCATCGCCCACTTCAATGTGACCGTCAGCGAACTGAACCAGCGTTCGACGTCGATCAAGGAAATCCTCAACCTGATCAAGGAAATTGCCGAGCAGACCAATCTGCTGGCGCTGAACGCCGCCATCGAGGCCGCGCGCGCCGGCGAATCCGGCCGCGGTTTCGCCGTGGTCGCCGACGAGGTGCGCAAGCTGGCCGAGCGCGTGCGCGGCGCCACCGATGAAATCTCCGGCAATATCGAAACCATGGTCGGGCTGGTGGTCACCACGCAGCAGGAAACGCTGGAAATCACTGCCGACACCCAGTTCGCGACCGAAGTGGTCGACCGTGCATCGCATCACTTCGTCACCATGGTCGACGATTTCGAGCACACGTCGGCCAGCCTGGCCGACATTGCCAGCACCATGCACACGTTTGCCGGCAACAATTCCCAGGTCAATGCCAATGTGTGCGAGATCCGCGAACTGTCGTCCGGCGTGCGCGACAAGCTCACGCATTCGGCGGCGGTGTCGCGCGACCTGTCGAGCGCAACCGAGCAGGTGCAGGAGCTGGTCAGCCGCTTCGTGATCGGCGAGGGCGAGTTCGACCGCACCCTGCAGCTGTCGCGCCAGCAGCGCGACGCACTGGAAGCGCGGCTGAACGAATGGCAGGCCCAGGGCCTGAACCTGTTCGACCGCCACTACCAGCCGATTGCCGGCACCAATCCGCAGAAATTCCACACCAGCTACGACGCCCGCGTCGAGCGGGAACTGCAGGTCGTCTACGATGCGCTGACCGCCGAGGTGGCTGGTGGCCGCTTTGCGCTGCTGGTCGACGAAAACGGCTATGCACCGACCCATATCAGCCGCAACTCGCAACCGCTGACCGGTGACCCTGCCGTCGACCTGCAGGCCAGTCGCGACAAGCGCATGTTCAACGACCCGACCGGGCTGCGTTCCGCGCGCAACCGGCAGCCGTTCCTGCTGCAGACCTACATGCGCGACACCGGCGAAATCCTGTCCGAGCTGGCGCTGCCGGTGACGGTTGGTGGCCGCCCGTGGGGCGCCCTGCGGGTCGGCTTCGATGCACAGAGCCTGCTCGACCAGAGCGCGGCTGAAATGAATACCGCAAAAGCCTGATCATGACGACCCTGCTGCGCATGTTCTGCCTGATCGTTGCCCTGGCGCTGGCGCCGGTGCACGCGGCATCGATGCGCATGCCGGTCGTGGCAGCCGGCCTGTCGGCCCATGCCGGCATGGACGGCATGGATGACAGGAAATGCGGATCGGCCCCTTGTCCGAATCGTACGCCGGCGCAGCCCGACTGCTGTTCGCCTTCACTGCCGGCCTTGCCGGCCGCCATGCCGGGGACGGTCATGCCACTGCTGCCACCTGTGGTCGCGGCCGTGGCGGCGCTGCCTGCCGGCCGTACCTGGGCACCGCCCGAGCGCCCGCCCCGGGCCTGAATTCCCGTGCCAGCCGATTGCCGGACGGTCAGCTGACCGCGCCGGCGCTTGCCACAAACGGGCCGGCCATGCCGCCCGAACAGGAGTTCACCCAATGAAATACCCTTCCTCTGCCGCCACGCTGGCGGTGCTGTTCCTGCTTGCCTCTCCGCTGACCCAGGCCGCGGTGCGCGATGTGACCATGTACAAGAACCAGGGCTGCCTGTGCTGCGACAAATGGGCGCAGCATCTGGAAAAAAATGGTTTCCGGGTCAAGAGCGTTGCCCTCGATGACGTCACGCCGGTCAAGGAAAAGAACCATGTGCCGGTGGCATTGCGTTCATGCCACACCGCGCAGATCGGCGGCTATGTGTTCGAAGGACACGTACCGGCCGATCTGGTGAGCCGCGTGCTGAAGGAAAAGCCGAAGCTGGCCGGGCTGGCTGCACCCGGCATGCCGCAGAGCGCGCCCGGCATGGATCTGCCGGGCAACCATCCGTATGCGGTAATTGCCTTTACCGCTGATGGCAAGACCCGCGTCTACGCGCAGCGCTAAGCCGATGCCGGCTTGCCCGGCAGGGTAAACCAGGCCACCGCCTCGTTCAGATCGAGGGCAAGACGCTCCATATCCTGCGTGTTGCCCGATACGGTATGAACGATGGCGGTGTTTTCTTCTGCCATCTGCGCGACCTGCTCCATGTGGTGGGCGATCTCCGTGCTGGCGACTTTCTGCTCGTGCACCGAGGCGGCAATCAGATCGGCGCTGCGGCTGGTGGCGCTGACGGCGGCTTCGCAGTCGTCGAACGCGGTCTCGACCTGGCCGATGCCCTGCACACTGCGGGCAAGCGCGTTCCGGCTGTTGTCCAGTGCGGATTCCAGCTGGCTGGAGCGCTGCTCCAGTTGCTGCGTGACCGCGGCGATGGCATTGGCCGAGTGGGCCGACTTTTCCGCCAGCTTGCGCACTTCATCGGCGACCACGGCGAAGCCGCGACCACTTTCCCCGGCGCGTGCGGCCTCGATGGCCGCATTCAGCGCCAGCAGATTGGTCTGGTCGGCGATATCGCGAACTTCTCCGGTCATGCTGGCGATCCGGCGGGTATCGCTGATAAAGGCCAGCACCGTGCTGGATACCGCATCCACCGACCCGGTGACGCCGGCCATCTCCGTGATCAGCGCCTGCAGGCGCATCTTGCCGATACCGGCCGTGTCATGGCTGGAGTGTGCATGATGGTACAGGTCGGCTGCGGTATCCGCGACCTGGCTGATGCTGACGGTCAGTTGCTCGATGGAAGCTGTCGCCGCCGCCGCCGCCTCGTTCTGGGCATGGGAAGCGGTTTCGACCCGGGTGGATGAGGTGGACAGGCTGCCGGCCAGTTCGCTGGTCCGGCTGACGCCGTGGTGCACGCTGCCGATCGCCTTGACCAGCGAGAGGCGCATGCTGTCCAGCCTGTGCAGCAGTACGGCGATTTCATCATGGCCGGCCTCGACAGCCGTCGGGCGCAGGTCGCCGGACGCGACACGATCGGCACTGGCAACGGCCTGGGCCAGCGGCCGGGTGATGGAACGGGTAATGGCGATGGCGATGATCAGCGTCAGCAGCAGGCAGAATGCGGAGATGCCGGCGGCAATACTGAACAGTCCTTCTGCCGTCTGCTCGGCATTCAGCGCCCCCTGGTTGGCGAGCACGGAGGACTGGTGATTCAGCTGCTCGAGCAATTGCATCAATTCCAGATGGCGCGGCTTCTGCCTGATCAGTGCCGCGGTGGCCTCGTCATGGCGATTGGCCAGCCCGAGCCTGAGAATGTCCAGCTGGGCCGGCTTGAGTGCCTGGTACCGGTCGCGGATGCTGGCTGCCAGCGCATGAATGGGACTGCTTCGGTCGAAGCGGGCCAGCAGTTTTTGCTGTTTATTGAACAGGCTCATCATGTCCGCCTGCAACTGCTTCAATTCCTGGCTGTAGCTGACCATTAATATCGGGTCGCTGGTCAATACCAGGTCACGCAGCAGGATGCGTTCCCGCAACTGGAGAATCTCCAGCTGGGAGGCATTTTCCAGCATCGGCAGGCTGTTGTCGGAAACGCCCAACGTATCCTGCTCGATTTGTCTGACGCCGAAAATAACCAGCATGGCCATGCTGATCAGCAACAAGGTAATGGCGCCGAATGCGATGGCCAGGCGGTGGCCAATCCTGAATCTGTTCAAGGGAGGGTCCTCTGTTTGGTGCTGACGGGCAAATTCGATGCCCGCGATGATATCGGCCCGGAGTGGCATCGAAACAGGGAACGCGCGCTTGAAACAAGGACAACAGTTTTTGCCGGCGGGATGGAGATTCAAGCCGGCCGCAGACAAAACAAAGGACGCCAGCCTGTGGGGCTGGCGTCCTTTCCGGGTGCTGGCGACTTATTCTTCGTCAGGCGCGTTCAACGCGTTGATCGAATAGCCGGCATCCACATAGGTGATTTCGCCGGTAATGCCCGACGACAGATCGGACAGCAGGAAAGCGGCCGTGTTGCCGACTTCCTCGATCGTCACATTGCGGTGCAGCGGCGAGTTGGATGCAGCCATTTTCAGCAACTTGGAGAAGCCGGAAATGCCGGAAGCGGCGAGGGTCTTGATCGGACCGGCGGAAATGCCGTTGGCACGGATCCCGTCACGGCCGACTGCCGACGCGGTAAAGCGCACGCTGGCTTCCAGGCTGGCCTTGGCCAGGCCCATCACATTGTAGTGCGGCACGGCGCGCACGGCGCCGAGGTAGGTCAGTGCGAGCAGTGCACCATTGCGCCCCTGCATCATCGGACGCGCGGCCTTGGCCAGCGCCGGGAAGCTGTACGACGACACGTCGTGCGCGACGCGGAACGCCTCGCGCGACAGGCTGTCGAGGAAGTTGCCTTCCAGCGATTCGCGCGGTGCAAAGGCGATGGCATGGACCAGACCGTCAAGGCCGTCCCAGTGCTGGCCGAGCTCGACAAACAGCTGGTCGATGTCCTCGTCCACGGTGACGTCGCACTTCAGCACCAGTTCGCTGCCGAAATCGTTCTTCGCCAGATCGGCCACGCGATCCTTGAGCTTGTCGCTCACATAGGTAAAGGCCAGTTCAGCGCCTTCACGCTTACAGGCTTCGGCGATGCCGTAGGCGATGGAACGGTTGGAGAGCAGTCCGGTGATCAGGATCTTCTTGCCCTGCAGAAATCCCATTTGGCTATCCTTCTCGGTTGGAATTGCGCGATTATAGCGTGTCAGACCACAACCCGCTGCCTGGTCCCGATGCGCCTACTCCCTGCAGTCCTGATGACGGTGGCTCTCGCCTGCGTCGCACCCGCCGCCATGGCCTCCTCATCGGTGGCGCTCG
The DNA here is from genome assembly GCF_054781615.1 of Microvirgula curvata. NCBI lineage: Bacteria > Pseudomonadati > Pseudomonadota > Betaproteobacteria > Neisseriales > Aquaspirillaceae > Microvirgula > Microvirgula curvata. Next base: position 84,819 of record NZ_BAAGUB010000032.1, on the reverse strand, counting down.
GCTATACGCCCAAATACCCGGCCGGCTTCCGCCAGTTCGATTACGTGAACGGCGACGCGCCCAGGGGAGGGCGTCTGCGACTGCCTGCGCTGGGCAGCTTCGACACGCTGAATCCGTTTACGCTGAAGGGCGACAAGGAGGCTGGCGTCGCCGCGCTGATGTTCGATACGCTGGCGGAAAAATCGCTGGACGAGCCATTCTCGCTGTACGGGCTGCTTGCGGACGACATGCGGCTGGCGCCGGACGGCAAGTCGGTGACCTTTCACCTGAATCCGCGCGCCCGCTTCAGCAATGGCGACCCGGTCCTGGCGGCCGATGTGGTCGCGTCGTTCAATGCCCTGACCCGTGACAAGTCGGCCCACCCGCGTTACCGCTTCTACTGGGCCGACATTACCCGCGCGGTGGCGGTCGGCCCGCTGACGGTGCGGTTCGACTTTCGCGAGCGCAATGCCGAGCTGCACATGATCATTGCCGAGCTGCCGATTTTTTCGCGCAAGTGGGGCAATGGCAAGCCACTCGGCGAACGGACGCTGATCGCGCCGATCGGCAGCGGTCCGTACCGGCTGAAAAGCTATCAGCTTGGCCGGCAGAGCGTGTTCGAGCGCCGTGATGACTACTGGGCCCGTGACCTGCCGGTCCGGCGCGGCATGTTCAATTTCGACCAGGTGGTGTTCCGCTATCTGCGTGACGACACGGTGCGACTGGAATCGTTCAAGGCTGGCGAATACGATGTGTCGTCGGAAAATATCGCCAAGCAGTGGGCGCGCGGCTACCGTGGCGAGCGCTTCGACGATGGCCGCATCGTCAAGGCGACCTTTCCGCACCAGAACCCGCAGGGAATGCAGGGCTTCGCGATGAATCTGCGCCGGGCGCCGTTCCAGGACCGTCGCGTGCGCGAGGCCATGGTGCTGGCCTTCGATTTCGAGTGGGCCAACCACAAGCTGTTCTATGACCAGTACTCGCGCAGTAATAGCTACTTTTCCAACAGCGAGCTGGCGGCGCAGGGCATGCCGTCGGCGGCCGAGCTGAAACTGCTGGAACCGTATCGCGGGCAACTGCCGCCAGCGGTCTTTGGCCCGGCAGTCACGGCACCGGACAATGGCTCGCCGGCGGCGCTGCGCGCCAATCTGCGCCGGGCGGCGGCGCTGCTGACCGAGGCCGGCTACCCGATGCGCGGCGCGCAGCGGGTCGATGCGCGCGGCCGGCCGCTGGAACTGGAGTTCCTGACCTTTTCCAAGACCTATGAGCGCATCATCGCGCCGTACGCGCGGAATCTGGCCCGGCTCGGCATCCTGCTCAGCGTGCGGACGGTCGATCCGGCGATCTACCAGCAGCGCAGTGATGATTTCGATTTCGACATGACTGTGGCCGTCTATCCGATGTCGCTGTCGCCGGGCAACGAGATGTTCGAGTTCTTCGGCTCGAAAACCGCCGAATCGCGCGGGTCGACCAATACCGTCGGGCTGAAGAGCCCGGTGGTTGATCACCTGCTTGGCGAGTTCACCCGTTTCCAGAATCGCGAACAGCTGGTCACGGCCAGCCATGCGCTCGACCGCGTGCTGCGTGCCGACTACCTGATGGTGCCGAACTGGCACCTGGCCAGGCACCGCATTGCCTACTGGAACCGCTTTGGCTACCCGAAGACGCTGCCGCGCTACTACCAGCCGCTGGACTGGGTGATCCGCACCTGGTGGGAAGTGCGGCCGGCAACGCGGGATGCCGACGCGGACGACGGGGCGGGGCGCGCCGGCTGACCCGTGCCTGCCGCGTCAGGGCGCCTGCCTGGCCCCGCCAATCCACGCCAGCCGTTCGCGCCAGATCCTCGGTGCCCGGCGGCACAGCAGCAGCATGGCGAGCAGATTGCCGAGCGACACCAGCAGGAACAGCAGCGAGATACTGTCGGTCAGCGCCAGCACCACGGCGCTGGCGACGGTAGCGGCCACCATGTACAGACCGTTGACGATATTGTTCGCCGCAATGGCCTGGGCACGGAAATCCTCCGGTGCGGCAGTCTGCAGCCAGGTGTACAGCGGCACGGTGAAGAAGCCGCCGGACACGCCGAGCAGAAACAGGTCGGCCATGTCGCGCCAGTGTGCCGGGCTGGTCAGGAAAGTGGCCATCGACAGCAGCGGGCCCTGCCACGGGGCATGGGTGGACAGGAACAGATCGATGCCGAACAGGGTCATGCCGGCGCCGCCCAGCAGCACCAGACCGAGCTGGAGCCGGCCGGCCGACAGCTTTGCGCACAGGATCGATCCGCTGGCAATGCCGATCGAGAACAGCGCCAGAATCAGCGTATACACATTGGCGTCGCCGCCGAGGTGCAGCCGGGTAAACGTCGGCAACTGGGTGGTATAGACCGCGCCGAGCAGCCAGAACCAGGAAATGCCCATGATGGCCGAGCCAACATCCGGATAGCGGCGCACCCGGCGCAGCAGCACCCAGGTATCGCCGGCGATATTGGCTGACAGGCGCAGCTTCGGAGCGGGGGCCGGGGCGGCCGGAATCAGCAGGCTGGCCAGCAGGCCGGCGAGGGCGACCGCGACCAGAATCCCGACCGTGGTGTGCGAGCCGGACTGGACCATCAGCGCGCCGCCGATCTGGCCGACCAGAATGGCGACAAAGGTTCCCATTTCGATCAGGCCGTTACCGCCGATCAGCTCGTGCTCGCGCAGATGCTGCGGCAGGACCGCGTATTTGACCGGGCCGAAGAACGTCGAATGGGCGCCCATCAGGAACAGCGCGGTCAGCAGGGCGCCGACGGTGTGGGTATAGAAGCCCCAGGCGGCCAGCAGCATGATGGCGACTTCGGCAATCTTGACCCAGTGCGCGACCCGCGATTTGTCGATTTTCTCCGCCAGCCGGCCGGCCGTGGCCGAAAACAGGAAGAACGGCAGGATGAACACGCCGGCGGCCATGTTGACGATCTGCGCCGGCGGCAGGCCGGCGAAGGACAGCCCGGCATAGCTGACCAGCACCAGGAAGGCGGTTTTCAGCAGGTTGTCGTTCAGCGCGCCCAGAAACTGGGTGCAGAAAAGCGGCAGGAAACGACGGGTCGGGAAGAAGGCAAAGGACGAGGCCACAGCAGCCTTTCGGATACGGAGGGCGAAAGGATACCCGCAAGCGCCTGGCCCCGGCGAGTTACAGCAACTGGAAGGCCAGCCGGGCGGCAATCCGCGCGGTGTGGCTGTCGGTATCGTGGCGCGGGTTCAGTTCGGCCAGTTCGGCCAGCCGGAGCTTGCCACTGGCGCGGACCTGGGCTGCGATGCGCTCGATGACCGCCAGCTCGACCCCGAACGCCGCCGGCGCCGACACGCCGGGTGCGACGCTGGCCGGCAGCACGTCCAGATCGATGCTCAAATGGATGACGTCCACCCGGTCGATGAAATCGCCGAGGATAGCCGGATGCCAGTCCCGCATCGACTGGTCGTCCACCCACTGCACACCGAGTTCGCGGGCGCGGGCGAACAGCGCGGCGGTATTGGACGGCGCGGCGACACCGAGGCATGCATAGTGGAATGGCCAGCCCCGGGCGGCGCAGTCGTCGGCGATCTGGCGGAACGGCGTGCCGGAGGTCGCGCGGTCACCGGCGCGCAGATCGAAGTGGGCATCGAGATTGATGATGCCGATGACCGGTGGCCGCGACTGGCGGGCGCAGTGCGCCGCCAGCCCCTGCCAGGAACCGAAAGCCACCTCGTGGCCGCCGCCGAGCACCAGCGGGCGGTGTCCGGCATCGAGCAGTGTCGCCACTTGTTCGCCGAGCTCCTGCTGGGCGGCCTCCAGGGCGTCACCGTCGCAGCGCACGTCGCCGGCGTCGTACAGCGGCCGCTCGCCATGCCAGGCCAGTCCGGCCAGCGCGCTGCGGATCGCTGCCGGCCCGCCGGCCGCACCGATGCGGCCGTGATTGCGGGCAACGCCGGCATCGCAGGCGAAGCCGATCAGCGCCGTGCCGGGGGCATCGGCGCGCGGGGAGAGAACCTGCTGGTGCCAGCGCCGGCCCAGCGGGCCTTCCTCGCTGTCGATGCGGCCATGCCAGATGGACGGGTCAAACGGAAGGAACATGATCGGGTATCCCGTTGAAAATGCGCTGGGCCAGCGGGTTGTAGCCCAGATGGTAGGACAGCTCGGCCGGATGCCCGATCTCCCACAGCGCCAGATCGGCACGCAGGCCGATGGCCAGCCGGCCGCGGTCGGCGAGGCCAAGCGCGGCCGCTGCATGGCGGGTCACGCCGGCCAGGGCCTCGGCCGGCGTCAGGCGGAACAGGGTGCAGCCGAAATTCATGGTGGTCAGCAGCGAGGTCAGCGGAGAGGTGCCCGGATTGCAGTCGGTTGCCAGTGCCATCGGCACGCCGGCGTCGCGCAGCGCGGCGACCGGCGGCAGCCGGGTTTCGCGCAGGAAGTGAAAGGCGCCCGGCAGCAGCACGGCGATGGTGCCGGCGCGGCGCATGGCCGCGATGCCGTCGGCCGACAGCCATTCAAGATGATCGGCCGACAGGGCGCCGAACCCGGCGGCCAGCGTCGCTCCGCCCTGGTCGGACAACTGCTCGGCATGCAGCTTGCAGGCGATGCCGCGCTCGCGTGCTGCCGTGAACAGCCGGCCGACCTGGGCCGGGGTGAAACCGACCTGCTCGCAGAACGCATCGACGGCGTCGATCAGTCCTTCGTCGTCCAGCGCCGGCAGTACGACCTCGACCAGATGGTCGATATAGTCGTCGGCGCGGTCGGCATACTCCGGCGGCACGGCGTGCGCGCCGAGAAAAGTGGTGCGGACGGTGACGCCTTCGGCGGCGAGGCGACGGGCGACGTGCAGCATCCGGCGTTCGGTGTCGAGATCGAGGCCGTAACCGGACTTGATCTCGACCGTGGTCGTGCCCTCGCCGATCAGCGCAGCCAGCCGCTTTCTTGCGCTGAGATACAGGCTGTTGTCGTCGGCGGCACGGGTATCGCGCACGGTCGAGCGGATGCCGCCACCGGCGCGGGCGATATCGGCATAGCTGGCGCCGTTCAGGCGCAGGTCGAACTCGCGGGCACGGTTGCCGGCGTATACCAGGTGGGTGTGGCAGTCGATCAGCCCGGGCGTCAGCCAGCCGCCATGGCCGTCGATTTCCCGCAGTGCGGTCAGCCCGGCCGGCACGGCGCTGTCGGCGCCGAGCCAGTCGATGCGGCCATCGCGGATGCTCAGCGCGGCATCCCGGCATTCGCCGTAACTGCCAGCGCCGCCTTCGACACCGGCGAGATGTACGCTGCGGATCAGCAGATCGGCTTGCATGGCGCCTCCATCAGGTCAGTGATCCAGCATAGGCAATTGCAGGCCGGCGTCACGCGCGGTTTGCCGGGCCAGCGGATAGCCGGCATCCGCGTGCCGCATCACGCCGCTGGCCGGGTCATTGAACAGCACCCGCTTCAGCCGGCGGTCGGCCGCCTCGCTGCCATCGCAGACGATGACCATGCCGGCATGCTGGCTGAAGCCCATGCCGACCCCGCCGCCGTGATGCAGCGATACCCAGGTGGCACCACCGGCGGTGCTCAGCAGCGCATTCAGCAATGGCCAGTCCGACACCGCGTCCGAGCCGTCGGCCATGGCCTCGGTCTCGCGGTTCGGGCTGGCGACCGAGCCGGTATCGAGATGATCGCGACCGATGACCACCGGCGCTTTCAGTTCGCCGTTGCGCACCATCTCGTTGAAAGCCAGGCCGAGCCGGTAGCGGTCGTGGACGCCGACCCAGCAGATGCGTGCCGGCAGCCCCTGGAAGGCGATGCGCTCGCGCGCCATGTCCAGCCAGTGGTGCAGGTGGGCATCGTCCGGGATCAGCTCCCTGACCTTGCTGTCGGTACGGTAGATGTCCTCCGGGTCGCCGGACAGCGCGACCCAGCGGAACGGGCCCTTGCCCTCGCAGAACAGCGGCCGGATATAGGCCGGCACGAAGCCGGGGAAATCGAACGCCCGGTCGACACCCATCTCCAGCGCCACCTGGCGGATGTTGTTGCCGTAGTCCAGCGTTGCCGCACCGCGTGCCTGCAGCGCCAGCATGGCGCGGACCTGAACGGCCATCGACTGTCTGGCCGGCAGGATGACCGACTGCGGATCGCGGCGCCGGGCCTCGTGCCAGCGGTCGATATCCCAGCCCTGCGGCAGGTAGCCGTTGACCGGGTCATGGGCGCTGGTCTGGTCGGTGACCACGTCCGGGGTGATGCCGCGCGCCACCAGCTCGCTGAAGACGTCGGCGGCATTGCCAAGCAGGCCGATCGACAGTGGCCGGCCATTACGGCGGGCGGTTTCGATCATCTCCAGCGCCTGGTCCAGCGTGTCGGCCTTGCGGTCGAGGTAGCGGGTACGCAGGCGGAAGTCGATTCTCGAGGCGTCGCATTCGACCGCGATCATCGAAAAGCCGGCCATGGTGGCGGCCAGCGGCTGCGCACCGCCCATGCCGCCCAGCCCGCCGGTCAGGATCCAGCGCCCGGCCGGCTGGCCGTCGAAGTGCTGGCGGGCGACGGCAAAGAAGGTTTCATACGTGCCCTGGACGATGCCCTGGGTACCGATATAGATCCAGCTGCCGGCCGTCATCTGGCCATACATCATCAGCCCCTTGCGATCCAGCGCGTTGAAGTGCTCCCAGGTGGCCCAGTGCGGGACCAGGTTCGAGTTGGCAATCAGCACCCGCGGCGCATCGGCGTGGGTGCGGAACACGCCGACCGGCTTGCCGGACTGGATCAGCAGCGTCTCGTCCTCGTCCAGCGCCCGCAGTGAGGCGAGAATCTGGTCGAAACACGCCCAGTCGCGCGCGGCGCGGCCGATGCCGCCATAGACGACCAGCGCCTGCGGATGCTCCGCCACCTCGGGGTCGAGATTGTTCTGGATCATCCGGTAGGCGGCCTCGATCAGCCAGTTCTTGCACGACAGCGTGGTGCCGCGCGGCGCGTGTATCTCGCGGGACGGATCAAGGCGCGGGTCGGTCGGGGACGAGTGGGGCATGGGAAAATCTCCGCAGTGTGTGCATGTCAGGCTGTCCGACATGCGGGGCGCGCACGCCGTGGCCGGCAACTGTCACCGAGTGTAGTGCGGAGAATTTGTATAGACAAGTTGTGGCGTACGTGCGCCGCAAAAAGAAACCGCCACGAGGGCGGTCTGGACTGTCTCTGCTCCCCGCGACAAAGCACGGGCGAGGGAGCGGAAGATCAGGCGGCGGGTGCCGGGACCGGTTTGAGCTGCGTTCCCGGGCTGCTCCGTTTCAGCATCTCGATCACGGACTCGACGGTGATGGTGTCGATCTGGCCGGCCATCCGGCGCTGGGTCGGATGGTCGTCGAACGCCACATTGGCACGGAACATCCGCCCGCCCAGCCGCTTCATCGCGCCGATCTGCAGCGTGCCGGGCTGATAGCCGGCCGACTGCAGCCAGGCCTGCGCGTCGGCACGACGGGCAAACTGGCGACCGGCCAGCGCTTCCGACAGCACTTCCAGTACCCACTGGTTGGAGTTCTGGTACTGGGTCGAGTACGGGTAGGCCAGCATGTTGTAGCGGGACGCGTGCATCTGCTCCAGCGAGGCCGGATTGCGCAGCAGCAGGCGCAGGCGGGCCTGGGTCTGTGCGTCGGGAATCACGACCAGCGACTCGTACGAGAACATGTCGTCGAGGAAGAAATTGGCCAGCCCCTCGCGCCACAGCACCGAGGTGGCCTGGCCGCAGTCGTTCAGCAGGTGGCTGACCCGCCACGGCTGGCCGGGGGCATCGCGGGTGACAAAGGCGGCGTGGGAGTAGTGCAGCCCGTACTCGGACAGATCCTGGCCGACCCGTGCAATCACGGCCACGTCGGGCGACAACTGGTCGAGCTGTTGCTGCAGGGCCAGCCCGCTGCGGAACGCGCTGCGCACGGTGGCCGGTTCCAGCGGGGTTTCGTGGCAGGTCTGGCCGGCATGGGCGGGCAGGGCAGCCAGCATCGCCGTCAGCAGCGGCAGCAGGCAGGCAAGGCGGCGCGCGCTCATGGCTGCAGCGCCGGTGCGGCTTCCTGGTCGACCCGGCTGCGGTGCAGCAGCGCTTCGCCGGCCGTGTTCGGGATAAAGGCCAGCAGCTTGCCCATATAGACCAGCGAGTGACCGGTGGCCTCGGACACGACATTGACCGTCTTGCCGACGGACAGCCCGGCGCCGCGCACGGCGGAGGCGGACATGGCCACCGTGGCCTTGCTGCCGTCGGCCGCTTTTTCCAGCACGACGCGGAAGGTGTCGGCCGATCCTTCGACCAGCGACACCACGACCAGGCCCGAACCGAACGCCCCGGCGACCGAGCCCTGGAGCGGATGGCCGGTTACCGACAGCAGCGGCGAGGCGGCAACGGACATCCCGCCCAGGCTGGCGGTTTCGGATGCGCCCTTGGCGAAGGCGGCTGCCGGCATCAGGCTGGCAGCGCAGGACAGGAACAGGGCAATCGTGGTTTTCTTGACGTGCATGATGGGACCATGGCTATGACGAAGGCGCATTGTAGCCGATACGTCATGTGCTTATGTCATGGCCGGCCATCGTGCCTACTCAGAATGCGCCGGCAAACTGGAAGCGCGATCCCGGATGCCACAGCGTGACATCGGTGGCGATGCGCCCGTGCGCCCAGGTGCGACGCTGCAGAACCAGGCACGGGTCGCCGATGTCCATCCGCAGCCGGTGCCGCGCGGTCGCATCCGGCATCCGCGCAATGATCAGGTATTCGGCCCGCTGCATCGGCGCTTCGCGCGTCATGTAGGCGTTCGGCGTCAGGGTGCGGAAGTCCTGCTCCAGATAGTGCGGATACAGCTGCGGATTCACGAAGCGGTCCTCGAGCTGGATCGGCACGTCATTGTCGAAGTGGAGCAGGCGCGAGTGGAATGCTTCGTCGCCCAGATCGAGTTCCAGCGCCTGCAGTGCCGCGCGGTCGCGGGTCCGTTCCAGCAGCAGCACCTCGCAGTGGTGGTGATGGCCGCGGCTGGCGATTTCGTCGGCGATATTCCGGATCTGCACCAGCGTGGACTGGTACTTCTGCCCGGCGACAAAGGTGCCGGCGCCCTGGATCCGGGTCAGTACCTGTTCTGCGGTCAGCTCGCGCAAGGCACGGTGCACGGTCATCCGCGACACGGCGAACTGCTTGAGCAGTTCGTGCTCGGACGGAATCTGCTCGCCGGTCTGCCAGATGCCCTGCTCGATCTGGCGGCGGACATAGGCCTTGATCTGGGCATAGGCGGGAACGGGTTTGGGCTGGACGGGGCTGGGCATGGGCAGGGCCGGCGACGGAATGGCCGGCACTATAGCATGGCTTGTATAGCCAACCGGGCGCGGCGGACGGCGCCGGGACGCTGCGGTATGCTGGTCGGGAATCCAGTCATGCGGGGAGTGAGCGACATGCCCAGAATCGTCGCCAGGCACATTGTCAAAATCTTCGGCCACGGCAGTGAGCGGGCACTGGCCATGCTGCGCCAGGGGGCGGCCAAGGCCGAGGTGCTGGCCGCGACCGGCTGCACGGTCGGCCTCGACGACGTGTCGCTGGAGATCGACGCCGGGCAGGTGTTCGTGATCATGGGGCTGTCCGGTTCCGGCAAGTCGACGCTGGTGCGCCATTTCAACCGGCTGATCGACCCGACCGCCGGTGAAATCCTGATCGATGGCGAAGACATCCTGCAACTGGATGCTGCCGGGTTGCGCGCCTTGCGCCGGCGCTCGGTCAGCATGGTGTTCCAGCACTTTGGCCTGCTGCCGCACAAGAGCGTGCTCGACAACGTGGCCTACGGGCTGGTGGTGCGCGGCGAGAGACCTGCGCGCGCGCGCCAGGCGGCGCGGCACTGGATCGACAAGGTCGGCCTGGCCGGCTACGAGGCCATGCGGCCGGATGCGCTGTCCGGCGGCATGCGCCAGCGGGTCGGGCTGGCGCGGGCGCTGACCGCCGATACCGACATCCTGCTGATGGACGAGGCCTTTTCCGCACTGGACCCGCTGATCCGGCGGGAAATGCAGGACCAGTTGCTTGAGCTGCAGGCGACACTGCACAAGACCATCGTCTTTATCACCCACGATATCGACGAGGCATTGCGGCTCGGCCAGCGCATCGCCGTGTTGCGCGATGGCCGGCTGGTCCAGGTCGGCGACGCCGACGATATCGTCAACCGGCCGGTCGACGACTACGTGCGGCGCTTTGTCGACCGGCGCTAGTCGAAAGCCAGCGGGCTGTGCGCGGCGAACGCGCCCTCGCGGACCAGGGCGGTCACGGCGGCAATGTCGGGGGCGAAATAGCGGTCGATATCGTAATGCGGCACATGGCGGCGCAGCAGCGACATGACCTCGCGCAGGCGCGGGCTGGTGACGTGCGGGCCGCGCAGGTCGATGCCCTGTGCCGCCGCCAGCAGCTCGATGGCGAGAATGGCCGCGGTATTGTCGGCCAGATCGGCCAGCTTGCGCGCGGCAAAAGTCGCCATCGACACATGGTCTTCCTGGTTGGCCGAGGTTGGCAGCGAGTCGACCGAGGCCGGATGGGCCAGGGTCTTGTTTTCGCTGGCCAGCGCGGCGGCGGTGACATGGGCAATCATGAAGCCGGAATTGACGCCGCCATCCCTGACCAGGAACGGTGGCAGGCCGGACAGCGTGGCGTCGATCAGCAGCGCAATGCGCCGCTCGGCGATCGAGCCGATCTCGGCGACGGCCAGCGCCAGGTTGTCGGCGGCGAAGGCGACCGGTTCGGCGTGGAAATTGCCGCCGGACAGCACTTCGTCGCTGTCCGGGAAAATCAGCGGGTTGTCGGATACGGCGTTGGCCTCGATCAGCAGCACCGAGGCGGCATGACGCATCTGGTCGAGGCAGGCGCCCATGACCTGGGGCTGGCAGCGCAGGCTGTAAGGGTCCTGCACCTTGCCGCAGTCGCTGTGTGACAGGTTGATGGCCGAGCCTTCCAGCAGCGTGCGGTAAGCCGCGGCGGCGTCGATCTGGCCGGCCTGGCCGCGCAGCGCGTGGATGCGCGGATCGAACGGCGCCGTCGAGCCGGCGGCGGCATCCACCGACAGACTGCCGGCCACCAGCGCGGTACGGAACAGATCCTCGATCGCGAACAGATTGTGCAGCGCCAGCGCCGTCGACGCCTGGGTGCCGTTCAGCAAGGCCAGCCCTTCCTTGGCCGCCAGGGTCATCGGTTGCAGGCCGGCCGCGGTCAGCCCTTCCGCCGCCGGCGCGCGCCGGCCGGCGATGAATACCTCGCCGACACCGAGCAGCGCGGCGGACAGGTGCGCCAGCGGTGCCAGGTCGCCGGAAGCGCCGACCGAACCCTTGACCGGAATCAGCGGCAGCACGTCGGCGTTGTACAGCGCAATCAGGGCGTCCATGACCACGCGGCGGACGCCGGAATGTCCCCGGCCGAGGCTGGACAGCTTCAGGGCGATCATCAGCCGGACTACCGGCGCCGGCATCGGCTCGCCGACGCCGACCGCATGCGACAGCACCAGATTGCGCTGCAGCAGTTCGAGCTGATCGTGCGGGATGTGCGTGCTGGCCAGCCGGCCGAAGCCGGTGTTGATGCCATAGGCCGGCGCACCCCGGGCGGCAATGCGTGCCACGGTATCGGCGCAGGCGTCGATGGCGGCAGCGGCGGCCGGATCGAGTTCCAGCGGGGGCGCGTCACGGTCGACAAGACGCAGTTGCGCCAGGGTCAGGGCGCCGGGAGTGAGCGTGAGCATACAGTCATCCTGTGAGCGGGTCGGAGTGCGGATGAGTGTAATGTATAGTCAATTCGTCTGGCTATATTGTCAGACAGAAAGACGATTTATTCCCGTTTGCGCCCAAAATAATGGGGAATTAGTGAATATTTCAGAATTCATTACCTGATATGTATAGACATTTGGCGGGCGTGGTGATTCATGCCGCGTCCCACAGCGGCAGCGTGATGCCGATGCCGGCATCGTCGTCGTCCCCGAAGCGGACGCCAACGCCGAGCAGGCGCACCGGCTTGCCGCCGCGTGCCCAGGCGCTGTCGAGCAGCAGCGAGAACACCTCGCGGTCCGGCTGTGCACACAGGCATTCCATGCTGGTCTGGCGGAAGTCGTGGAAGCGGATCTTGACGATGGCCTTGTGCGGCGTGCGCGGATCGGCAGCGCGGGCCAGGCGGCGGAAGAAATCGTCGCACAGCGCCGGCAGTGCGGCCCGGCAGGCGGCCAGGTCGGGCAGATCCTGGGCATAGGTGTACTCGACCGACAGCGACTTGCGCACCCGCTCGCTGACCACCGGCCGGCTGTCGATGCCGCGACACTGGTGGTACAGCGAACGGCCCAGCTTGCCGAAATGCTGCTCCAGCGCTTCCGGCGTCCATGCCTGCAGGCTGGCGCAATCACTGACGCCGAGCCGGGCCAGCCGGGCGGCGGTTGCCTGGCCAACGCCCCACAGTTTTGACACCGGCAGCGGGCGGATAAAGGCGTCGACAGCGGACGGCGGTACCACGAACTGGCCGTCGGGCTTGTTCCAGTCGCTGGCGATCTTGGCCAGCAGCTTGTTGCCGGCGATGCCGGCGCTGGCGGTGATGCCGACCTCGCGCGCGATCCGCGCCCGGATCTCCTCGGCCATCCGTGTCGCGCTGCCCAGGCAGTGCGGCTGGCCGCTGACATCGAGATAGGCTTCGTCCAGTGACAGCGGCTCGACCCGGTCGGTGTACTCGAGAAAAATGCGGCGGATGGCCTGCGACGCCTCGCGGTAGCGCGGGAAGTCCGGTGGCAGCAGCACCAGGTCGGGGCAGGCCAGCATCGCGCGGCGGGTGGACATGGCCGAACGCACGCCGAAACGGCGGGCCAGGTAATTGCTGGTCGCAATGACGCCGCGCTGGTCGGAGGCGCCGCCGATGGCCAGCGGCACCTCGCGCAGCGCCGGGTTGTCGCGCATCTCGACCGACGCGTAGAAGCAGTCGCAGTCGACATGGATGATCTTGCGCTCGGCGCTCATGGATGACGATTGCCGTGGCGGGGCGAGCTCAGTGCGAGCAGCCGCAGCCTTCACCGCAGCCGTGGTCGTCGTGATCGTGTTCATGATCGTGTTCATGATCGTGTTCATGATCGTGGACCGCATCGATATCGGCGAACAGCAACGGTGCAGCGGCAAAGTGGCCCTGGCTCAGCTTCATTGCCTGCAGGTATTCGCTGAAATCACGGCACAGGATGGTTTCGATCAGCCCGCCGATCTCGATGTCGAGCAGAAAGGCGACCGGGCCGAAACCGTCCAGCGTCACCGGCTGCTGCTCGGCGAACGCCGTGCTCCACACCGAGCCCACGCCCTCGGCCGCACCGACCCGGGTAAAGCCGAGCTGTTGCAGATAGGCCTCGACGTCGTCGCAGTCCTGATCGTCGGCAAACAGCGGGTCCTTGGTCAGCGCGACCAGACGGCCGCTCTCGATGCAATGTGCCATGGTGATGTTCCTGTCAGTGCCGGGGCCCGGATGGGCCGAGGCGGGCATTTTACGCCCAGGCGCCGGGCGCGGCGACGCCGTTGCCGGCCTGATGCGCCGGCAACGGCATCCGGGGCTTACTTCTTCGCGCTGCGGGCGTCGTACGCGGCCTGATTGGCCAGATAGTGGGCGAGGCGCGCGGCCTTGCGGGCGACGCGGGCCGCTTCCTCGTCGGCCTTGGCCTTGGCAGCCGCGGCGTTGCGGGCCTTTTTCGCGGCCTTGGCGGCCTCGCGCGCTTCGGCTTCAGCCGCATCGAGGGCGGCGACTTCTTCGCGGCTCAGGCCCGGGCCGGTCTTCTCGAACCAGGCGATGCTCTCGACGTGGCCGGTATGCGGGAACATGTTGACGATGCCGGCTGCCTTCAGCGTGTAGCCCTTGATATTGACCAGCACGCCGGCATCGCGTGCCAGGGTGGCCGGGTTGCACGACACGTAGACGATGCGTGACGGCGCGTCTTCGTTCAGCGATTTGACCAGATCGATGGCGCCGTCGCGCGGCGGGTCGATCAGCATCTTGTCGAACTTGCCGAGGGCGGTCAGCGATGCCTCGGTCAGGTCGAACAGATTGGCCATGCGGTAGTCGACGCGATGATCGAGGCCGTTGTGGGTAGCGTTCTCGATGGCACGCTCGATCAGCTGTGCGCTGCCTTCCATGCCGAGCACGGTCGCGCCGGAGCGGGCGATCGGCAGCGTGAAATTGCCCAGTCCGCAGAACATGTCGGCGATGCGTTCACCCGGCTGCGGGTCGAGCAGGCGCATTGCACGCTGGACCATCACCCGGTTGATGCCGGGGTTGACCTGGGTGAATTCGGTCGGCTTGTACGGCATCTCGATGCCGAACTCCGGCAGGCGGTAGCACAGGCGCGGGGCGTCGAGCGGGTAGAACGGGTGGGCGGTGTCCGGGCCCTTCGGCTGCAGCCAGAATTGCAGCGGCAGGGCGCGACCGGCATTGTGGCGGTCGGCGAAATCGCGCACGAGCGCCTCGTCGGCGGCGGTCAGCGGGTCCATGGTGCGCAGCACCAGCACGTCGACATCCTCGCCGCCGGCATATTCGATCTGCGGCATGCGCTCGCAGATCGACAGCGAGGCGATCAGCCCGCGCAGCGGCACCAGCAGCACCGAGATACGCTGCGGCAGGATGTGACACTCGGTCATGTCGGCGATAAAGCTGGAGCGCTTTTCATGGAAACCGACCAGCACGCTGCCCTTGCGGGCGACCCAGCGTGCCGACATGCGGCCGCGATGACGGTAGCCCCATTCCGGGCCATAGATGGCCGGCAGCACGACTTCCGGCGTGACCTTGCCGATCCGGATCAGGTTGTCTTCCAGCACGCGCTGCTTGACGGCGACCTGGGCATTGAACTCGACGTGCTGCATCGAGCAGCCGCCGCAGACATTGAAATGCGGACAGCGCGGTCTGGCGCGCATGAAGCTTTCTTCCAGCACCCGGGTACAGTCGGCGTTCTCGTAGGTGGCCTTGCTCCGGTAGGACTGGTATTCGACACGCTCGAAAGGCAGCGCGCCGTCGATGAACAGCGTCTTGCCGTCGACGTGGGCCACGCCGTGGCCGTCATGGTCGAGCGATTCGATGGTGGCGATGGGTAACATATGTTTACAATTCACGCGAAAACGCTATTTTCTCAAAAAACGCGCAGTCGTTCAGACCTTTCCTGAGGCCACGAGTATCTAATGCCCATGTTCACCCCGATCCGACGTTCTCTTTTCACCCTGGTCCTGCTCGGCGCATCCGCCGTGGCGGCCCCGTCGCGCGCGGCGCCGGTGCCGGACGTGCAGGTCAGCGAGACCGGTTATCACGTGGTGATCAATCTGCCGCAGACCCGGCTGTTCCTGTATCGCGACGGCAAACTGGACACGATTTACCCGGTTGCGGTCGGCAAGACGCTGACCCAGACACCGGCCGGCGAATACTGGGTGACCGGCATTTATCACAACCCGGCCTGGCATGTGCCCAAGTCGATCCAGGCCGAGATGAAGAAAAACGGCAGGACGGTGCAGACCGTGGTGCCGGCCGGGCCGAACAATCCGCTCGGCAAGGTGTTTGTCCGCTTTGGCGAGCCCCGGCTGGGTCTCGGCATTCACGGCACCAATGCGCCGTCCAGCGTGCCGGGTTTCCGCAGCCACGGCTGCGTGCGCATGCGCAACGACGACGTGCTGACCCTGGCCCGGACGGTGTCGACCGATGTGCCGGTCTCGGTCATCAACCAGTCGGTGATCATGAATACCGACGCGCGCGGCGACCTGTGGCTGACGTCCTATCCGGACATCTACAAGACCGCGACCACCGGCCCGGCGGAAGTCACCGCCGCTGCCGAGAAGTGGGGCAGCGAGCACAATCGCAAGGTCGACGGCAGGCTGGTCAAGGCGGTGCTCGGCAAGCGGACCGGCCAGCCGGTCTGCGTGACCTGCAGCGGCAGCCGGCCGGAAGTGGCCCAGGCCGGTCTGGCGCCGGTGCACTGGCTCAGCGGCTCGGCGCAGACGGATCCTTCGCCGCTGTTCTGACGGCAACGGGGGGGGGCACCGACGGCTGCAGTGGCGTTGGTGCAGGCCCGACTGATTGCGAAACTGGTGGGCACGCCGTCAGCCTGTCTGATTCCGACACCCTCCGCCCTCGCCGCCGCGAGGGGACCTCGCTGCGCTCGTCCGTTCTTCGTGGAACGGCGTGACGGTGTGGGTGCGGCCGGCTGCAGTGGCGTCGGTGCAGGCCCGACTGATTGCGAAACTGGTGGGCACGCCGTCAGCCTGTCCGATTCCGACACCCTCCGCCCTCGCCGCCGCGAGGGGACCTCGCTGCGCTCGTCCGTTCTTCGTGGAACGACGTGGCGGCGGGCGCGGCCGGCTGCGGTGGCGTCGGTGCAGGCCCGACTGATTGCGAAACTGGTGGGCACGCCGTCAGCCTGTCCGATTCCGACACCCTCCGCCCTCGCCGCCGCGAGGGGACCTCGCTGCGCTCGTCCGTTCTCCGTGGAACGGCGTGACGGTGGGCGCGGCCGGCTGCAGTGGCGTCGGAGCAGGCCCGACTGATTGCGGAACTGGTGGGCGTGCCGTCAGCCTGCCGGACTCCTGCACCCGTTGTACGTCGCAAGGGTTATGGACAATCTGCGGTCCGCGTAGAATACGGGTCTTCGCCTGATCCTACCGAATGCATTCCGACATGATCCGTACCCGTTTCGCTCCGAGCCCGACCGGCTTCCTGCATATCGGCGGTGTCCGCACCGCACTGTTTTCCTGGGCCTATGCCCGCAAGCATGGCGGCACTTTCGTGCTGCGCATCGAAGACACCGACCTGGAGCGGTCGACGCCCGAGTCGGTGCAGGCGATCCTCGACGGCATGCACTGGGTCGGTCTCGACTATGACGAAGGTCCGTTCTACCAGACCCATCGCTTCGATCGCTACAAGGCGGTAGTGAAAGACCTGCTGGCTTCCGGCCATGCCTACCTGTGCTACTGCAGCAAGGAAGAGCTGGACGAAATGCGCGCCGGCCAGGAAGCCCGCGGCGAGAAGCCGCGCTATGACCGCCGCTGGCGTCCGGAACCCGGCAAGACGCTGCCGCCGGTGCCGGAAGGTGTCGAACCGGTCGTGCGCTTCCGCACGCCGCTGGATGGCACCGTCGCCTGGGACGACCTGGTCAAGGGCCGTATCGAATTTGCCAATGAAGAACTCGACGACCTGATCATTGCCCGCCCGGACGGCAGCCCGACCTACAATTTCTGCGTGGTCATCGACGACTGGGACATGAATATCACCCAGGTGATCCGCGGGGACGACCATGTCAACAACACGCCGCGCCAGATCAACATCCTGAAGGCGCTGAATGCACCGCTGCCGCAGTATGCGCACCTGCCGATGATCCTGAACGCCGACGGCCACAAGATGTCCAAGCGGCGCGATGCGGTCAGCGTGGTGCAGTACGACGAGCAGGGCATTCTGCCCGAAGCGCTGCTGAACTACCTGGCCCGGCTGGGCTGGGGCCATGGCGACGACGAGTTCTTCACCATGGAACAGTTCGTCGAATGGTTCAGTCTCGAGGCCGTCAATCCGGGCCCGAGCCGCTTCGACCGTGAAAAATTCCTCTGGGTCAATCAGCAGCACATGAAGGTGGCCGACAATGGCCGGCTGGCCGCACTGGTCGAGCCGCGGCTGAACAAGCTGGGCGTGAAGGCCGAAAACGGTCCGGCGCTGGCCGACGTGATCGCGCTGGTCAAGGAACGTGCGCACGACCTGAACGAACTGGCTGCGCAGTGCGACTACTTCTATGTGCGCCGCACGCCGGTCGACGCCGATCTGGCCAAGCATTTCGACGCTGACGCCCGGGCGCGCATCGGCCGCTTCGGCGAGCGCCTGGCGGCGCTGCCGGAGTGGAACGCGGAAGCGATCCATGAACTGTTCAAGCCGTTCTGCGCCGACGAGGGCATCAAGATGGGCCTGCTCGGCATGCCGCTGCGGGTGGCCGTATGCGGAACCGCGCAGACGCCGTCGGTCGATGCCGTGCTGGCGCTGATCGGTCGCGACGCGGTGCTGGCCCGCCTTCGCGCCTCCGTGCAAGGCTGACCCGTCAATCCACCTGGACCCTGTCATGACCCTGCAACTGCCTCGCGGCCCGGTGATGATCGACGTCGCCGGCGTCCGCCTGACCGACGAAGAAAAGCGCCGCCTGTCCAACCCGCTGGTCGGTGCGGTGATCCTGTTCCGGCGCAACTTCGAATCGGTCGCACAACTGCGTGCGCTGACCGGCGAGATCCGTGCGCTGCGCAGCCCGCACCTGCTGATTGCGGTCGACCACGAAGGGGGGCGCGTCCAGCGCTTCCTGGACGGGTTTACCCGCCTGCCGCCAATGCGCGTGCTGGGCGAGATGTGGGCGCGCTCGCCGGATCAGGCCCGTGACACCGCTCGCGCCGTCGGTGAAGTGCTGGCGGCCGAGCTGCGCGCCAGCGGCGTCGATCTGAGCTTCACGCCGGTGCTCGACCTCGATCATGGCGTCTGCGCGGTGATCGGCAACCGCAGCTTCCACCGCGACCCGCAAGTGGTGGCCGAACTGGCTGCCGCGCTGATCGGGGGGCTGGCGGCTGGCGGCATGATCGCCTGCGGCAAGCATTTCCCCGGGCACGGTTTCGTGGCCGGCGATTCGCACCACGAGATTCCGGTCGACCATCGCGACTACGCCGAGATCGAGCGCGACGACCTGGTGCCGTTTGCGCGTCTGGTGCGTGCCGGTCTGCACGCCGTGATGCCGGCCCACGTGGTCTACGACCATGTCGACCCGAATCCGGCCGGCTTCTCGCCGTTCTGGATCGGCACCGTGCTGCGCGAGCGGCTCGGCTTCACCGGCACCCTGTTCAGCGACGACCTGTGCATGGAAGGCGCCGCCGGCGTTGGCGACATCGTCGCCCGTGCCGAAGCGGCCTTTGCCGCCGGCTGCGACATGGCGCTGGTCTGCAACCGGCCGGACGTGGTCGACGAGCTGTTCTCGCGCTTCAGCGCACCGGCACTGCCGGCGCTGGCGGCACGGCTGGATGCCATGGCCGGGCAGGGCGATGTCGATACCTGGCGCGCCCACCTGGACAGCGAGGCGTTCCGCGCCACCCGGCAACGGGTCGCGGCACTGTCGATGCCGGCCGATGCCCTGGCCGGACCGGCCGTCGGCGAGGCCGCCTGAAGGTTTCGGCACCATGGATGACAATGGCCGGGCAATTGCCCGGCCATTGTTTTTGCTGCCTCGCAGCCGGAGGGGATGCAGATCCGCCTCCGGTCCCACTGCGGGCTACATGTCTCCGTGCTTGCTGGTGTCCAGCTCGCCTTCCCACTTCGACACCACTGCCGTGGCAACGGCATTGCCGAGCACGTTGGTGGCGGAGCGGGCCATGTCGAGGAAGTGGTCGACGCCGAGGATCAGCAGCAGACCGGCTTCCGGAATGTTGAACTGGCCCAGCGTCGCCGCGATCACCACCAGCGAGGCACGCGGCACCCCGGCCATGCCCTTGGACGTGACCATCAGGATCAGCAGCATCATGATTTCCTGGGTCAGCGTCAGCTCAATGCCATAGGCCTGGGCAATGAAGATGGTCGCGAACGTGCAGTACATCATCGACCCGTCCAGATTGAACGAGTAACCGATCGGCAGCACGAACGAGGCGATCTTGTTGTTGCAGCCGAAGCGTTCGAGGTTCTCCAGCGTCTTCGGGTAGGCCGCTTCCGAACTGGCGGTACTGAAGGCCAGCAGCACCGGTTCGCGGATCGAGCGCGCCAGGCGGAACACGCTCTTGCCGAGGAACAGCGAGCCCAGCAGCATGATGACCAGCCACAGCAGCAGGATGGAGCCGTAGAAGCTCAGCATGAAGGTGCCGTAAGTGGCGAGCACGCGCAGCCCGTTTTCGGCCACCACCGCCGCCACGGCGGCGAACACCGCGACCGGAGCGAAGTTCATGATGTAGGTGGTCACCTTCAGCATGATGTGGGCGACCATGTCCATGTCCTTGATCAGCGGCTCGGCCTTCGGGCCGAGGGCTGCGGCGGCAACGCCGAAGAAGATGGCGAACACGACGATCTGCAGGATTTCATTCTTGCCCATGGCATCGATGATGCTGGTCGGGAACGCGTGATGCAGGAAGTCCTTCAGTGACATCGCCGCCTTTTCCACCCCGCTGGCCGCATTGACGTCGGGCAGTGGCAGATGGAGGCCGACGCCGGGCTGCAGCAGGTTGACCATGATCAGGCCAAGCAGCAGCGACATCAGCGACATGCAGATGAACCAGCCGAAAGTCTTGGCGCCGACGCGGCCGATGGTCGCGCCATCGCCCATGCGGGCAATCCCGACCACCAGCGTCGTGAAGACCAGCGGCGCGATGATCATCTTGATCAGGCGCAGGAAGATATCGGTCAGCAGCGAGATGTAGCTGGCGAACTCGGTGATGAAGCCGCCTTCGCCACCATGCTGGTTGACGATGTAGCCGCAGACGATGCCGAGCACCAGGGCAAGCAGAATGTATTGTGTTAGTCGTTTTGACTGCATAGAAGCTCTCCATGACCACCGGCAGACTGCCGATGGCCACCCCTTCGGGTTATTTAGCTGTCATTCTCCAGTGTCGGGCTGCACTGGTGCCAAGGTCGCGCAGTATAACTATTGGTTTTTTGTTATGAACAAGAAATTTTCAATTCGTATCAAATTTTCTTGCCGGATTTTCGATAAAGACTGAATTTATGTCGAAAATATGTAAATTGTGTCGACGAACGGCAACAAAACCCTACATTTGCATGAATTGATGTGGATCATTGAACAGGAATCGGGTTTCCGGGTAAGCCGGTCGGTCGGTGCGATTGTCCGGCAATGCGCGCTGGCAGCCTCGCTGCACGCGGGGCGCAAAACGCGGTAAGGTAGCGCTTTTGCAACGGAACGACGTGACCCCATGATCATCGTCATGCAACGCGGCGCCAGTGACGCCGAAATCGATGCTGTCGTGGCCCGGATTCGCGAGCACGGCCTCAGTGAACATGTGTCAAAAGGTTCCGAACGCACCATTATTGGCGCGATCGGAGACGAACGACCGCTGGAGCCACGCCACTTCGAACCCCTTCCCGGCGTCGAGCGTGCGCTGCATGTGGTCAAGCCGTACCGGCTGGTCAGCCGCGAAACCCAGCCCGAGGACACCGTGGTCAGCATCCATGGCGTCAGGATCGGCGGTCCGCAGCTGCAGGTCATCGCCGGCCCCTGCTCTGTGGAAACGCCGGAACAGATGGCACTGTCGGCCGCCGGCGTCAGGGCTGCCGGTTGCCGGATGATGCGCGGCGGGGCATTCAAGCCGCGTACCAGTCCGTACAGCTTTCAGGGACTTGGCGTCGAAGGGCTGGAGCTGCTGCTGGCGGCGGCCCGGCCCGCCGGCCTGCCGGTGGTGACCGAGCTGATGGATGTGCGCATGCTCGACACCTTCATGGAGCATGACGTCGATGTGATCCAGATCGGCGCGCGCAATATGCAGAACTTCGACCTGCTGAAGGAAGTCGGCCGCATCAACAAGCCGGTGGTCCTGAAGCGCGGACTGGCCAACACCGTGTCGGAATGGCTGATGGCTGCCGAGTACATCGCCGCCGGCGGCAATCATCACATCATCCTGTGCGAGCGCGGCATCCGTACCTTTGAAACCGCCTACCGCAATACGCTGGACCTGACGGCGGTCATGGTTGCCAAGCGCGAGAGTCACCTGCCGGTCATCGTCGACCCGAGCCATGCCGGCGGCAAGGCGTGGATGGTGCCGCAACTGGCGCGCGCCGCCATCGCCGCCGGCGCCGACGGGCTGCTGATCGAAATGCATCCGTCGCCGTGCGATGCCTGGTGCGACGCCGACCAGGCGCTGTCGCCGGCCGAGCTGGCCGAGCTGATGGATTCGCTGCGCCTGATTGCCCAGGCGGTCGGCCGCACCCTCTGATCTGCTTCCGGCCGGGTGCCCACCGGCCTCCCTTTGACCATGCAGGACTCCACCATGAGCGATATCGTGCACGTCACCTTGACCCAGCAGCAGGGCTACCAGTTTCTGATCGACTTCGGTGCGGCCATGCCGACGCTGCTGGCGGATGAACCGCCGCCGCTGGGCGAGGACAGCGGTCCGTCGCCGGCCCACCTGCTGGTGGCGGCCGCGGCCAACTGTCTGCTGGCCAGCTTCCTGTTCTCCCTGTCCAAGTACAAGCAGGACGCGGGTCGCCTGACGGCCGAAGCCCGCTGCGAAGTCGGTCGCAATGCCGAAGGCCGGATGCGGGTGCTGTCGATCGACGTCGTGCTGCGTCTTGGCAAGGTGGCGGCCGAAATCGAGCATCTCGACCGCATCCTCGGCCAGTTCGAGCCGTTCTGCACCGTCTCGCAGAGCATCTCGGCCGGGGTCCCGGTCCATGTCAGCGTGCGCGATGGCCGCGATACCGTCCTGAAGGACTGAACGCGCCGCCGCCATGCCGACCGTGACCTTTGTTTCCGACCGCCTGCCGGCGCCGGTCAGCGTCGAGGCCGCGGCCGGGGAGCTGCTGCTCGAGGTGGTCCGGCGCGCCGAACTGCCGCTGTGGTGGCGCTGTGGTCACGGCACTTGCGGTGCCTGCCTGGTGCGGGTGTCGCACGCCGGCCAGCCGGTGCCGTTCCGGCTCGGGCGCAAGGAACGCAACGTCATGATCCGTCAGGGCTACCTGCCAAAGACGGCACTGGCTGACGATGACTTCATTGACTCGCCGGACCTGCCGCGCCTGGCCTGTCATATTGCCGTGACCGAAGACCTGCTGATTTCGTTCTGACATCACCTTTTGCCTTGATCCCGCCGCGCTCCCTGCATGCCTTGCTATAACGACAATCGGGCACGCCGCACGGCAGCAAGGGGATGGAGATGGATATCGGCATGGTCGGACTTGGCCGGATGGGCGCAAACATGAGTCGGCGGTTGCTGCATGGCGGCCACCGGATTACCGGGTATGACGCCGATCCGCAGGCAGTGAGCGTATTGCAGTCCCATGGTGGCAAGGCTGCCGCGTCGCTGGAAGCGCTCGTGCATGCACTGGTCGCGCCACGCGTGATCTGGCTGATGCTGCCGACCAGCCAGATCAGCAATACGCTGTCCACCCTGGCGCCGCTCCTGAGTGCCGGCGACTGCGTGATCGACGGCGGCAATACCTTCTATCAGGATTCGATCCGGCGGGCCCGCACCCTCGGCCTGCTCGGTCTGTCCTTTGTCGACGTGGGGGTCAGCGGCGGGGTATGGGGCCGCGAGCGAGGCTATTGCCTGATGATCGGTGGCGAGCAGGCGGTCGTGCAGCGGCTCGAACCGCTGTTCATGACGCTGGCGCCGGCGAGTGGCGATGACAGTGGCGCGGCGGGGGCCGAGCGCGGGTTCCTGCACTGCGGGCCGGCCGGAGCCGGCCACTTCGTGAAAATGGTGCACAACGGTATCGAATACGGGGTGATGGCGGCGCTGGCCGAGGGCTTCGACATCCTGCGTGGCGCCGGTTTTGCCCGCCGCGAGACGGTGGGGCCCGGCATCGACCCGGCGCACTATGCCTATGACTTCAATCTGGCCGATATTGCCGAAGTCTGGCGTCACGGCAGCGTGATTTCGTCATGGTTGCTGGACTTGTCGGCCATGTCGCTGCTGCTGGATGGCGATCTGGCGGACTTCAGCGAGCAGGTGCCCGATTCCGGTGCCGGTCGCTGGACGGTGCGTGCCGCCCTGGACGAAGGCGTGCCAAGCCCGGTGCTGACCGCGGCGCTGTACCAGCGTTTCAGCTCGCGTGACCGGGACGCCTTCGGCCGCCGGTTGCTGTCGGCACTGCGTTACCAGTTCGGCGGCCACGTTGCCGGCCCGGGCCCGGTGCCGGAGAAATGAAGTCCGCCGCCGCCGACGCGCTGGTGATTTTCGGGGCCAGCGGCGACCTGGCCTTCCGCAAGATTTTTCCGGCGCTGCAGGTGCTGTTCGCTCGCCGCCAGATCGACTTGCCGGTGATAGGGGTGGCCCGGACCGCACTGGACCGGCAGGCATTCGCCCGCCGGGTGCGCGAGGCGGCGCTGGCGGCCGACCCGGGTGCCGATGCTGCCGCGCTGGCGCGGCTGGAAGCCCGGCTGGACTTCGTCGCCGGCGACTACGGTGACCCGGCGACCTATGAGCGACTGCGGATCGCCCTGGCGCGCAGTGCGCACCCGCTGCACTACCTGGCCATTCCGCCCTCGCTGTTCCCGGCGGTGATCAAGGGGCTGGAGCAGTCCGGTGCGGCCCGTGGCGCGCGCATCGTGGTGGAAAAACCGTTCGGGCGCGACCTGGCCGGGGCGCGGGCGCTGAACCGGGTGCTGCATGGCGTGTTCCGCGAGCGCGAGGTGTTCCGCATCGACCACTACCTCGGCAAGGAAGCGGTGCAGAACCTGCTGTATTTCCGCTTTGCCAACAGCTTTCTGGAACCGGTCTGGAACCGGATCTACATCGACAATGTGCAGATCACACTGGCGGAAAATTTTGGCGTCGGCAGCCGCGGGCATTTCTACGAGGAGGCCGGCGCCATTCGGGACGTGATCCAGAATCACCTGCTGCAGGTGCTGGCCTGCCTGGCCATGGAGCCGCCGACCGGCAGCGACGACGAGGCCATCCGCGACGAAAAAGCCCGCCTGCTGCGTGCCATCGAGCCGCTGGACAGCCGCAACGTGGTGCGCGGCCAGTATCTCGGCTACCGGCAGGAAGCCGGTGTTGCCGCAGATTCCCGGGTCGAAACCTTTGCCGCCGTCCGGCTGTCGATTGCCAACTGGCGCTGGGCCGGCGTGCCGTTCTATCTGCGCGCCGGCAAGCAGCTGCCGCTGTCGGCGACCGAGGTACTGGTCGAGTTTCGCGGCCCGCCGCAGGCGGTATTCGGCGAGCACCACCCGGGGCACGGCAATTACCTGCGCTTCCGGCTCAGCCCGGAAGTGGTGATTGCGATGGGGGTGCAGGTCAAGGCCAGTGGCGACACGCTGATGGGCGAGACCACCGAGCTGTTTGCCACCCACCAGAGCAGTGGCGCGGCCGGCCCGTACGAGCGGCTGCTGCTGGATGCGGTGCGCGGCGACGGCGGGCTGTTTGCCCGTGAGGACGAGGTGGACGCGGCCTGGCGCATCGTCGACCCGGTGCTGGCCGATCACGGTCCGGTCTATCCGTATGCGGCAGGCAGCTGGGGGCCGGAGGAGGCCAACCGTTTTATCCAGCGCAATGGCGGCTGGCACCGGACGGCCGGTCCGGGAAAGTGAGTCGCTGCTACGGGCAGAGCAGAGCCAGTTCCGTGTACTGCGCGACCAGACTGTCTGCCGTCAGCAGTCGCATGGGTTCGGTCATGGCTGTCGCCACAATCAGGCGATCGAACGGGTCTTTGTGGTGGTTTGCCAGATGCAGGGTCGCCTGGGCGTGCCCGCCACTGACGGCGATCTCGGCAAAGCCGCTTTGCCCGGCAGCAAGACGAATTTCCGCCAGGTCTGCCCGCAGCCTGCCTTGTCCGATCTTGATGGCGAGTTCCCAGTAGCTTGCGGCACTGACATGAATGTCACTGGCTTCCTGAATGACGCGCCGTGCTCTCGGGGACAGCCTGTCATCATCTGCCAGGGCCCACAGCAGAATGTGCGTATCCAGCAGAAGGTGCATCAGTCAGTGCCGGTAAACAGGGCCAGTTCCGCGTCGCTCAGTGGCTGGTCGAAGTCGTCCGGGATGTCGAGCCGGCCCTTGAGCGCACCGAAACGCGGCGCCGTGCAATGATCTATCGCGACCAGCCTGGCTACCGGGCGCCCATGGCGGGAAATGATGACTTCCCGGCCGGCAACCGCCTCATCCACCAGCCTGGAGAGATGATTCTTGGCTTCAGCGAGTGCAGTGGTGCTCATGGTCTTTGCCCTGTGAATCCTGCCTGATCCGAATATAGCCATATATGGCCATATTTGTCATTCCGGGTGCCGCCTGTTGCGGTTGCCCTACATCTCGTCATCGGCGTGAAT
This sequence comes from Microvirgula curvata, assembly GCF_054781615.1. Taxonomy (NCBI): domain Bacteria; kingdom Pseudomonadati; phylum Pseudomonadota; class Betaproteobacteria; order Neisseriales; family Aquaspirillaceae; genus Microvirgula; species Microvirgula curvata. Next base: position 58,903 of record NZ_BAAGUB010000032.1, on the reverse strand, counting down.
GGCGGCGGCCTCGTCGACAAACCACTCGGCATTGGCCAGCGCGGTGGCTGGCAGGTCGGTGCCCTGCCAGACCAGGCCGAGTGCGTGTGCCTTGTCGCGGCCGCAGGCAAGGAACAGCCGGGCGCGGGCGGCGGCCAGGGTGTCGTGGCCGAGCGTCATGCGCGGCTGGCCGTCCGGTGCATGCGTCACGGCGGCGATACCGGGCGGGCAGGGTTGCTGCGGGAACAGCGATGCGGTGTGGCCGTCACGGCCCAGTCCGAGCAGGGCGATGTCGAGTCGCGGCGCGACACCGCCGTCCAGCGCGGCAAAGGCATGGCTGAACGCGTTCACGGCTGCCTGCGGGTCGCCGTGGTAGTGCCAGCCGAGCAGCGCGGCCGGTGCCGTCGGCAGTCGGTCGAGCAGGTGATGACGAATCATGCCTTCGTTGCTGTCCGGGTGGTCGACGGGCACGCAGCGCTCGTCACCGACAATCAGGACCACGTGTGGCCAGTCGATGCGCGCAGACTGGGCCGGCGCCGCCAGCCGCCGGTACAGCGCCTCCGGCGTGCGGCCGCCGGCCAGCGCCAGCAGCGCGCGGCCATGGGTGCGGATGGCATGGCCGAGATGGACGATCAGCGCCTCGGCCGCGGCGCAGGCGACGCTGTCGGCGTCGTCGGATACATGCAGTTTTCTTGTCATGGCATTCTTGTTATCGGAAAAAAAGCGACGGACCGCCGCCAAACCGGGCGGCCGGACGTCGCATGGACGGCAGGCGAAAAAAAGGACCCCTCGGGGTCCTTTCTGATCGACGGCGGACAAACCGCTCAGGCAGCAAGCGCCTTTTCGATCCGGCCCAGGGCCTTTTCCAGGTTCTGCATGCTGGTGGCGAACGAGATGCGGAAGTAACCTTCCGCGCCGAAGGCCGAGCCCGGCACCACGGCGACATCCTGCGTTTCCAGCAGGTAGGCGGCCAGCGCCATGTCGGTCTGCTCGGCCAGCTTGCCTTCGGCGGCCAGCACGCGGATTGCTTCGCGGGCGTCGACGAAGGCATAGAACGCACCGCCGGCACGCAGGCATTTCAGACCGCGCATGCGGTTGAAGTAGTCGACCACGTACTGGTGACGTTCGTTGAAGGCCTTCAGCATCGGCGCAATGCAGCCCTGATCGCCGTTCAGCGCGGCTTCAGCGGCCACCTGCGAGATCGACGTCGGGTTGGACGTGCTTTGCGACTGGATGTTTTCCATCGCCTTGATCAGCTTCTGCGGGCCGGCTGCGTAGCCGATGCGCCAGCCGGTCATCGAGTAGGCCTTGGACACGCCGTTCAGCACGATGACCTGTTCCTTCAGATCCGGGCAGGCGTTCAGCAGCGTGTGGAAACGGGTGTCGCCGAGCATCACGTGTTCGTACATGTCGTCGGAGGCGACCAGCACGTTCGGGTGCTTGCGGACCACGTCGCCCAGTGCCTTCAGCTCGTCCAGCGTGTAGACGGCGCCGGTCGGGTTGGACGGGCTGTTGATCACCAGCAGGCGGGTTTTCGGCGTAATGGCCGCTTCCAGCTGGGCGGCGGTCAGCTTGAAGCCCTGCTCGATGCCGCATTCGACGATGACCGGCACGCCACCGGCGAGCAGGGTCATGTCCGGGTAGGACACCCAGTACGGCGCCGGGATGATCACTTCATCGCCGTCGTTGATGTAGGCCTGGCACAGATTGTAGAAGCTCTGCTTGCCACCGACCGACACCAGGATCTGGTTGACGGCGTAGTCGAGCCCGTTGTCGCGCTTGAACTTGGCGGCCACGGCCTTTTTCAGACCCGGGGTACCGGAAACCGGCGTGTACTTGGTGAAGCCCTTGTTGATCGCTTCGATCGCGGCGGCCTTGATGTGGTCCGGGGTATCGAAATCGGGTTCGCCGGCGGCCAGAATGACGACGTCGCGGCCGTCCGCCTTCAGTTTCTGCGCCTTGGCGTTGATGGCGAGCGTCGGCGATTCCTTGATGGCGTTCACGCGGTGCGAGAGTTCCACTTTCTCTTTCCTTTGTTTGCTTCTGGATGGGGGTGAGCAGTCCGGGGTTGCGCGCGCTCGACCCGCGCGCGCAGCACGCCCGATTATGTATGGGGATGCGCGAACGTGATGTTACTCCTGATGTTCGCGCGGCCCAACCGCTTCGACCGGCGGCAGGGCATGAAAAAGCAGCAGACCGGGAAGGTCTGCTGCCTGGGGGTTCCTGACGATGCGCTGGCTCAGTTGAGCTTCAGCGTGCCCTTCATGATGGCGGCGTGGCCCGGGAACGAGCAGAAGAACACGTAGTCGGTGCCGGCCTTGAGCTTGGCGACCGGGATGGTGGCCGTGGCGGATTCGCCGCCGCCGATCAGCTTGGTGTGGGCGATGACGCGGGCGTCGCCGGCCTTGATGTAGTCGGCTGCCGGGCCGGCCTTGGAGCCGTCGCTGATCACGGCCTGCTCGTCGGCCTTGGCCGTCAGCACCCAGTTGTGACCCATGGCGGTCTTCGGCATCTTGCCGACATGCTTCAGGTTGACGGTGAACTGTTTGCAACTCTTGCTGACATCGATGCTTTTCTTGTTGAACTGCATCGCGTCGTTGGCTTCGATATCGACCGAACACTGGGCGGCAGCGAGCACCGGGGTGGCGGCGGCGCAGAGCAGGGCGGTAACGAGGAGTTTGCGGATCATGAATGATCTCCTGTGCATGATGAATGAATCAGGCCGGGGCCGGCAAAACCGGACGGCAAGAGGGGCATTCGAATACAGCGCCCATCCCGTCGTCTTGATCGACATCAAGTCGAGGACAATCGCATGTGCGGTATCGCGCCCGTCCGCCTCGTTATAGCCGCTGTTGCCGGTCCTGCTCAGGGGCGCAGCGGAATCTGCGACGACTCCTTGACCTCTTCCATCACCACGTAGGTATGGGTTTCCCTTACGTAGGGCAGGTGGGACAGCATTTCGCCCAGCATGTCGCGGAACTCGTGGATGTCGCGCACGCGGATCTTCAGCAGGTAGTCGAAGCCGCCGGCAACCATGTGGCACTCGAGGATCTGCGGGATGCCCTGCACCGCGCTGTTGAACTCTTCGAGGATTTCACTGGTCGTGTTCTGCAGGCTGACCTCGAGATAGACCAGCATGCCGGCGTCCAGCACCTGAGGATTCAGGTGAGCGGCGTACTTGCGGATATAACCATCTGATTCCAGACGCTTTACCCGCTCCAGACAGGGGGTGGGCGACAGGTGGACCTGTTCGGCCAGATCAACGTTCGATATCTTGGCGTTGTCCTGCAAAAGCGCGAGGATTTTCCGGTCGATGAGGTCAAGCGTCTTCCTTGGCTTGCTTCTTTTCATCCTCTGTTTCTCCGTTTTTGTAGATGAATGATCTGTATTTTGTTACCCGCTCAGCGTGACGGGCTGGCTGGTATTTATGTTTTGTTGTTTTGCTGCGATTGTCGTGGTTTATGCTGTGTTTTTGTGTTTTTGGCAAGCAAAACTCTGCGATGTCGCGTGTAATCAGAATGTAGTTTTCTATGCATTGTCATAATATTGCAGCCAATACTGGCGCGCTACAAGTATCTGGCAAACCGCGTGTCGGACAGACCAACAGACGTAGAAGAACTGCAAATCAGGAGAAGCTGCAATGACTTTCGCCACGCTGTCCCGCCCTCAGGGCCCGCTGATGGACGTGATTACCGCCGCCTTGCGCCGCGACGAAAAGGAGTGCGTATCGGCACTGCTGCCGCAGGCGGCGCTGGGTGCCGATACGCTGGCGAGCGTCCAGTCGCTGGCACGCAAGCTGGTGACCGAAGTACGGGAAAAGCGTACGCGGGCCAGCGGTGTCGACGCACTGATGCACGAATTCTCGCTGTCGAGCCACGAAGGCATTGCGCTGATGTGTCTGGCCGAAGCGCTGCTGCGGATTCCCGACCGGGCGACCGCCGACAAGCTGATCCGCGACAAGATCGCCCGTGGCGACTGGTCGAGCCATATCGGCAACAGCCGCTCGCTGTTCGTCAATGCGGCAGCGTGGGGGCTGGTGATCACCGGCAAGCTGGTCAACACCCATAACGAGGCCGGGCTGTCGAACGCGCTGACCAAGCTGATCGCCAAGGGCGGCGAGCCGCTGATCCGCAAGGGCGTCGACATGGCGATGCGCATGCTCGGCAAGCAGTTCGTGACCGGCGAAACCATCGACGAGGCGCTGGCCAATGGTCGCGAGCGCGAATCGCGCGGCTATCGCTTCAGCTACGACATGCTCGGCGAAGCGGCGATGACCGAAGCCGATGCCCAGCGCTATATGGATGACTACGTGATGGCGATCCACGCCATCGGCAAGGCGTCCAATGGCCGCGGCATCATCGAGGGCCCGGGCATTTCGGTAAAACTGTCCGCCATCCACCCGCGCTACAGCCGCGCCCAGCGCGACCGGGTGATGAGCGAACTGTACGACCGCCTGAAACAGCTGATGCTGCTGGCCAGGCGCTACGATATCGGCATCAACATCGACGCCGAGGAAGCGGACCGGATGGAGCTGTCGCTCGATCTGGTCGAAAAACTGGCGTTCGACGCCGACCTGGCCGGCTGGGACGGCATCGGCATCGTGGTGCAGGCCTACCAGAAGCGCTGTCCGTTCATCATCGACTACCTGATCGATCTCGCCCGCCGCGCCGGTCGTCGCTTCATGGTCCGGCTGGTCAAGGGCGCGTACTGGGATGCCGAAATCAAGCGCGCCCAGGTCGATGGCCAGTCCGGCTATCCGGTCTATACCCGCAAGGTCTACACCGACGTGTCCTACCTTGCCTGCGCCAAGCGCCTGCTGGCCGCGCAGGACTGCATCTTCCCGCAGTTCGCCAGCCACAACGCCTTTACGCTGGCGGCGGTCTATCACCTTGGCGAAGGCAAGCAGTTCGAATTCCAGTGCCTGCACGGCATGGGCGAAACGCTGTACGACCAGGTGGTCGGCGGCGACAAGCTCGGCCGCGCCTGCCGCATCTACGCGCCGGTTGGCTCGCATGAAACGCTGCTGGCCTATCTGGTGCGCCGGCTGCTGGAAAACGGTGCCAACAGTTCCTTTGTCAACCGCATCGTCGACGAGGCGGTGTCCATCGACGAGCTGGTGGCCGATCCGGTGGCCGAAGCGGCGCGCATCGGTGGCGAGCCGCATGCCCGCATTCCGTTGCCGCGTGACCTGTACGGTGCCGGACGTCGCAACTCGTCCGGCCTCGATCTGAGCCACGAGCAGACGCTGGCCGCGCTGCAGCTCGGACTGGATGACGCCTGCGCCCGCCAGTGGCTGGCCGAACCGCTGCTGGCCGGCGGCAGCCACAGCGGCGAGCTCCGCACCGAGGTGCGCAACCCGGCCGATCCGGCCGATATCGTCGGCAGCGTGGTCGAAGCCGGGCTGCAGGACGTGCCGGTCGCCCTCGAGGCCGCCGCAGCGGCCGACTGGCCGCATCGCCTGCCGGCCGAACGCGCCGATTGCCTGGAGCGCTTCGCCGACCTGATGGAAGAAAACATGCCGGCGCTGATGGCGCTGGCCGTGCGCGAGGCGGGCAAGACCCTGTCCAATGCGATTGCCGAAGTGCGCGAGGCGGTCGATTTCTGCCGCTACTACGCGCAGCAGGCCCGCAACGAGTTCAGCAATGACACCCATCGCCCGCTGGGGCCGGTGGTGGCGATCAGCCCGTGGAACTTCCCGCTGGCGATCTTCTGCGGCGAAGTGGTGTCGGCCCTGGCTGCCGGCAACCCGGTACTGGCCAAGCCGGCCGAGCAGACCGCGCTGATCGCCGCCTTTGCCGTGCGCCTGCTGCACGAGGCCGGCGTGCCGCGCGATGCGCTGCAACTGCTGCCGGGCCGCGGCGAAACCGTCGGTGCCGCCCTGACCGCCGACAGCCGCGTCAAGGGCGTGCTGTTTACCGGTTCGACCGATGTCGCCCATATCATCAACCGTACGCTGGCCCGCCGGGGCGGCGACATCCCGCTGATCGCCGAAACCGGCGGCATGAACGCCATGATCGTCGACAGCTCGGCCCTGGCCGAACAGGTGGTGGGCGACGTGCTGGTCAGTGCGTTTGACTCGGCCGGCCAGCGCTGCTCGGCGCTGCGCGTGCTGTATGTGCAGCATGACGTGGCCGACAAGGTCATCGCCATGATCCGTGGCGCGATGGACGAACTGGTGGTCGGCGATCCGCGCGTGCTGTCGACCGACGTCGGTCCGGTCATCGACGGTGAGGCACAGCGCAATCTGCTGGCACATATCGAGCGGATGAAGCGCGAAGCCCGGTGGTTCCACACGCTGGACGTGCCGGCGACCGGTACCTTCGTCGCCCCGTTCGTCTGCGAGATCGGTTCCATCGGCGAGCTGCAGCGCGAAGTGTTCGGCCCGGTGCTGCACATCGTCCGCTACCACGCTGCCGAAATGGCCCAGGTCATCCGCGACATCAATGCCGCCGGCTACGGCCTGACCATGGGCGTGCACAGCCGCATCGACGAAACCATCGACCTGATCGCCGAGACGGCCCATGTCGGCAACCTGTACGTGAACCGCAATATTGTCGGTGCCGTGGTCGGCGTGCAGCCGTTCGGTGGCGAGGGTCTGTCCGGTACCGGTCCGAAAGCCGGCGGCCCGTGCTATCTGTACCGCCTGTGCGAGACCGGCAAGCGGCCGAAGGTGGGGACTGCCGCCGGCGATGCCGGGCTGACCCTGCTGGAAACGCTGGCCGGCCTGCTGCCGACGCTGGGACTGGACGAGGCCGATCGCGAGGCGATCAGCCGCCTGATCGGTCATGAACGCAAGCATTCGCCGCTGCTGACGCCGATGGAGTTTGCCGGCCCGACCGGCGAAATCAACCGCCTGCGCTTCGTGCCGCGCGGCAATGTGCTGTGCCTGGCGACGACGCTGCCGGGACTGGTCCGCCAGCTGGTCGCGGTCTTTGCTACCGGCAACATGGCCTATGTGCTGGCCGGATCGGCTGCCGCCGGGCTGGCTGCACGCCTGCCGGCCGGTCTGCAGATCGCCGTGGCCGACAGTATCGAACGGGCGCCGGTACAGGCTGCGCTGTACGATGACGACGAGGTCGCCGCCTCGCTGCGGCCGGCACTGGCCGGTCGCGACGGCGAAATCGTCGGCCTGAACCGGGTGCGGGACAACGGCCGCTACGACGTGTTCCGCCTGGTCCACGAACGTGCCGTCAGCATCAACACGACGGCGGCCGGCGGCAACGCCAGCCTGATGAGCATCGGTGACTGATGCCTGAGAGAGCGGGGGGCTTTGCCCCTCGCTCCCTCGAAAACACGACCCCGAAAAAAGAAGAACCAGGGCTATACCTTGGTCAATGACAATTCGCTAGAATGCCGCACGGCATCTTTGCCTGACACTCGGGCAAAACGGCGTATATTTTCTTGGGCTCGCCCTGCAAAGTAGAGAGGAAGACTATGAACAAGACCAAACTGCTGACGATTACCGCTGCTGTTGCAGCTGCCCTGGCCCTGGTGGCCTGCGGCAAGAAGGATGAAGCGGCCGCGCCGGCTGCCGATCAACCTGCTGCCGCCGCTGGCGCCAGCGTGGTGAAGATCGGTTTCGTCGCCCCGCTGACCGGCCCGCAAGCCCACTACGGCGAGGAATACAAGAACGGCGTCACGCTGGCCATCGAAGATGCCAACGCGGAAAAGCCGACCCTCGACGGCAAGCCGGTGACGTTCGAACTGGTGGCTGAAGATGACCAGGCCGACCCGAAGACCGCGACGCAGATCGCGCAAAAGTTCGCCGACATGAAGATCAGCGGCCTGATCGGCCACTTCAACTCCGGCACCGCGATCCCGGCGTCGAAGATCTATGACGATGCCGGCATTCCGAACATCGCCATGGCGACCGCACCGAACTACACCCAGCAGGGCTTCAAGACCACCTTCCGTTCGATGACGTCCGACACCCAGCAGGGTGGCGTGATGGGCAAGTGGGTCGTGGAAAAACTCGGCAAGAAGATCGTCGTCATCGACGACCGCACCGCTTACGGCCAGGGTCTGGCCGACGAGTTCGAGAAGGCGGCCAAGGCTGCCGGCGGTGAAATCCTCAAGCGCGAGTTCACCACCGACAAGGCGACCGACTTCGCTGCCATCCTGACCGCCATCAAGGGCGTGAACCCGGACGTGGTCTACTACGGTGGCGCCGATGCGCAATCGGCCCCGATGGCCAAGCAGATGAAGCGCCTGGGCATCAAGGCCCCGCTGGTTTCCGGCGAAATGACCAAGACCCCGACCTTCCTGAAGCTGGCTGGCGCCGAAGCCGACGGCACCATCGCCTCGCTGGCCGGTCTGCCGCTGGAACAGATGCCGAAGGGCAAGGACTACGAGACCCGCTACAAGGCCCGCTTCAAGCAGGACGTGGCGACCTACTCGCCGTACGGCTATGACGCGACCCGCGCAATGATCGAAGCCATGAAGAAGGCCAACTCGGCCGAACCGGCGAAGTACCTGCCGGAACTGGCCAAGATCAACTACTCGGGCGTGACCTCGTCGGCCTGGGCGTATGACGACAAGGGCGACCTGAAGGAAGGCGGCATCACCGTCTACAAGGCCCAGGGCGGCAACTGGACCGTGCTGGAAACCATCGGCGGCGGTCACTGATTGGCGAGCGTCATCAAGTGAAAAACGGCGCGACATCTGTCGCGCCGTTTTTTCATGCCTGCACCGGCAAGCGGTGCTCAGCGACTCTCGTTGCCGATCACCTTCTTGCCGAGCGTGGCGGTGACATTGAGGATGCGGACCTCGCTGGCCGGGAAACCCTCATCCTCAAGCTGGCGGCGGGCAAAATCCTTGGCTTCCTGCATCAATGCCCATTCGCTGACCAGATGCGACTTGAAAGCCATCGAGCGGTGGAGAATACGGACGTCCCGCGGCTGGACGCCGATGGCGAACCTGACTTCCAGTGCATAGTTGTATCCACTGCTGTTGCTGTTGTCTTCACTCATGACTTGATATGGTTTTGTCCGGTGTCAGGCCGGCGACCGGCACCCGGCTGAGCGGCGGCATGGATCGTCGACTTGAGTCTTGTGGTCACAGGGCGTTATCTTGTTCGCTGCTGCATGGTGCAGTGCGTTCGCTTTTTTTCAACGGCATATTTTATGCCGACTTTAGCGTTTCCCGCCTGCTTTCCGCCTGCGATTTCCCTCGACCCATCAGAATGCCCGGTACCAGCCGGGCTGGAGACTGAATGAAGCCGATCCTGAAACACTTGTTGCCGTTTCTGTTCCTGCTGCCCGGCGTGGCGAGTGCTGCCGACCTCGATGGCACCACACTGAGTCTGGGCTGGACCCTGCCGTTCTGCGGCATCCTGCTGTCGATTGCCCTGTTCCCGATCTTTGCGCCGGGCATCTGGCATCACCATTTCGGCAAGATCACCGCCCTGTGGACCGTGCTGTTCCTGCTGCCGTTCACCATCACCTTCGGCAGTTCCACCACCCTGGCGCTGCTGGCGCATGCGCTGGTGGCCGAGTACATCCCGTTCATCGTCCTGCTGTTCTCTCTGTATACACTGTCCGGCGGCATCCTGGTGTGGGGCACGCTGCGTGCGACGCCGGCGCTGAACACCGGGCTGCTGGCCATCGGCACATTGCTGGCCTCGCTGATGGGCACCACCGGCGCGGCCATGCTGCTGATCCGGCCGGTGCTGAAAGCCAACCATGGCCGCGCCAGCAGCGTGCACGTGGTGGTGTTCTTCATCTTCCTGGTCGCCAACGTCGGCGGTGGCCTGACGCCGCTGGGCGATCCGCCGCTGTTCCTCGGTTTCCTGAAGGGGGTCGACTTCTTCTGGACCGTCAAGGCCATGGCGCTGCCGGTGCTGCTGCTGTCGCTGGCGCTGCTGGCCGTGTTCTACGTGATCGACAGCTATTACTTCCGCCGCGATGGCGTCGCCGTGGACGATGGCGCGCCGCCGACGCCGCTGAAGCTGTATGGCCGCCTGAACCTGTTGCTGCTGCCTGGTGTAATCGGTGCCGTGCTGCTGTCCGGCTTCTGGAAACCCGGCATCGCCTTCGATGTGCTCGGTACCCCGCTGGAACTGCAGAACCTGGTGCGCGACCTGCTGCTGATCGGACTGGCGCTGCTGTCGCTGCTGCTGACGCCGAAGCAGGTGCGGGCCGGCAACGAATTCAACTGGGACCCGATCCTGGAAGTCGGCAAGCTGTTCGCCGGCATCTTCATTACCATCGCGCCGGCCATCGCCATCCTGCGCGCCGGCAGTGACGGCCATCTGGCGGCCATCGTCAGTCTGGTGTCCGGCGAGGACGGCCTGCCGATCAACGCCATGTACTTCTGGATGACCGGCTTCCTGTCCGGCTTCCTCGACAATGCGCCGACCTATCTGGTGTTCTTCAACCTGGCCGCCGGTGATGCGTTCACGCTGATGACGCAACTGCCGCAGACCCTGCTGGCGATCTCGATGGGGGCCGTATTCATGGGGGCGCTGACCTATATCGGCAATGCGCCGAACTTCATGGTCAAGGCGATTGCCGAGCAGCGCGGCATCGCCATGCCGAGCTTCTTCGGCTTCCTGCTGTGGTCGTGCGCGATCCTGCTGCCACTGTTCCTGGTGCTGACCTGGCTGTTCTTCCGTCTCTGAGCTATGACGCGTCGAGCGGGATCTTCAGGTAGCGCATGCCGTTGCTTTCCGCCGCCGGCAACTGGCCGGCGCGGATGTTGACCTGGACGGACGGCCAGATCAGCGCCGGCATGTCCAGCGTCCGGTCGCGCACCGTGCGCATGTGGACGAAGTCGTCCTCGCCGATGCCGTCACGGACATGGATATTGCCGAGGCGCTGCGCGCTCACCGTCGTTTCCCAGGCGGCGGCGCGGCCCGGCGGCGGGTAGTCATGGCACATGAACAGCCGCGTGTCGCCGGGCAGGGCGAGCAGCTTGCGGATCGAGTGGTACAGCCGGCGTGCGTCACCGCCGGGAAAGTCGCAACGTGCGGTGCCGACATCGGGCATGAACAGCGTATCGCCGACAAAGACCGCGTCGCCGATCCGGTAGGCGATGTCGGCCGGTGTGTGTCCCGGCACGTGCAGGGCGCAGGCCGTCAGCGCGCCGATGGCGAAGGTGTCCCCGTCCCGGAACAGGTGATCGAACGGCGCGCCATCGGCCGGCGCCCCGTCGCCAAGGTGGTACAGGGCGCTGAAGGTCCGCTGGACGCTGCGGATATGCTCGCCGATGGCGACCGTGCCACCGACCCGCGCCTTCAGCCACTGCGCCGCGCTCAGGTGGTCGGCGTGGGCATGGGTTTCCAGGATCCAGGCGACGCGCAAGTCGTGCCGGCGCAGGCAGTCGAGCACGCGTTCGGCCGAGGCCGTGCCGGTCCGGCTGGCTTTCGGGTCGTAGTCGAGTACCGGATCGATAATGGCCGCGTAGCCGCCCGGCGCGTCGTAGACGACATAGGTGACGGTGGCGGTCGTGCTGTCATGCAGGGCTTCGATGCTGGGCGACATGGCGGCTCCGGGGGCAGGTAAACGATATGTTGATATACATAATATCATTCAATATAATATTGGCAATCCGCATCAAGGAAGCAAGATGGACATACCCCATCCGGACCTGAACATCAGCGTCATGCGTCTGGCCGCCGCTGAAACCGCTACCGTGCTGCGCACGCTGGCCAACGAGGATCGCCTGCTGCTGCTGTGCCAGCTGTCGCAGGGCGAACGCTCGGTCAGCGAACTGGAAAGCCTGCTCGGCATCCGGCAGCCGACCCTGTCGCAACAACTCGGCGTGCTGCGCGCCGAAGGGCTGGTCACGACCCGCCGCGACGGCAAGCGCATTTTCTACTCGGTTGCCGACGACAAGGTGCTGACACTGCTTGGCACACTGTACCTGCTGTACTGCCCGAAGGACGACACGCCATGACCATTGACTGGCTGCATTTCACCCCGTGGACCGCCCTGGCCGGCGGTGCGCTGATCGGTATCGGGGCTGCGCTGTTGGTATTGTGCAACGGTCGCATCGCCGGTATCAGCGGCATTGCCGGTGGCCTGCTGCGCCCGCTGCGCGGTGATACCGGCTGGCGCGTGGCTTTCCTGGCCGGGCTGATGCTGGCGCCGTGGCTGTACCGGATTGCCGCGCCGCTGCCGTCCGCCGTGATCGATGCCGGCTGGCCGCTGCTGATCGTGGCCGGCGTCCTGGTCGGCTTCGGCACCCGGCTCGGCTCGGGCTGTACCAGCGGGCACGGGGTGTGTGGCCTGTCACGGCTGTCGCCGCGCTCGCTGGTCGCCACGCTGGGCTTCATGGCCACCGGCTTTGCCACCGTGTACGTAATGCGCCATTTGCTGGCGGGGTGAGACAGACAATGATGAACATACTGTTTGCGGCGCTGTCCGGCCTGGTCTTTGGCCTGGGCCTGATCGTGGCCGGCATGGCCAGTCCGGCCAAGGTGCTGGGCTTTCTCGACCTGGCTGGCGACTGGGACCCGTCGCTGGGACTGGTGATGGGCGGTGCGGTGGTGGTCGGCTTGCTGGCGTTTGCCATGGCCCGCCGACGGACCGTGTCATGGCTGGGCTTGCCGATGCGGCTGCCGACCGCGACCGCGATCGATCGCCGGCTGTGGCTCGGCAGTCTGCTGTTCGGCATCGGCTGGGGCCTGGCCGGCCTGTGCCCGGGACCGGCGTTGCTGCTGACCGGGGCAGGGGTCGGCAAGGCCATCGTGTTTACGCTGGCCATGCTGGCCGGCATGGCACTGTTTGCCGCCTGGTCGCGCCGGCATCCGGCACCCTGACGGAGGCGGATCATGCTGATGGTTCTGCTGCTGGGCGTGCTGATCGGCGTGGTGCTTGGTCTGACCGGTGCCGGCGGCGGCATTCTCGGCGTGCCGGCACTGGTGGCCGGGCTTGGCTGGAGCATGCAGCAGGCGGCACCGGTCGCGCTGGTCGCCGTCGCCTGCAGTTCCGCCGTGGGCGCGTTCGAGGGCTGGCGGCGCGGGCTGGTACGCTACCGGGCGTCACTGCTGATGGCGCTGGCCGGGGTGCCGTTTTCGTCGCTCGGGCTGTGGATCGCCCATCAGGCATCACAGGTCTGGCTGACCGGCCTGTTCGCCGTGGCCATGCTGCTGGCGGCGGGGCGGATGTGGCGGCGCCATGATGAACTGGAGCGCCCGTCGCCGGGCTGGGCGCGGATCAATCCGGAAACCGGGCGCTTCGACTGGAACCTGGCCACCGCCGGCCTGCTCGGCAGCATCGGGGCGCTGACCGGCCTGCTGACCGGGCTGCTCGGTGTCGGCGGCGGTTTTGTCATCGTGCCGGCATTGCGCCGGTTCACCAATCTGTCCATGCACGGGGTCGTTGCCACCTCGCTGCTGACCATCGCCCTGGTCGGCAGCGGCAGCGTGCTGTCGGCACTGGCACACGGTGTCAGCATGCCGGCCGGCATTACGCTCGGTTTTGCCGCTGCCACGGCGCTGGGCGCGCTCGGCGGGCGCTGGCTGTCGCGGCGCTGGTCGCAGGCGCAGGTCCAGCGGGGTTTTGCCCTGGTGCTGATGGCGGTGGCGCTGGGCATGCTGGCCAAGACGGCCATGCTTGTGGGGTAAACTGCCCGCATTCCCATTCCTCACCGGAGACGGCATATGTTCGCCGCGTTGCGGGCCCTGCCGCGAACGGTCTGGCTGATCGGCCTGATCAGTCTGGTCAATGACAGCGCCAGCGAGATGCTCTATCCGCTGCTGCCGCTGTATCTGTCATCGGTGCTGATGGCCGGCCCGCGCGTGCTCGGCCTGATCGAGGGCATAGCCGAAGCCACCGCCAGCCTGCTGAAACTGCTGTCCGGCATCGTCATGGACAGCACCCGCCGCGCGCGGCCGTGGATACTGGTCGGCTACGGCATGGCCGGCGTTGGCCGGCCGCTGATCGCCTTCGTGAGCTCGTGGCCGTGGCTGCTGCTGATCCGCTTCGGCGACCGGGTCGGCAAGGGGCTGCGCTCGTCACCGCGCGACGCGCTGCTGGCTTCCAGCGTGCCTGACGACCGCCGCGGGCTGGTGTTCGGTCTGCACCGGGCGCTGGACAATGCCGGTGCGGTCATCGGTCCGCTGCTGGCCGCCATGCTGCTGGCACGCGGCGTACCGCTGCGCGACCTGTTCCTGTGGTCGGCCCTGCCGGCGGCGCTGTGCATCCTGCTGGCGTGCGCGATCCGCGAGCCGGCGGTCGTGACTGCAGAGCGCATCGGCGCCCGGCATGCGGCCAGCGCGCTGAAAACCGCCTTTGCCCGTCGCCAGCGCCTGCGCGACATGCCGCCGGCGTTTCGCCGCTACCTGCTGGTGGTTGCGCTGTTCACCCTGGGCAATGCGTCGAACCTGTTCCTGCTGCTGCGCGCACGGGAGCTGGGCGTACCGGAGGCGCAGGTGCCGCTGCTGTGGGCCGCAGTCTCGCTGGTGGCGACGCTGTTCTCGACCCCGCTGTCGGCGCTGTCGGACCGGGTCGGCCGCATCCGCATGCTGGTCTGCGGTTATGCCGCCTACGGGATGTGTTACACCGGGCTCGGTCTGGCGACGCACAGTGGCGCCTGGCTGTTCGGGCTGTTCGCCGGTTACGGGCTGTTCATTGCCGCAACCGAGGGCGTGGAGAAGGCGCTGGTGGCCGACATGGCACCGGTCAGCGGGCGCGGGGCCGCCTTCGGCTGGTTCAATCTGGTGACCGGCATCATGCTGCTGCCGGCATCCCTGCTGTTCGGCTGGTTGTATACCCTGGGCTCGCCCTTGCTGGCGTTCGCCTTTTCCGGCAGCTGTGCGCTGCTGGCGGCGCTGCTGCTGGTGACATGGGTGGCGCCGGCCGGGGAACGCTAGCTCCCCGGCCGGTGTCAGACTGCCGCCCCCTGCAGCGACAGCACGCCGCTGCGGCCGGGGATTTCCCCCATCGACACCCTGCAGTGCGGCAGGGCAAACGGGTCGAGCCGGGCGAACTGTTCGCCGGTCGACACCAGTTGGTAGCCCTGTGCCGTCCAGCCGTCCAGCAGGCGTTCGAAGGTCGGCAGCAGTTTCATGCCTTCCAGTTCGGCATGCAGCGTATAGACATGGCCCTGCGCTGGCGGGTCGGCCGTCAGCGCCAGCAGATGCGCGTGCACATTGTCCGGCGTCAGTCCGTCCATGCCGATCAGCTCGTCCAGCGTCGGCAGCGTACTCGGCAACTGCGGCACGCCGAATGGCCGGCCATTGGCGTCAACCGGCTGGAATGGCCCGCTGCCACGGCCATCGGATGCGTAGGCGAATCCCAGCTCGCGTTCCAGTGCATAGGCGGCGTCGTTCATCTGCCAGCCGGCGGCTCCGTGAACGCGCGGCGTTTCACCGAAGATATCGCTGAAGCGATCGCGGGCCCGCTCCATCTCGCGCCGGGTCCAGGCCGCATCAAGGCCGGCGACATGATCCTGCCAGCGGATGTGGTCCCAGCAATGCACGCCGACCTCGAAACCGGCATCGCGCACGGCGCGCAGGGTGGCTGCCGCGCGCCGGCCGATATCCGGGCCGGGCAGCACGGTGCCGTACAGCAGTGTGCGCAGCCCGTAGTGTTCGAGCACCGAGGTGCGCGATACCTTGGACAGGAAGCCGGGACGGAACACCCGGCGGATGGCGCGGCCGGTATGGTCCGGGCCGAGGCTGAACAGGAAGGTCGCGCCGGCCCGGTGCCGCTGCAGCAGTTCGACCAGGCGTGGCACGCCTTCACGCGTGCCACGCCAGGTGTCGACGTCGATTTTCAGCGCCAGCGTGCTCATCGCTCAGCTCACCAGGTCGCGCTGGCTGGCCACTTCGTCGCGATAGAAGTCGAACAGGCTCTTCAGTGCGCTGAGCATGCTGACGCGCGGTGCCCAGTCCAGATCGGCACAGGTATTCTCGATCTTCGGTACCCGGTTCTGTACGTCCTGATAGCCATCGCCGTAATACGTGCCCGAGCTGACGTCGATCAGTTCGACCCTGGCCGCGTTGTCGCGATACTCCGGATAGGTGGCGGCCAGTTCCAGCATCATGGTCGCCAGTTCGCGCACCGAGAAATTGTTGGTCGGGTTGCCGATATTGTAGATCTGCCCGCTGGCGCGGCCTGCCGGGTTGTCGATGATCCTGACCAGGGCCGAGATGCCGTCGTCGACAAAGGTGAACGCGCGTTTCTGCTGACCACCATCCACCAGTTTGATCGGTTCGCCACGAACAATATGGCCGAGGAACTGGGTAATGACCCGGCTCGAGCCTTCCTTCGGCGTATGGATGCTGTCCAGGCCCGGCCCGATCCAGTTGAACGGGCGGAACAGCGTGTAGTCGAGCCCTTCCTGCTGGCCGTAGGCGGCAATGACCCGGTCCATCAGCTGCTTCGAGCAGGCGTAGATCCAGCGCGGCTTGTTGATCGGGCCGTAGACCAGCGGCGAGTTCTCCGGGTCGAATTCTGCGTCACCGCACATGCCGTAGACCTCGCTGGTCGACGGGAACACCACGCGCTTGTTGTACTTCACGCACTGGCGAACGATCGGCAGATTGGCCTCGAAATCGAGCTCGAACACTTGCAGCGGTGCCTTCACATAGGTGGCCGGGGTCGCGATGGCCACCAGCGGCAGCACCACATCGCACTTGCGGACGTGGTATTCGATCCACTCCTTGTTGATGCCGATATCGCCCTCGAAGAAATGGAAGCGCGGATGGTCGAGCCACGGCTGGATCCGGTCGCAGTTCATGTCCATGCCGTAGATGTGCCAGTCGGTGGTGTCGATGATGCGCCGGGTCAGGTGATGGCCGATAAAGCCGTTGACGCCGAGGATGAGGACTTTTTTCATGGTGGGTTCCAGCAGGTGGAGGCCGGGGCAGGCGTCAGGCCAGCTCGAGGGTCTGTTGATCAAAAAGGGTATGGAAGGCCGCCGCGTCGAGCGGCTGGTCATCGAGTTCGGCGTCGGTGAGGCGCAGTGCCTGGCCGTCGGCCGCCAGCAGCCACAGGGTGCCGCCGGCCGCCATCAGGCTGGCGCGTGCGGGCCGGGGGGCGCCGACGGGGAACGGGGCACGGAAGCTGCGCCAGATCCGCAACTGTCGCCCCGCCAGACTGGCGAAGGCGCCGGGGAACGGGCGGGTCAGGGCACGGATGAAGTTGTGCAGGCGCGCGGCGTCCCAGACCGGGTCGAGATGGCCGTCTTCCGGCCGGCGACCGCCGAAATAACCGCCGCGCGACAGGTCCTGCGCCGTCAGCGTCGCGCGGCCGGCGGCCAGCGCGGGCAGGCTGCGCGACAGCACGATTTCGGCGGCGACCGTGATCTTGGCGAACACGTCGGCCGCATCGTCGTCGCGCAGGATCGGCACCGCCATCTGGTCGACGATGGCGCCGTTGTCCGGCTTGCTGGTCATGGCGTGCAGCGTGGCGCCGGTTTCCGTCTCGCCGTGGATCAGCGCCCAGTTGACCGGCACGCGGCCGCGATAGGCCGGCAGCAGCGAGCCGTGCATGTTGAAGGCGCCCAGCGGCGCGCTGTCGAGCAGTGCCGTGCCGAGCAGGTGGCGGTAGTAGAACGAGAACAGCAGGTCCGGATGCGCGGCGCGAACGCGGTCGAGCACTTCGGGCGTATCCGGATCGTCCGGGGTGATGACCTCGATGCCGTAGTCGGCAGCGGTATCGGCGACGCTGGCGAACCAGATGTTCTCGTCAGCCCGGTCACGGTGGGTCACCACCAGCGCCACATCGATGCCGTGCGACAGCAGGGTTTTCAGGCAACGGACGCCAACGTCGTGATAAGCGAAAACGACGGCACGGGTCATGATGCGTCTTCCTTGTGTTCCAGGATGCCGGCAATCAGGTAGCGCGGCCGCTGGCGCACTTCCTGGTAGATGCGACCGACGTATTCGCCGAGCAGGCCGATGCCGAACAGCGCCACGCCGATCAGCAGGAAGCTGATGGCGAACAGCGTGAACAGCCCGGCGGCCTCGGGACCGACGATCAGCCGGCGCAGCAGCAGGTAGACCACCAGGATGGCCGAACCGAACGAGATCAGCGTGCCCAGCAGCGAGAACATCTGCAGCGGCACCACCGAGAACCCGGTCACCAGGTCGAAGTTCAGCCGGATCAGGCTGTACAGCGAATACTTGGATTCGCCGGCATGGCGCTGTTCATGGCCGACCACGGTCTCGACCGGGTTCTGCGCGAACTGGTAGGCCAGTGCCGGGATAAAGGTATTCAGTTCATTGCACTGGTTGATGGTGTCGATGATGCGCCGGCTGTAGGCGCGCATCATGCAGCCCTGATCGGTCATGTGGATGCGGGTGATGCGCTCGCGCAGCCGGTTCATCATCCGCGAGGCGACATGGCGCCACAGGCTGTCGTGGCGACTGCGGCGGATGGTGCCGACGTAGTCGTGCCCCTTGTCCATCTCGGCCAGCAGCAAATGGATGTCTTCCGGCGGGTTCTGCAGGTCGGCGTCCAGGGTGACGATGCGTTCGCCGCGCGCATGGGCGAAGCCGGCCAGAATGGCGCGATGCTGGCCGAAGTTGCCGTTGAACAGGATGACGCGGGTCACGTCCGGCCGGGCATGGAACTGGCTGGCCAGCAGTGACGTCGACTGGTCGACGCTGCCGTCATTGATGAAAATGATCTCGTAGCGGACATCCAGTGCGTCCAGTGCCGGGTACAGCCGGTCGAACAGCGCAGGAAGGGTGGCTTCCTCGTTGTAGACCGGAATGACCACGGAAAGCATTGCCGGGCTGGTCACGCGGCTCTCCCCAGCAGGGGCGGGAGCACGCGGGCGATCGCCGTGCAGACTCGGTCGATGTCGTCATCCTGCATGGCCGGGAACAGCGGCAGGGTGACGGTGCGGCGGCCGATATCCTCGGCATGCGGGAAATCCCCCTCGGCAAAGCCGCGCCCGCGGTACAGCGAGAACAGGTGCAGCGCCGGGTAATGGACGCCGATGCCGATGCCGTGTTCGCGCATGCCGGCGATAAAGTCGTGACGCGTGCCCTGCATGTCGGCCAGCGGCAGCAGCGGCTGGAACATGTGCCAGTTGCCATGCTGGAAATCCTCCGGCGGCAGCACCAGGCCCAGATCGTCCGGCAGTTGTTCGAAATAGCGTCGCGCCAGTGCCTGGCGGCGGGCATTGAATGCGTCCAGCCGTTTGAGCTGGCCCAGGCCGATGGCGGCGGCGATATCGGTCAGATTGGCCTTGCCGCCCAGCATGTCGACATCCATCGTGCCGTCGTCATGGCGGGTCACACCCTGCAGCCGCAGCTTCTCGAACAGCCGCACCTCGTTTTCATTGTTCATGACCAGGCAGCCGCCTTCGCCGCTGGTGATGTTCTTGTTCGGATGGAAGCTGAAACTGACCAGGTCGCCGTCGCTGCCGATGCGCCGGCCACGCCAGTTGGCGCCGATCGACTGGGCGGCGTCTTCGACCACGCGCAGGCCATGGCGGGTGGCCAGCGTATACAGCCGGTCGCGGTCGACCGGCAGGCCGGCCAGGTCGACGGCGATAATGGCCCGGGTATGCGGGGTGATCGCGGCTTCGGCCAGATCGAGATCGATCAGCCGGGTGGCCGGATCGACATCGACCAGCACCGGCGTGGCGCCAACGGCCAGAATGACGTTGGCGGTAGCAACCCAGGTCAGCGGCGTGGTGATGACTTCGTCACCGGGACCGACCCCGGCGATGCGCAATGCGAATTCCAGCGTGGCAGTGGCCGAATTGGCCACCCGTACCGGCCGGCCGCCGACATGGGCCGACAGCGCGGCTTCGAATTCGCTGCAGCGCGGGCCGGTGGTCAGCCAGCCGGAGCGCAACACGCCGACCACGTCGGCAATGGTGTCCTCGTCGATATCGGGGCGGGTGAAGGGCAGGAAATCCATGTATGACGACTCCTTGATGCTAACTGCGTGCGACGACGAGCACGCCGACGATGATGATGGCGATCCCCATCAGACGCATGACGGTCACCGCTTCGCCAAACAGCCACCAGGCGAGCAGTGCATTGACGACATAACCGATCGACAGCATCGGATAGGCGATGCTGACGTCCACGCGTGACAGCGCCATGATCCAGACGCCGACACTGATCACGTAACAGCCGAGTCCGGCCAGGATCGGCGGGTTGCCGGCCAGCGACAGGCCGATCGGCCACACATTGGCGGCGGTAAATTCAAAGTGCCCGATCTGGCGCACGCCGGCCTTCAGCAGCAGTTGTGCGCCGGCATTCAGCAGCACGCCGATCAGGATCAGCAGAAATTCAAGCGGTTTCACTAATTGGCTCCATTGGCCGGTGGGGTGGGTTTGATGACGAACAGGCGGCGGGCGTCGCGGTAGACCACGCGCATCGGCAGGCCGTCCTGGCTCAGGGTGGTGAAGGTGCCGGGACCCATCATGGCGGCCGCGGCGGGCAGCTCGCGCCAGCGTCGGGTGAACGAGACGATATCGGGCAGCGACTTGTCCGGCTCGGCGGCCTGGCCAAAGGCGAACTCATCGCTGTAGGCAACCAGGGTGACCGGCCGGCGCAGATAGAACGGCAGTGTCTGGTCATACATCGCCACCGAGAACACCGGCGTGGCCGGCGTCAGCAGCGGCGCGGCGGCCACGGCAACGGCCTTGCTGCTTTTCAGCTGGCCGAAGGTGTTGTGACCCAGTGCCCCGGCAGTGACGGCCAGGAAGCCGCCCAGCGCCCAGGCGGCCAGTGCCAGACCGCGTTCGTCACGGCGCAGCGCGCGCCAGGCAAACCACGCGCACAGCAGAAACAGGATGGCGGCAATGCCCAGACCGACGGCAAGCGCGTGCAGCGCGGCGGGTGGCGTCTCGGCCGAGGAGAAACGGGCATGGAACGGCAGTGCCGCCAGCACCGCCAGCCACAGCAGGGCCGGGGCAATCAGGTGGCGGGCCAGGCGCGGCGCCGTCATCGTTTCCAGCTCCCGGCCGAGCAGCAGCGCCAGCGCAGGGAACATCGGCAGAATGTACGACGGCAGCTTGGAACCGGACACGCTGAAGAACACGAACACGAACAGCGACCAGGCCAGCAGCAGCCGACGCGGCTGGAACCGGCCCGGCTCCCGTTGCCAGCCGGCACGCAGCGTGGCCGGCAGCAGGGAGGTCCATGGCAGGAAGCCGGCCAGCAGCAGCGGCACGAAATACCAGACCGGGCCGGTGCGGCGGTGTTCGGTGGTCAGGAAGCGCTGGAAGTGCTCGTGAATGAAGAAGAAGCGGGCGAAGCCGGGATTCTGCTGCGACACCAGCACGAACCACGGCACACTCAGTACCAGGAACAGCGCCAGCCCGGGCAGCCAGTTCATCCGCGTCCACGGCCGGACATCGCGGGCCAGCAGCGAGTACAGCGCCAGCGTGGTGCCGGGAATCAGAATGCCGATCAGCCCCTTGCTCAGCGTGGCCCCGGCCATGGCCGCCCACATGAACAGGTTCCAGAACAGGCGCTTGCGTGTATCGGCGCCGTCGCGCTGGGCGAGCAGGAAGCCGGACAGCGCGGCGGTCAGGAAGAAGGTCACCCCGGTATCCAGGGTCAGGAAATGGCTGTTGCCGACGATCCAGGCGCAACCGGCCGCAACCAGTGCGGCGTTGCGGCCGGCGGCCGGCGACCACAGCTTGCGTCCGGTCAGGCCGACCAGCGCCACCGTCAGCAGGCCGGTCAGGCCGGGCCAGAAGCGGGCGGCGAATTCGTTGATGCCGAACAGCTTGAACGCGATCGCGCCCGCCCAGTACTGCATGGCCGGCTTTTCGAAATACAGCAGGTTGTTCAGCCGCGGAGTAATCCAGTCGCCGCTGTGCAGCATGCCCAGCGACAGGGTCGCATAGCGGCCTTCGTCCGGTGTGATCAGCGCGCGCTGGCCGAGCGTACCCAGCCAGACGATGGCCAGGCACGCCCAGAACACCAGGCCACCGGAGTGGCGAAGCAATTTCTGGTTCAGAGTCATTGTGATGGGGTCAGGGTTGGGCGGGCAGGTGGACAGCGATGATCAGGCCGCTGCCTTCATCCGGGGCGACATTGCGAACCGACACGCGGCCGGACAGCTTGTCGACGATATTGCTGACGATGGACAGGCCGAGGCCGGCGCCGGGCGCGGTGGTGCCGGGAACGCGGAAGAAGGGCCGCCACAACTGGTCGATCAGGTTGTCGGGCACACCCGTCCCGCTGTCACGAACTTCGAAAGTCGCCTCGTCGCCGACATGGTGGATGCCGATGTCGATGGTGCCGCCAGGCGGCGTGTACTTGATGGCGTTGTCGAGCAGGTTGCGCATCAGGGTGGCGACATCCAGCTCGTAGGCGGCAACGCCGACGTCATCGTGGGCAACGACGCCGATATCGATATCGCGCGCCTGTGCCTGCGGCACCAGGTCTTCCAGCACTTTGTGCAGCACATCCACCAGTCTGACCGACTGGGTGGCGGCGGCGGTCTGCGCCTGCGCACGCGACAGGCTGAGCAACTGCTCGATCAGCGCGGCGCTGCGACCCAGCCCGGCCTGCAGCCGCTGCAGCCGCTCGCGGGCGGTCTCGGACATGTCGGCGGCGGACAGGTTCTCCGCCTGCAGCATCAGCGCGGTCATCGGCGAGCGCAGCTCGTGCGCGGCGTCGGAAATAAAGCGCTTCTGCTGCTCGAGCTGTCGCGACTGGCGTGCCAGCAGCCGGTTGATCGACCGCACCAGCGGTGCCACCTCGTCCGGCAGCTGTGCGATCGACAGCGGGCTTTGCAGGCAGCGGTTCGGATCATGGTCGATCTGCTGGCTCAGGCGGGCGACCGGCCGCAGCGCCAGCGTGATCACGCCGATGATCATGGTCAGCAGGACCGGGATCAGCACCAGCAGCGGCACGATGGTCGACATGGCGCCGATATTGGCGATCTCGTCGCGCTCGGCCGTGCGCTGGCCGACGGCGATACGGTCACCGTTGTCCAGCGAAATCACGTACAGCCGCCACTCCTCATGGTTGATGCTCAGCGTGTGCAGACCGTCGAGCAGATTGGACGGGAACACGACCTTGTCATCGACATCCGGCCGGCCGAGGATCTGCACCTCGATATACAGGTCCGGGTCGGTGGTGGTCGACGCCAGGTTCTGCGGCGGTGGCACCGACAGGTCGCGTGCATCGAGCAGCGTGCCGATCTGGGTCAGCTGGGCATCCTGCAACTCGTTGGCTTCCGTCCGCGCACTTTCGAAAGAGGCAAAGCCGGCAAGAGCGGCCGCCAGCAGCACGGCTGCGGTAATCCAGGCGCACAGGCGAAAGCGGAGAGAGTAGTTCATTGGCGCTTGGCCACCATCCAGCCGAGGCCGCGCACATTGCGGATGATGTCGGAGCCGAGTTTCTTGCGGATCGAATGGATCAGGAACTCGACTGCATTGCTGTCGATTTCCTGATCCCAGTTGTAGATGCGTTCCTCGAGGTCGCTGCGGGACAGGATTGCGCCCGGGCGCTGCAGCAGCGCCTGCAGCAGCGAGAACTCGCGGCTGGTCATGCGCAGCGATTGCCCGCGGTAACTGACCTCGCGGCTGGCCGGGTCGAGATCGATTTCGCCGTTGGACAGGATGGGGGCGGCCGAACCGGCCTTGCGCCGGGTCACCGCGCGCATGCGGGCCAGCAGTTCGCGGAATTCGAACGGCTTGCACACATAGTCGTCGGCGCCGAGGTCCAGCCCCTTTTCGATATCGTCCAGCCCGTCGCGGGCGGTCACGACCAGAATCGGTACCTGGGTGTCCTTCTGCCGCAGCCGGGTCAGTACGGCGTAGCCGTCCATTTTCGGCAGCCCCAGGTCCACCAGCACCATTTCGTATTGCTGGTTGGCAAACAGGGCCAGACCTGCTTCACCGTCGCGTGCCCAGTCGACGGCATAGGTCGCATCCCGCAATGCCAGCATCACGGCATCCCCGATCATCGGGTCGTCTTCAATCAACAGCACACGCATTTGTCCATCCTCATGTTTGCCGCTACTGGTATCCGGATGGGATATCCTTTGTAGCACACCATGGATGGTAAAACCGTGTGACTTAGAACGGGCTGAGAGAAATGAAACAGTAATGGTCCGACAGGCATACGCCCGCCATGGTGGCGGGCGCAGGCAGGGAAGGACGGGCCGGCGTCAGCGAGCGGGCACGGGCATCCGGTAGCCGCTCAGGCGACCAGCGCCAGCAGCTCGGCCGCGTGCTGCCGGGTCGTGTCGGTAATCTGCTCGCCACCGAGCATGCGGGCGATTTCCTCCACCCGCTCGCGGTCGGACAGGGTCTGGATGCTGCTGACCGTGCGGCCGGCCTCCAGATGCTTGGCGACCTGCCACTGATTGTCGCCGCAGGCGGCCACCTGCGGCAGGTGGGTGATGCACAGCACCTGGTAGCGCTGGCCGAGCCGTTTCAGCAGCCGGCCGACCACTTCGGCCACCCGGCCGCCGATGCCGACGTCGACTTCGTCGAAAATCAGCGTCGGTACCGCCGCCACCTGGCTGGCGACGATCTGGAACGCCAGGCTGATGCGCGACAGCTCGCCCCCGGACGCAACCTTGGACATCGGCCGCAGCGCGGTGCCGGCATTGGCGGCGACCAGGTATTCGACCGATTCCATGCCGCTGGCCGCCGGTGCCGCCAGCGGGGCCAGTTCGATGGCGAAGCGCGCGCCCTGCATCGCCAGCCCCTGCATTTCCTCGCTGATGCGGTCGGCCAGTTCGACGGCCGCCTGCTGGCGTTTCAGCGACAGCTGGTCGGCCAGGTCGCGGTAAAGGCGCTCGGCATCGCTTTCCTGGCGCACCAGCTCGTCGACGTCGGCCGACTGCGACAGCCGCTCCAGTTCCTCGCGCCAGGCGGCGAGTTTCTCCGGCAGTTCTTCCGGACGGACGCGGTATTTGCGCGCCATCGAATACAGCGCGTCAATGCGCTTCTCGATGCGCGCGAATTCGGCCGGGTCCTGGTCTATTCCCTCCGCGTAATCGCGGAGCGCATAGACCGCCTCGCGCAACTCGGCCTCGGCGGAGTCGAGCAGGGCCACGGTGTCCTTGAGCTTGCTGTCGACGTCGACCAGCCGTGACAGGCGGTTCTGCACCTGGCCCACGGCGGACAGAATGTCGTGATCCGACTCGGACAGGGTGTCGATGGCGGTCTGCGCGGCCTCGATCAGCTCCTGGGCATTGCCGAGCCGGCCATGACTGGCGGACACGTCTTCCCATTCGCCGGCCTGCACGCCGAGTTCGGTCAGTTCGCTGATCTGCCATTGCAGGCGTTCGCGCTCGCGTTCGAATTCGGCCACGTGCTGTTCGGCGGCTACCCGCTGGCGCTTGACCGATTGCCACTGCTCGAACGCGCCCTTTACCGCCTGGACGATATCGAGTGCGCCGGCATAGGCATCGAGCAGCCGGCGCTGGGTATCCGGTTTGACCAGTGACTGATGGGCGTGCTGGCCATGGATGTCGACCAGCCACTCGCCGGCCTCGCGCAGCTGGGCCAGCGTGGCCGGGCGGCCGTTGAGCCAGCAGCGCGAGCGGCCGCCGGCATCGACGACGCGGCGCACCAGCAGTTCATCGTTGCCGTCGTCGGCCAGTTCCTGGCCGACCAGCCAGCTGCGGACGTCGGCCATGTCGCCGATGGCGAAGGTGGCCGACAGTTCGGCGCGCTCCTCGCCATGCCGGACCAGACTGCCATCGCCACGGCCGCCGAGCAGCAGCGACAAGGCATCGAGGATGATGGATTTGCCCGCGCCGGTTTCACCGGTCAGTACGGTAAAGCCCGGACGGAAGTCGAGTTCGAGCTGGTCGACGATGACGAAGTTGCGGACTGAAAGCGATAGCAGCATCGGCGGGCGGATTCCGGTAGCGATTGGGCAGAGGGCGGGGTGCGGCAGGGGTTACAGCAGACGCTCACCCCAGTGCAGCTTGTGACGGAGCATGTCGTAATAGTTGTAGCCGAGTGGATGCAGCAGGCGCAGCGGATTGCGGTAGCGGCGGATCAGCACGCGATCGAGTTCCATCAGGTCGCAGTGCGACTGGCCGTCGAAATGAACGCGGGCATCCTCGCCGCGCGTCAGCATGAATTCGACTTCGCTGGAGTCGTTGATGGCGATGGGACGATTGCTCATCGACTGCGGGCAGATCGGCACCAGGGCGATGGCCGGCACGGTCGGGTGCAGGATCGGCCCGCCGGAGGCCAGCGCGTAGGCGGTCGAGCCGGTCGGCGTGCTGACGATCAGGCCGTCCGAGCGCTGGCTGTAGACGAACTGGTTGTCGACGAAGATCTCGAATTCGATCATCTGCCCCATGGCGCCACGATTGATGACGATATCGTTGAGTGCCAGGTGCTGGGCGACCTCGACGTTGTCGCGCATGACGCTCGATTGCAGCAGCATGCGTTCCTCGGGCAGGAACTCGCCCTGCAGGATGCTGCTGACCGAGGCGATCATCGTGTGCAGCGGGATGTCGGTCATGAAGCCGAGCCGGCCCTGGTTGATGCCGATCAGCGGGATGCGGTACGGCGCCAGCAGGCGGGCGACCGACAGCATGGTGCCGTCGCCGCCGAGCACGATCGCGACATCGACAATCTTGCCGAAATCATTGCGGTCGATCAGCGTCAGCCCCTGGGCCTCGGCCCGGGTCACGCTGTCGCGGTCAATGAAAACGTGCAGCCCCTGTTGCTCCAGGTGGCGGGCAAGTTCCAGCAGCGACTGGACCACTTCCGGTTTCGAGTGCCGGGCGACCAGACCTATTTTTTTGAAAAGCCATTCCATAAGGGCGAATTAGAGCCTTTTATGCCAGGGCCTGCAAGATCATTGGTCAAGGCGGCGGCGGATGGGAAGCGGCGGCTCATGCCGCCATCGCGACCGGTTGCCGTCGGGACTGCTCGAAATGGTGAATTCGCTCCGCCAGTTCCGCCATCAGCCCGTCCAGCCGGCGCGTCGCCTCGGCAATGGCAGCGGTTTCGTTCGACAGCGTCTGGGTCGACTGGCCGATATTGCCGATATCGCCGGCAAAGGTCTTGAAACCGGCCGACTGGCTGTTTTCCGCGCCCGCCACCTGCTCCAGTACCTCGGCCAGGTTCTGCGCGCCGCCGATCAGTTCGCGCAGGCTGGAATGCGCGGCGCGCGAGTTGCCGGCGCCGCCCTGCATGCGGTCGACGCCTTCACGGATGGCCACCAGCGCATCCTGGGTGCCGTTGACGATCAGACCGATCTTGGTCTCGATATCCTTGGTTGCGGTCTGGGTGCGCTCGGCCAGCTTGCGTACCTCGTCGGCGACCACGGCAAAGCCGCGGCCGACGTCACCGGCCCGGGCGGCTTCGATGGCGGCATTCAATGCCAGCATGTTGGTCTGGTCGGCAATCTCGCCGATCAGCTGCACGATGCCGTTGACCTCGCTCGAACGGCGTCCCAGTGATTCGATCGCTTCTGACGAGCGCGCCATGGCCGTACCGGCCTCGTCGAGGTGCTGCATGGCGTTGTTCATGATGTCTCCGCCCTGGTGCGCCTGTTTGCGGGCATCAATGGCAACGGCGGCGGCCTGCGACGATTGCTCGGCGTTGTGTTCGGTCAGCGCGCTCATCTGCTGCACGGTCACGACCATTTCCTGGGTGCGTGCCGACTGCTGGGTCATGGTGGCGACCATCAGCCGTGCGGTGACCGCGATATCGCGGCTTTCCTGGCTGGCGGCGTGGACCGACTGGGTGATGTGGTCGAGCATGGTCGATACGTTGTTGCGTTCGGTCTCGGCCTGTTCGCGCGCCAGCTCCAGCTGGCTGAAGCCCTTGCGCTTGGCGCCGTCGAAGGCCAGCGCCAGCACCAGCACGACGATGCTCAGGCCGGCCAGCGACTTCATCTGCAGCAGCGGGTGCTCGGCTTCCGGAATCGGCGTGGATGGCAGGGTGCCGGGATCGCCATTGGCGAGCAGGAACACTATCAGCGCCAGCAGCGTCAGCGCCGCCCACAGATACCCCGAGCGCCGTCCGCCGACAAAGACGGCGGTAAACGGGATCGACGCATACCAGACCACGCTGGTGCCCATCAGCCCGCCGTTGACGAATACCATCCAGCTGACCATGGCAAACATGACGGCGATGATGAACTGGGCAGTCAGTCCGACCAGGCCGCTGAGGCGCAGCAGCAGCGCGCCCAGTGCCATGGCCATGCCGCCGGCCAGAATGCCGTAGCCCATCGCCAGATGGCCGAGCTTGAAATAGGAAATGGAAAACAGCGGTGTCAGCACCGCCGCCAGCAGCGCGACGTTGACGACAGTGCGTGCCTTGATCAGCCGGTCCGCGTCCTGGCGGACGCTGGCGGGAATGAACCATTCGCCGAGTGTCATAGTGTGTCCCTCCTCCTCGTGACAGGGCGCGAGATGGCGGGCCGGATCTGTTGTCCGGATCGGCAACGCAGCGCGTGCCGCCACTCGCGGGAGCGATGATTCAAACGAATGTTTGGATTCTGCGCAAGTGAAATTATTCGCGAGTCATGAATTTGTGGTTTTGGCAGCAGCAATATCGTGATTCGGGGCCGGCACACGAGCCGGTCCCGCGGACGGCCGCGCGCGCCTCCCGTGCCGGCCTTTGCCGGAGGCGTTGTTTTTGCAGGGTATTCAGGCTGCCTGCGGCATTTCCATATGCCAGCCACGCGGCGCATGGCGAACCAGCCGCAGCGGGCACTCGTAGACGGCCCGCAGGCAGTCTTCGCGCATGACCTGCTCGGGGCTGCCGTCGGCGACCAGCCGGCCATGGTCGATCAGGACCACATGGTCGGCGTAATTGGCGGCCAGGGCCAGGTCGTGCAGCACTTCGATCACGGTTTTTCCGGACTCCGCCAGCCGGACCAGCAACTGCTGCAGCTTGTGCTGGTGGCGCAGGTCGAGGTGGTTGGTCGGTTCGTCCAGCAGCAGGATCGGCGCCGACTGCGCCAGCGCCCGGGCGATGGCCGCGCGCTGACGTTCGCCGCCGGACAGTGTATCGAGGCGGACTTCGGCCTTGTCGCCCAACTCGACTGTCTCCAGCGCATCACAGACGGCGTCGCGGTCCCCGGCCGCCAGCCGGCCGAAGGCACCGAGGTGCGGGACGCGTCCCAGTGCAATGAACTCGAATACCGACAGTGGAATGCCATCCGGGATGTGCTGCGGGACGAAGGCCAGGGTCCGTGCCCGTTCGGCCGGCGGAATCGACGACACGGCGATGCCGTCGATGCGGACCACGCCGGCGCTGGCCGAGCGCAGGCCGGCCAGCAGCTTCAGCAGCGTGGTCTTGCCGGCGCCGTTGGGGCCGAGCAGCGCGCTGATGCTGCCGGCCGGAATGTCCAGATTGATGTCCTGCAGGATCGGCTTGCGGCTGATCCGGTAGCCCAGATCACGGGCGGACAAGGCGATGGGATCAGCCATGGAGGAGACTCCTTGTTTGACGACGGTAGAACCAGAGGAAGAAGGGCGGGCCGGCAAAGGCCGCCACGATGCCGACCGGCAGGTCAATCGGCCAGACCAGGCTGCGCGCCAGCGTGTCGGCACCGAGCAGGAACAGTGCGCCGACCCAGGCCGACAGCACGATCAGCCGGCGCCGGCTGCCGCCGACCAGAATGGCCAGCGCATTCGGTACCATCATGCCGACAAAGCCGATGATGCCGGACAGGGCGACGGCGCCACCGGTGGCCAGTGCCGCGCCGATTGCCGCCAGCCGGCGGGTACGGACCACGTCGACACCAAGTGACGCCGCGGCATCCTCGCCAAGCAGCAGGCAGTCGAGATCGCGGCCGATGCCAAACAGCAGCAGCAGGCCGAGTCCGGATACCAGCGAACAGGTCAGCAGCAGCGACGGTGAGGCCGACGACAGGCTGCCGGCCAGCCAGGTGGATGCACCGCGCAGCGTCAGGTCATCGGACAGGAACAGCGCCAGACTGGTTACCGCGCCGCAGAAGGCCGAGATCACCAGTCCCATCAGCAGCAGGCCGGCCATGCCGCCGCCACTGAGCCTGGCCAGGGCCACGATCAGCCAGGTGGCCGCCAGCCCGCCGGCAAAGGCGGCGAACGGCAGCATGCTGCCGGCAATGCCGGTGGCGAGCACGATCACCACGGCCAGCGCAGCGCCGGACGAGGTGCCGATCAGGCCCGGATCGGCCAGTGGGTTGCGGAACAGCGCCTGCAGGGCGGCGCCGCTGGCCGCCAGCGACGCGCCGACCAGCAGTGCCGCCGCGATGCGTGGCAGGCGCAGGGTGGTGAAAATGGGGTCGGTCAGGTCCGGCCAGCGGAACTCGCCGCCGCCGAGGCTGGCACCAAGCAGCGGCAGCAGCAGGCTGGCTGCCAGCAGCAGTGACCAGACCAGACGTTCGGGATGGCGGGCAGGGAGCAACGACGTGACTGCCATGCCGGTTACAGCCCGCGCAGCCGCTGCACCACGTCGGGGCTGCGGATCGAGATCATCATCGCGTCGCTGGCCGGCAGCAGATGGATGCGGCCGTCGCGGCCGGCCGGTGTCGCGGCGATTTCCGGGCGCTGGCGGAAGGCGTCGACGCCGCCGTGGACGGCGGCCGTATGCGCGCAGAGGATGATGACATCGGGTTTCAGTGATTGCCAGGCGTCGCGTGACAGCACTTTGGTGCCGGACAGCCCGGCCGCGGCATTGATGCCGCCTGCGGCGCGGATCAGCGTATCGGCGGCGGTATGCCTGCCGGCGACCAGCCTGCCGTCGTAGCTGATTGCGTAACGGATGCCGGTGGCGGGGCGTTCGCGCATGCCGGCCTGCCAGTCGCGTGCCAGCCGGTCGGCCTGGTCGACCCGGCCCAGCAACTGGCCGACGCGGCGGATGGCCGTCGCGAAGTCGCGGCCGTCCTCCCGTGACGACACTTCGGCCGCGCGGATCTGCAGCCCGTCCAGCTGGCGCCAGATGCTGACCGGATGTGCCGTGGCACTGCCGATGACCAGTGTCGGCTTGAGGCGGGCGATGGTCTCGGCATTCAGGTTGCGGAAGAAGCCGATCTCCTGTGCCGCCTGCAGCGCCGGCAGGGTGGTGCTCCTGTCCCGGCCGACCACGTCGCGCGCCGCGCCGATGGCGACGACGATGTCGGCCACATCCGGCGTCAGCACGACCACTCGCCCGGCGCCAGCGACCGGCGCGATGACGAGCAGCAGCGACAGGGCGCAGATCAGCCGGCGCATGCACGGTCCTCCGGGAGCAGTGACGCGAGCAGGGCGGTCCATTCCGGTCGCTCCGGGTGGCCCGGCTGCCGTTCGCCAAAGAAGGTCACGATGCTGTCGCCGTTTGCGTCCAGCAGTTCCAGCGAGCCGAGCGGACCGCAGTCTCCCGGCTTGCGCACCACCCAGGCGTCGGCAATCAGGTCGGTGCGCAGATGCAGGTTGAAGCCCGGGTCGAACACGTTCAGCCATTCGCCAAGCCGCTTGATGCGATGCACCTGGCCGGTATGGATCTGGATCGCGCCGCGATTGCCGACGAAGACCATGATCGGCACCCCGTCAGCCGCCGCGCCATTCAGCAGACGCTCGGCCGCGCCGGCATCGACGCGGCATGCGTGGCCCGGCGGCGCCAGTTCGAATGCCTGCTGGCGCGGCAGCCCCCAGCGGCGCAGGAACGGATGAAACTGGTGAATGTCGCGCAGCGACAGCCATTCGGTACGGAAAGCCTCGACATCAATGCCAGTGGACGGCGCGGGGGCTGCGGGCGGCAGGTCGATGCAGAGCAGCGTCGGCGGGACGCGGAAGCGTTCGACCAGGGCGTCGAAGGCGTCGGCATGGCTGTCCGCGCGCAGATAGACCTTCTGGACCGCTTCGCCGTGGCGGTCGAAGAACTGCAGATTGCGCACCGGACCACGCGGGGTGTCGGTCCGGGTAGCGAACGCGTGGCACCAGTGGTTCAGGAACAGTCGCAGGTCCAGGTTGGGGCGCAGCGCCAGCCCGGTCTGGCCGGCGAGGGTCACATTCGCATAATTGCCGGTCAGTTCATGGACGCAGGCCTCGTTGCGGACCAGGGCCATGACGGTGCCGAGCGGTGCCAGCGAGGTCAGCAAGGCGTTCCAGTCCGGACGCAGCCAGGTGCTGGACGGGTCGGCGGCGGCCAGCTCGCACTCGGTAACGGCCAGTGCTCTGGCGGCGTCGCGGGCGCGCAGCATCGGCGTGCCGGATTTCAGAGTGCGGTAGGCATCCCACAAGGCAGAAGGTGCGCGTTCCATGGTGAGCGATTCCGTTGCTGGTGAAAAAACCGCGCCGACGGCAGAGGGGGGAGCCGTCAGCGCGCAAGCTGCACTTTCAATTTATAAATGAGAATGATTTACATTCTATATGGCAAGTTCGAAACTTGCACTGAAATTGCGACCGGGCCGGGTATGGCGATCCAGCGCACGGTCACCGGGCTTGCGCCCCCTGATGTCGCTGGCGTGCCAGTACTTGCGGTCGAACAGATTGAACACATCGGCACGCAGCGTCATGTGCTTGCCCGGCCGCCAGTAGGTGCTCAGGTCCAGCGTGGCATGACCCGGCGCCCTGAAGCCGCCGGGATCCCGGACCCGGCCCTGGCGTGCGACGGCCCGGACAAAGCCCTCGGCGCCATACGTGTCGTTGCCGTAACGCAGCCCGGTGATGGCGGTGGTCGGTGCCACCGTGTCGATGGGCCGCTTGCTGTCCCGGTCCTCGCCCTGTGCATGGGCCAGTGTGGTGACCAGCCGCCAGCCCGGGGCAAAGCGCCATGCCATGCGGGCTTCGGCGCCGCTGATGTCGACCCGCGACAGGTTGCGATACTGGTAGAACTGGACCCGGTTGTGGTCCTCGTGCAGGAAGACCGAATCGATGAAGCCGCTGTGGCGGGTATGGAAGGCGGTCAGGCCGAAATCGAAGGACGGCCATGCGCCTTTCAGCCCCAGTTCGGCTCCCCGGCTTTTTTCCGATTGCAGTGCCGGATTGCTGAGGATGGTGTAGCCATGCGCGGTATTGGTGAAAGCGGTGTTCGCATCGTCGAACGGCGGGGCGCGAAAGCCGGTCGTGAGCTGCAGGAAGCCGGTGTAATGGCTGGCGAAGGGCAGGGCGACGCCGAGCTTCGGCGACAGTGCGCTGTCGCGGAAACGGTTGACGGTCTGGCCGGTGGTATTGGCATTGCGGTAAGCGAGGTCCGGCTGCGGCCGCATCCGGTAGAAGTCCCAGCGCAGTCCGGGTGAGACGACCAGCCCGCCGGCAAAGCGCATGTCGTCCTCGGCGAACAGGCCGATCCGGTCGGACGTACTGTCCGGGAAGGTCTTGCTCGGATAGCGCTCCGCCTGCATGCCCGGTCGTGGCGACGGGATCAGCCGGGTCATGCTGCCGTCGGCATAGGTGCGCCACCGGTCGCGCGGACGGGCGCTGTCGGTCCGGCTCAGATCGGTCCCCCATACCAGCCGGTGCGAGGCGGCCAGTGCGTCGAACTGCTGCTCCAGCTCCAGGTTGAGGCCGGTCTGGGTCTGGGTGAAGGCATGGGACGAACGCGTCAGCGTGCCCGGCCTGGATACCGGCCGCCGACCCTGCCAGGCGGTTTCCGTACCCAGTGCCACGTCGCTGTCGCGCTCTCTCAGCGTCTGCCGGTACAGCGTCGCGGCGAGGCGCTGGAACGGGCCGAGCTGGTGCGCGTGCCAGCCCAGCGACAGACGCTGGCGGCGAAGGCGGTCTTTCGCGTCCTGGCTGTCGACCTGCGCTGCACGCGGGGTGAGACCGGTGCGGGCATTGTTGAGCGAGCCCAGCAGGCGGGTATCGACAAGGCGGGAGAAGTCCTCGGCCGTGAATTCCAGCCGGTGCCGCTCGCCGGGCTGCCAGCCAAACCGGGCCAGCACATTGTCCTGATGCCAGTCCTGCGGATTGGCCGCAGTGCGGGCGAAGCCGTCGCTGTCGTTGCGGCCCATGGTGTCGGTCGCCTGGCCCTTGCGGTAGGTGTAGACCAGCAGGCCGTCGATCTGCCCGGTGCGGAAGCCCAGGCTGGCGGTGGCGCCGTGCGAGTCGTCGTCGCTGGCGCCGAAGCCCTTGAAGCCGCCGCCGATCCGGGCGCCGGGCTTCAGCACATCGTCGACACGCTTGCTGCGATAGCCGACCACGCCGCCAAGGGCATCGGAGCCGTACAGGCTGGATTGCGGTCCCCTGACGATTTCGATGGCCTGCAGCGACGCCATGTCGACATAGTCGCGGGAGGAGATGGCGGTGCCGCCGCCAAGGTAGGCGTCGGGCAGGCGGATGCCGTCGATCAGCATCAGGATGCGATTGCCGCCGATGCCGCGGATGGTAAAGCCCGCGTTGCCGCGCCGGTTCGGGTCGCTGGCTACGCTCACGCCAGGCTCGTAGCGGATGGCGTCGGCCATGTTGCCGGCCGGGCCGGCATCGAGCCGGTCACGGTCGACGACCGTGGTATTGGGCGCGGTTTCGGACAGTTTCTTGCGGCTGCGGTCGGTGGTGACCTGGACCGGGTCCAGTTCCGCCGGGACGGTTTCGGCCAGCGCGAGGGCCGGACTGATGATGGTGACGCAGGCGAGGAACGGGGAGAGCAGGGGACGCATGGCCGGGAACAACTCCTTGTAAGGGGAAGGGGTTCGCTGGCTTGCATTCCTGCGGTGACGCAGGGGCTGGCGGGCAGGGGAAGGGTCGGGTTATTTGGTGAGGATCAGTTTGTCGTTGCGGGTCAGGCGCAGGCGGTAGGTTTCGCCCTGGTGCTCGATCAGGATTTCGTTGCGGGAGCCGAACAGTTCCCGGCTTTGCAGCCGGAGCGGGTCCGGACGGCTGGCGGGGGCCGGAGGGGCGGGGGGCGAGTCGGTTTTGAGCATTTGAGAATGATAATCAGTCCCACTTTTGTGCGCAACGATTTTTGCTTCCCGTCGGGGCGGTGACGATTTTCCCCAATAAGGACGGGGCGGGCAAGCCGGCGGGTGTGGTTTTCTTCTACAATGCCGCCCGGTCGAACTGCCAAGGCGGGGTGGGTGTCATGCTGGTTGTCTGGATAGGCTGGATCTATGTGGTGCTGATGATTGCGGTCGGGCAGGACTCGCTCGTCCGCAGCGGACTGATCCTGTTCTTTCTCGGCGTGCTGCCCAGCCTGCTGATGTTTTTCGTGATCCGGCGCCGTCAGCGCCTGCGCGCCGAAGGCTTCATTGCGCCGCGCCGGCGCCGGCCGTGATTGCCGGCGCGCCTGATTAAATCCACTTGCTCGCTTGCGGCCGGAAGCGGAAAGCTTGTATAGTCTCGGCCTGCCCGATTTCGGGCAAATTTCGCACATTCGCGCCATAAGGGTGCCGCACAGGCGGTTACAGCGCGCGAATCGTGGTCTAACCCTTTAAGGACAACACAGCACCATGTCGACTCAAGTCACCATGCGCCAAATGCTGGAAGCCGGCGTTCACTTCGGCCACCAGACCCGTTTCTGGAACCCGAAGATGGCTCAGTACATTTTCGGCAGCCGCAACAAGATCCACATCATCAACCTGGAAAAGACCCTTCCGCTGTTCGTCGAAGCGCAGAACTACGTTCGCCGCCTCGCCGCCAACAAGGGCCAGGTCCTGTTCGTCGGCACCAAGCGCGCTGCCCGCGAAATCGTGCGTGAAGAAGCTTCCCGCGCCGGCATGCCGTTCGTCGACTACCGCTGGCTCGGCGGCATGCTGACCAACTACAAGACGGTCAAGCAGTCGATCAAGCGCCTGGAAGACAAGCTGGCCCTGCTGGGTGACGCCGAGCAATCGGGTTACAACAAGAAGGAACTGCTCGACCTGCAACGTGAAGTCGAGAAGCTCGAACGCAGCCTGGGCGGCATCAAGGACATGAAGGGTCTGCCGGACGCAATCTTCATCATCGACACCGGCTACCAGAAGGGTACCCTGGTCGAAGCGCAGAAGCTGGGCATCCCGGTCATCGGCATCGTCGACACCAACAACAATCCGGATGGCGTTGATTACGTGGTTCCGGGCAACGACGACTCGGCTCGCGCCATTCGCCTGTATGCTCGCGGCATCGCTGACGCCGTGCTGGAAGGCCGTGCGCAATCGATCCAGGAGATCGTTGCTGCCGCCGAAGTGCCGGCCGCCGAGTAATTCATATCGGCACCGTCTGAAAAAAGGGGCCTCTTGCCCCTTTTTTCGAGTCCGTGCCGGCTGTCCAAAGAATGATCGACGCCACAGCCGGGCTGTGACGTCATGTACTGAATACAGGAGTCAACAATGGCTGATATTACCGCGAAGATGGTTGCCGATCTGCGTGCCGCCACCGGTCTGGGCATGATGGAATGCAAGAAGGCGCTCGTGGAAGCCGACGGCGATGCCGCCAAGGCTGAAGAAATCCTGCGCATCAAGTCGGGTGCGAAGGCCGGCAAGCTGGCTGGCCGCGTGGCTGCCGAAGGCGCCGTGGCGACCTTCGTTGCCGCCGATGGCAAAAAGGGTGCGCTGGTCGAAGTGAACTGCGAAACCGACTTCGTCGCCAAGGATGACGGCTTTGTCGCCTTCACCCGGCTGGCTGCCGAAGCCGCTGCCAACAGCGACGCCGCCGATGTCGACGCGCTGGGCAATGTCGCGACCGCCCAGGGTTCGCTCGAGGAAGTCCGCAAGGCACTGATCTCGAAGCTGGGCGAGAACATCACCGTTCGCCGCTTCGTGCGCTTCAACACCGCCGGCCAGCTGGCAACCTACCTGCACGGCACCAAGATCGGCGTGATCGTTGACCTGAACGGCAGCGAAGCGCTGGGTCGCGACATCGCCATGCACATCGCCGCCTCGAAGCCGGTCTGCGTCAGCAAGGCCCAGGTGCCGGCCGAGCTGCTGGAAACCGAACGCCGCATCTACACCGAACAGGCTGCCCAGTCGGGCAAGCCGGCCGACATCATCGCCAAGATGGTTGAAGGCCGCGTGACCAAGTACCTGGCCGAAGTGACGCTGGTGGGTCAGCCGTTCGTGAAGAACCCGGACCAGACCGTCGAAAAGCTGCTCGCCGAGCAGAAGGCCGAAGTCAATGCGTTCACCATGTTCGTGGTTGGCGAAGGCATCGAGAAGAAGAAGGAAGATTACGCTGCTGAAGTGGCCGCTGCCGCCGCTGCTGCCAAGGCGTAATGTGACGTCGTGACGATCCGGCCGTTTGCGGCCGGTCGTTCGACCGCCGCCAAGCGCCCCCGAGGGGGCGCCTTTTTTCGACCGCCGTCTGCCAAGCTATGTGCATTTGGCTTTATGCCCAAGTGGATATATCTTGCTCGATGATGAAACCCGCCAAGGACCCCCGATGACCCAAGCCACTGCCTATAAACGCATCCTGTTGAAACTCTCGGGGGAAGCCCTGATGGGGGATGATGCCTACGGCATCAATCGCGGGGTGATCGACGGCATCGTCGCGCAGGTGAAGGAAATCGCCGAACTCGGCGTGCAGATCGGCATCGTTATCGGTGGCGGCAATATCTTCCGCGGCGTGTCGAGCGCGGCGAGCGGCATGGACCGGGCCACGGCCGACTATATGGGCATGCTGGCCACGGTGATGAACGCGCTGGCGCTGAAGGATGCGATGACCCGTGCCGGGCTGACTGCCCGCGTGCAGTCGGCGCTGACCATGCAGCAGATTGCCGAGCCGTACGTGCGCGGCAAGGCCATGCAGTATCTGGAAGAGTCCAAGATCGTCATCTTTGCCGCCGGCACCGGCAACCCGTTCTTCACCACCGACACCGCTGCAGCGCTGCGCGGCATGGAAATGAACGTCGACATCATGCTGAAGGCGACCAAGGTCGACGGCGTGTATACCGATGATCCGAAGAAGAACCCGGAAGCGGTGCGCTACCAGTCGCTGACCTTCGACGAAGCCATCATCAAGAACCTCAAGGTGATGGACGCGACGGCGCTGGCGCTGTGCCGTGACCAGAAACTCAATATCAAGGTGTTCAGCATCTTCAAGAGCGGCGCGCTGAAGCGCGTGGTGCTTGGCGAGGACGAAGGCACGCTGGTACACTGCTGACAAAATTCAGCCCGATACGGCGGAACGGCGTTCGACGCCGTTCCGCCGTTCCATTCTGACGCAACGAAAAACCGCTTTCCCCCCGGAGTTGTCATGATCAACGACGTCAAGAAAACCGCAGACAGCAAGATGCAGAAGTCGCTGGAAGCGTTCAAGAACAACCTGGGCAAGGTCCGTACCGGCCGTGCCCACACCGGCATCCTCGACCAGGTGACCGTCGACTACTACGGCGCCGCCACCTCGATCAGCCAGGTCGCGAACGTGACGCTGGTCGATGCGCGTACCCTCGGCGTGCAGCCGTGGGAAAAGAACATGGCCGCCAAGATTGAGAAGGCCATCCGTGATTCGGACCTGGGCCTGAACCCGGTTTCCAGCGGCGAACTGATCCGCGTACCGATGCCGGCACTGACCGAAGAGCGCCGTCGCGATCTGACCAAGGTGGTCAAGGGCGAGGCCGAGGACGCCCGCGTTGCCGTGCGCAATGTCCGCCGTGACGCGAACAACGACCTGAAGGCGCTGCTGAAGGACAAGTCGATTTCGGAAGACGAGGAACGTCGCGCCCAGGACGAAATCCAGAAGCTGACCGACAAGTACATCGCCGAGATCGACAAGGCGTTCGCCGACAAAGAAAAAGAACTGATGGCTATCTGAGGATACGGCTTTGCACAGCAGCACCCTCACGATTCCCGAAGTCCGCGACGTGCCCCGCCACGTCGCCATCATCATGGATGGCAACGGACGCTGGGCGAAAAAACGGCTGCTGCCCCGCGTCGCGGGGCACAAGCGCGGGCTGGAAGCCGTACGCGAGGCGGTTCGCTTCTGCTGCGAATCCGGTATCGATTTCCTGACGCTGTTCGCGTTTTCGAGCGAGAATTGGCGCCGGCCGCCGGAAGAAGTCAGTTTCCTGATGGGCCTGTTCCTTCAGGCGCTGGAACGCGAGGTCGACCGGCTGCACCAGCGCGGCATCCGGCTGCGCATCGTCGGCAATCTGACCCGCTTTTCCCCTGACCTGCAGGAGCGCATCCAGCAGGCCGAGGCGCGGACGGCCGGCAACAGCGACCTGACACTGACCATCTGTGCCGACTACGGTGGCCGCTGGGACATCCTGCGCGCCACCAATGCACTGCTGCAGTCCGGTTTCGATCCGTCGCAGACCCTGACCGAGGCCGATCTGGCCCCGTATCTGTCCATGTCGTACGCGCCGGAGCCCGATCTGTTCATCCGCACCGGCGGCGAGCGGCGGATCAGCAATTTCCTGCTGTGGCAGCTTGCCTACACCGAACTCTATTTTACCGACACGCTGTGGCCGGACTTCGATCGCCTGGCGTTCGAGGCTGCCATTGCGTCCTATCACCGCCGCGAACGACGCTTCGGCCGGACCAGCGAGCAACTTCCCCCCGCGCAGCAGCGCCCCTGACTCATGCTTATCACCCGGATTCTGACCGCTCTCGTGCTTCTGCCTGTCATGCTGGGCGCGCTGTTCGGTCTTGGCGAGGCGGGCTGGGCGGCATTCACGCTGCTGATCACCCTGCTTGGCCTGTGGGAATGGGGGCGCATGTTCGCCTATCGGCCGTGGCAGCATGTGCTGCTGCTTGGCACGGCGCTGGTGCTGGCCGCCTGGGTGTGGCTGGCGACGCCGATGATCGGCACGTCGCTGCATGCCGGCGTGCTGGCGCTGTGGTTCGTGCTGGCGCCGCTGTGGCTGGCCCGACGCTGGGTGCTGAAAAACCGGCTGGCGGCTGCCGCCCTCGGGCTGGCGCTGCTGATGCCGACCTGGCTGGCGTTTCTCGACTGGCGACCCAATGCCGATGCGGCCTGGCAGTTGCTGGCGCTGATGGCGCTGGTCTGGCTGGCCGATACCGCCGCCTATTTCAGCGGCAAGGCCTTCGGCCGGCACAAGCTGGCACCGGCAATCAGTCCCGGCAAGAGCTGGGAG
Source organism: Microvirgula curvata (assembly GCF_054781615.1). NCBI lineage: Bacteria > Pseudomonadati > Pseudomonadota > Betaproteobacteria > Neisseriales > Aquaspirillaceae > Microvirgula > Microvirgula curvata. The sequence goes on along the minus strand of NZ_BAAGUB010000032.1, from coordinate 19,144 downwards.
GGCGTGGCCGGCGCCGTGGTCGCCGTTACCCTTTATACCCTGTGGATCCGGCAGTCCGGGCTGTTCGACATCGAGATGTCGCTGCCGTGCTGGCTGCTGATCGGCTGGGGGCTGACGGCGGTCAGCATTGTCGGCGACCTGCTGGAATCGTGGTTCAAGCGCGCCGCCGGCATCAAGGACTCCAGCCAGTTGCTGCCCGGACACGGCGGCGTACTCGACCGGATCGACAGCCTGATCGCGGTACTGTCCGTCGCCAGTGCCGCGCGTTATTTCGCCGGCGTCTGACCGGCAGTCAGCAGGAACATGACTGAACGCCTCACCATTCTGGGTTCGACCGGCACCATCGGTGTCAACACGCTCAATGTCATCGCCCGCCATCCGGAGCGATTTGCCATCCACGCCCTGACCGGGCATCGACAGATCGCACTGCTGGCCGGACAGTGCCGGCAGTTCCGGCCGGCAGTCGCCGTGGTGGCGGACGCTGCCGCCGCGGATGCGCTGGCTGGTCTGCTGGACGGGCTGCCGATCGATATCCGCCATGGCGCCGCCGCGCTGGCCGAGGTCGCCGCCGCACCGGAAACCGATACCGTAATGGCGGCCATCGTCGGTGCTGCCGGCCTGCCGCCGACGCTGGCAGCGGTCCGTGCCGGCAAGCGCATCCTGCTGGCGAACAAGGAAAGCCTGGTGGTGGCAGGGCGCCTGTTCATGGATGCGGTCCGCAAGTCGGGCAGCGTGCTGCTGGCGATCGACAGCGAACACAATGCGATTTTCCAGTCGCTGCCGGCCAGCTTCCGTGGCGATCTTGACGCGGTCGGGGTCGAGCGCATCGTGCTGACCGCCTCCGGCGGGCCGTTCCGCGGCTATACGGCGGCGGCACTGGAGGCCGTGACGCCGGAGCAGGCGGTTGCCCACCCGAACTGGGTGATGGGGCGCAAGATTTCGGTCGACTCGGCCTCGCTGATGAACAAGGGGCTGGAAGTCATCGAGGCGCGCTGGCTGTTCAATGCCGATCCGTCACGCATCGAAGTGGTGGTCCACCCGCAGAGCGTGATTCATTCGATGGTGCGCTACCGCGACGGTTCGGTGGTGGCCCAGCTTGGCACGCCGGACATGAAAACGCCGATCGCCCATGCGCTGGCCTGGCCGGACCGCTTCGAGGCCGGTGTGGCGCCGCTCGATTTCATGGCGCTGGGCGGTTTGACGTTTGAACAACCGGACCGCGACAGCTTTCCGTGCCTGCAACTGGCTTTCGATGCACTGGCGGAAGGCGGTGACGCGTCCGCCGTGCTGAATGCCGCCAATGAGATCGCGGTCGATGCCTTCCTGTCGCGGCGGATCGGCTTTGGCGACATTCCGCGGCTGAATGCGCAGGCGATGTCGCGTTTTGCCGGTCGCCATGGCGAGTCGATCGACGCGCTGCTGGAAACCGACGCCGAAGTGCGTCGTTACGTCGAACAGTGCATCGGCTGTCTGCAGCCGGCGGGCTGACGCGGGCCGCTTTGCCGGACGGGCACCATGCGCCCCGGCTGTTCTGACTCCGGGGAACTGGAGCAATGGGCAACATGTGCAGATAACCCATGTGTGAGTGGATACGCTGCTTGCTGTTTCGTTGGCCTCAAAACGCCAGGCAGGCATGACGGCACGCCGCAACTCAACTCAACTCCATGGCCCACTCGAAGTGGGCCATGCCCTGTTTGTTTGAGCAGACTTCTGTTCAGTGGAGAGCGCAGCCCGCTTGACGCGGCGGTTCAGGAAATCGAAAAGGATGTCTGGGTCTGCGGGACACTGGATGCGCTGATGCAACGGCAGCTCCGCACGGGGCTGGATATGATCACTGGGTACGAGCGAGGCCGAGATGATGGTTTGCCGCGGAAGCCTGCATTGACGGTGCACGGGAAATGGGCAGGGCTTGCGAATCAATACAAAATTTTGTATGGTTTTCGCAAAGATTTCTGGCCCGGCCCGAGTGAAGGTCCAGCGGCTACGGCAAAGGAAGCCCCGCGAATATGGACGTCCAGGTCAAGAAAATCGAAGGCAGCTGGGATGCGGGCTATGCGCTGCACAAGCACACACTTTCGAGTGTCTATCTCGGGGTGGACGAGTGGGGGCACGATCGCTTTGACAACACGCGGTCGGAACCCGGTGAAGCCCTCTATAAACTCAAGTATCAAAGTGACTGGAAGCAAGTCGAACTGCTGGCCGCGCAAGTCAGGGAGACGCTCCTGCCCCTGTTCGGCAAGATTGGGCTGATCGTCCCGATGCCGGCCTCGATCGTGCGTGCCAGACAACCTGTGTACGAGCTGGCCCATGCGCTCGGCCGGCTGACGGATATCCGGGTGTTTGACGAGATGATCGTGAAAGCTCCGGCCCTGCCCGGCAGCCCTGCACTCAAGAACCTGTACACCAGAGAGCAGAAGGACGCCGCTTTGTCGGGCCGGATCAGTATCAATGAGTGCATCACGAACGAAGGTTGCTGGAACGCCTTGTTGCTCGATGACCTCTTTGATACCGGCGCGACAATGGACGCCGTGTGTCAGGCGTTACGTACCTATCGAAAGATCAAGAACATCTATGCAGCCGCGATTACCTGGAAATAGACCATGACAACAGTGTTCATTGCCGGATCAATCTCCATCAGCCGGCTGCATGAAAAAGTGCAGGGCCGAATCCTCAAGATTGTTTCGTCGGATCTCAATGTTGTCGTGGGTGATGCCGATGGTGCCGACACGTCCATCCAGGAATGCTTGCGCGCCTGTCATGCTAGCAAGGTCACGGTCTATTGCACGGGAGAAGCACCGCGCAACAACATCGCGGACTGGCCTGTGCATCGCGTCCAGTCGAAAGCCCGGGCTGGAACGCGGGCCTTTTTCACGGCGAAAGACGTGGAGATGGCCAGGAACAGCGATTTCGGCCTGATGGTCTGGGATTGCAAAAGCACCGGTACACTCAGCAACGTTATCGAGCTGCTGAAGGCAAGGAAGAAATCTGTTGTGTTCGTCAACAGGAGCAAGGACTTCGTGACCGTCGGTGACAAATCCGGCCTCGATCATCTGCTTCACTTCATGTCGGAGCACGCACGTGCCAAGGCCGAGGAAAAGATTGGCTTGTCCGCAAAGCTTGCTGCGCTGAGCCAGGACAGCCTTCTGCTGGACGAGCCGGCAGCAGGGGCGCCAGGCGATCTTCTCGATGCGCCCGCCGATTCCGGTGTGACGGCTGCGACCGAAACCGAAAGCGTGAAGCTGCGCACCGTATTGATGTCGGCGCTCGCGGACTACATCGTGCGCGCTCATTTGAGCCAGTCGCAAGCGGCCAGGGTGTTTGGCGTGACACAACCGCGCATCTCGGATCTCGCACGCGGCAAGGTTGATGTGTTCGGCCTCGATACTCTAGTGAATATGGCCTCGATGGCTGGCCTGCGTGTCGAAATGCAGGTGAGCAAGCGGACATGATGGCGAGGTGCCTCATGGGCGGTAGTCCGGCGAAATATAGGGTGCTGGCATCATCCGTAAAGTAAAAATCCCTCGGTCTGCACCGAGGGATTTTTCATTGAACGACTGTCTTACTGAGCGGCGACCGCTTCGGTGCCTTCAACCTTGGCCTTGACTGCCTTCTTCAGGCTCTTGTACAGGTCAGGGTGCGTTTCCTTCAGATATTCAATGATTTCGAAATCTTCACGCTTGACCTTGGTCAGATCGATTTGCTCGATATGGACCAGGCGCAGCAGTTCACGCACCGGCTTCGGCATGTTGCGGCCCGACTCGTAGCGGGAGCCACCGGACTGGGTGACGCCGATGCGGCTCCAGAACTCTTGCTGGTTCAGACCAAGTTTGCGGCGGATTTCCCGTGGGTTCGGGATTTTTTCGAACAATTTCATGATTTTCCTCTCGTGTTCACTATCGTGCCCCCCCGGTTGTGTTTGTATGGCGCGAGGGTGGGGGCAGTGACGAATCGCGTCGTCCGGACTGTCGACGCAGATTAAGTAAAACTACGTATTGCGTCATCTGTCCCAGATGATAGACGACGTCATGAAAAAAAGACAATGTACTGCCTGCAAAGTTCCTTTATTCATAAAATCATTTCGCAATATTAGAAAAACTTGATATTCGCAGGCGTAAAGGTGGCGAGCCTAACCCCCGGCACTGGCATCAACGACTGTGGCTGCTTCCTTCCGGACCTGACCAGATTCACCGTTTAGCCATGCGGGGAGACCCGCCATAGAAAGCGAATGATACCTTGTTGCGGGAAATCCGCCAATAGTTACGTGGCGTGCCGTCCGCCGTCCGGATTGCCCGGCTTCAGCCGGGCGGTAAAGTGCTGGCGCAGCTTCGCCAGCTTGGGCGCGATGATGGCCTGGCAGTACGGCTGGGTCGGGTGCCGGGCGTAGTAGCCGTCGTGCTCGCTTTCCGCCGGCCAGAACGGTCCGGCCGCTTCGACGACGGTGACCACCGGATCGGCCAGACTGCCGCTGGCTTCCAGTTCGGCGATCGCGGCTTCGGCGTCCCGGCGCTGAATGGCATCGTGGCAGAAGATGGCCGAGCGGTACTGGCTGCCGATATCGTAGCCCTGGCGGTTCAGCGTGGTCGGGTCGTGGATGGCGAAAAACACGTCGAGCAGGGTGCGGTAGTCGATCCGCTCCGGGTCGAACTCGATCCGGACCGCCTCGGCATGACCGGTGCTGCCGCTGCAGACGGCGTGATAGCCGGGCGATTCGACCTCGCCGCCGGTATAGCCGGAATGGACCGCCAGCACGCCGTCGAGCTCGGCGAACACGGCTTCCAGACACCAGAAGCAGCCGCCGGCCAGGGTGGCAAGGGGGGATTCACTCATGTCAGTCTCCTCATCAATGGCAGGGTGCTTCATACACGGATAGTCCTTTTCCCGATATAGCGAAAGGGAAGAACGGGGGGCGGGGGCCGCCTGTTACAATCGCGCGCCGCCAGACTCTATTCGCAGATCGTCCACCATGCAGATTGCTCTCGCCCCGATGGAGGGGCTCGTCGACGCGCCGATGCGCGAACTGATCACCGATATGGGCGGGGTCGACTGGTGCGTGACCGAGTTTGTCCGCGTGACCGATTCCGCGCTACCGTGGCCGACCTTCCGCCGGCTGGCGCCCGAGCATGCCGGTGACTGGCGTACCCGGGCCGGTGTGCCGGTGCGGCTGCAACTGCTGGGCTCGGACCCGGAGCGGCTGGCGGAAAACGCCTTGCGGGCGGTGTCGCTCGGGGCGCCGGTCATTGACCTGAACTTCGGCTGTCCGGCGCCGACGGTCAACAAGCACCGGGGCGGGGCGGCGTTGCTGCAGGAGCCGGCGCTGATGCAGCGCATCGTCGGCACGGTACGGCAGGCGCTGCCGGCCAACGTGCCGCTGACGGCCAAGATGCGGCTCGGCTTCGCCGATACCTCACTGACCTTCGACTGCGCACAGGCGCTGGAAGACGGCGGAGCGGCAGCGATCACGGTCCATGCCCGCACCAAGCTTGACGGCTACCGTCCGCCGGCGCACTGGGAATGGATTGCGCGGATCCGCGAGCGGGTATCGGTACCGGTGATTGCCAATGGCGAAGTGTGGACGGTTGACGACTGGCGGCGTATCCGCGCCGTCAGCGGCTGCGAGGACGTGATGATCGGGCGCGGGCTGGTGGCCCGGCCGGACCTGGCGCGGCAGATCCGCGCGGCGGCGAATGGTGAGGCGGTCGAGCCCTTGCCGTGGGCGGACATGCTGGTGCGGATCGCCGCCTTTGCCGAGCGGCTGTATGCGGCCGATCCCGATGGCCAGTACCTGCCGGCCCGGCTGAAGCAGTGGCTGAAACTGCTGCGACTGCCGAGCGGCTGGCCGGATGAAGCCGGCCGTCTGTTCGATGACATCCGGCCGCTGAAGACGGCGGCCGCCTGCCGGCAGTGGCTGGCCGCGGCGACCGCCGGGCGCTGAACGGCGCCCGGCGCAAGGCCGTCAGTCGGTGCCGTGCCTGGCGGCCACGGCCTGCCTGACCTGGTCGAGGCCGGTCGGGTCATCCAGCGTGGTCAGATCGCCCGGATCGCGGCCCTCGGCAATGGCCTGGATCGAGCGGCGCAGCACCTTGCCGGAGCGGGTCTTCGGCAACTGGGTGACGAACATCACGTCGGACGGATTGGCGATGGCGCCCAGCTCCCGGCCGACCATGGCGATCACGTCGCGCGCCAGTGCCTCGCGCTGGGCATCGTCGTGGATCAGCGACGGGTCCTTCAGCACGGCGAACGCTACCGGCACCTGACCCTTGAGTGCGTCGGCAACGCCGACCACGGCCACTTCGGCAATGGCGCTGTGATTGCTGGCCGCTTCCTCGATCTCGCGGGTGCCTAGGCGGTGGCCGGCGACGTTGATCACGTCATCGGTGCGGCCAAGCACATAGAAATAGCCGTCTTCGTCCTGGGTGCCCCAGTCGAAGCTCGAATACGCCAGCGTGCCGCCGAAGCTGTGGAAATAAGTGTTCACATAGCGTTCGTCCTGCTGCCAGATCGTGCTCAGACAGCCGGGCGGCAGAGGCGGCAGCACGGCAATCACGCCTTTCTCGCCGCGAGCAACCGGCTGGCCGGTGACTTCATTCAGCAACTGCACGTTGTAGCCGTAGACGGGGAAGCTCGGGCTGCCGTTCTTCAGCGGCGTCTTCTCGATGCCCGGCATGGCGGACAGCATCGGCCAGCCGGTTTCGGTCTGCCAGTAGTTGTCGACCACCGGCACGCCGAGTTCGGCCGTGATCCAGTCCGCGGTCGGCTGATCGAGCGGCTCGCCGGCCATGAACAGGTAGCGCAGCGAGGACAGGTCGTATTTTTTCAGCCAGGCCGGGTCCTGCTTTTTCAGCGCGCGCAGCGCGGTCGGCGCCGAGAACATCACGCTGACGTGGTACTTCTCGACGATGGACCACCAGACGCCCGGGTCGGGACGGGTTGGCAGGCCTTCGTAGACGATGGTGGTCATGCCGCGCAGCAACGGCGCGTAGACGATATACGAGTGGCCGACCACCCAGCCGATGTCCGAGGTGCAGAAGAAGGTTTCGCCCGGCGCGCCGCAGTAGATGTTTTCCATCGACGCTGCCAGCGCGACGGCGTAGCCGCCGGTGTCGCGCTGGACGCCCTTCGGCTTGCCGGTGGTGCCGGAGGTGTACAGGATGTAGCTCGGATGATTCGATTCGACCCATTCGCACGGGACTTCGGTCTGCTCCAGCCGACCCAGCAGGGTGGCGTAGATCAGGTCGCGGCACTGGGTGATCGGCATGTCGGGGTCCAGCCCGCGCTCGACGATGACCACGTGCTCGGGCTTGTGCCCGGCCAGATCGATGGCGGCATCGACCAGCGGTTTGTACGGGATGTGCTTGCCACCGCGCATGCCGGCGTCGGCGGTGAAAATGACCTTCGGCTGCGCATCATCGATGCGTGTCGCCAGGCTGGCCGAAGCAAAACCGCCGAAGACTACCGAATGGATGGCGCCGAGACGGACGGTCGCCAGCATGGCGAAGATCGCTTCCGGGATCATCGGCATGTAGATCAGCACGCGGTCGCCCTTGCTGACGCCGAGCTTGCTCAGCACGGCGGCACAACGGTTCACTTCCCGGTGCAGTTCGGCGTAGCTGTACTGGCGCTCGGCGCCGGTCTCGGTCGAGATATGGATCAGCGCTGCCTGGTCGCCCCGTTCGGCCAGATGGCGGTCGACCGCGTTGTGGCACAGATTGGTGGTGCCATCGACGAACCAGCGCCGGAACGGCGGCTGGCTGTCGTCGAGTACCTGCCGGTACGGCGTGTGCCAGTCGATACGGCGTGCCTGCTCGTCCCAGAAGGCATCCGGCGACTCGATGGACCGGCGGTGAAACGCTTGCAGCGTGTGACTCATAGATTTCTCCTCCATGCGGTGTTCTGGCGACCCGTCGTGGCCGCGCATCGGCGCGGACAAAATTCAAGCAACTGCTAGGTAGGTAAACGGTACCCGCTTGCCGCTTGTAGGGCAACTGGACAGGATGGATGGCGAAAGCGGAAAACCGGCGTCAGGGTGCCGGTTGCAGGATGAATGCACGGAAATTTCCCGATTTGCACCGTCGCCGGGATGTCATACAAATCAATAATGGCGGTTTGTGTTGAATTGGCCCGTCACTGGCTCCATGTCAAAGTTTGTGGTCCGCGCCGGCAACGGCGTACTATTCAGGCGTCATGCATTGTTGCCACGAGGAGGAAAAATGGCCTTGCACTCGATACTCAAGATGGGGGAACCCGGCCTGCTGGCGAGGGCGGAACCGGTCACGGCATTCAATACGCCGGAGCTCGAACTGCTGGTCGCCGATTTGTGGGAGACCATGCACAGTCGCTCGGGCGCCGGTCTCGCGGCACCGCAGATCGGCGTGCCGCTGCAGGCCGTGGTGTTTGGCACCGGCATGCTCAATCCGCGCTATCCGGAGGCCGAGATCGTGCCGCCGACGGTGCTGATCAATCCGACCATCACGCCGATGGGCGCGACGATGGAAGACGGCTGGGAAGGGTGCCTGTCGGTGCCCGGACTGCGCGGGCTGGTGCCGCGCTATGCACAGGTGCGCTACCAGGGCTTCGACCAGCATGGCGGCAGCATCGACCGGACCGTCGACGGTTTTCATGCCCGTCTGGTCCAGCACGAGTGCGATCACCTGTGGGGCTTCCTGTATCCGATGCGGATGAAGGACATGGCGCAGTTCGGTTTTGTCGACACGCTGTTCCCGCAGATTGCCGACGCAGAAACCGATATCGACTGAGGCAGCGCAGCCGGATGGCATGGTAAGGTCGCGTTTTCCCCGGGTGCCTCCATGCCGCAATCCAGCCAGCGACACTTCCTGTTCCTTCACTTTTCCGTACTGCTGTTCGGCGCGTCCGGTCTGTTCGGCAAGCTGATCGTCGGCGGCGCGACGCTGACCGTGTTCGGCCGGACGTCGTTCGCCGCGGTGGCCCTGCTGCTGTTCGCCGTGCTGACCCGGCGCAGCCTGCGCGTCGATGCCCGCAGCGCCGGCGGGCTGGCGCTGTGCGGCGTGCTGCTGGCCGTGCACTGGTGGACCTTCTTCCATGCGATTGCCGTGTCCAGCGTCGCCATCGGCCTGCTCGGCTTCGCGTCCTTCCCGCTGTTTGTCGCCGGGCTGGAGTCCTGGCTGGACCGGCGACCGCTGCCGCCGGCCGAGCGCTGGATGGTGGCCCTGGTCACGCTGGGGCTGGTGCTGGTCACGCCATCGTTCGACTGGCGCGACCAGGCGACCCAGGGCCTGGCCTGGGCGATCCTGTCCGGCGCGCTGTTCGCGCTGCTGGCCATCGCCAACCGCCGGCTGTCGCAACTGGGTGCGGTACGGGTGGCGCTGTGGCAGAACGGGGTGGCCGCGCTGATGCTGGCACCGCTGGGCCTGCCGGTGCTGCTGGCGGCATCGCCGGATCAGTGGCTGATCGTGGCCGTGCTCGGGGTGGTGTTCACGGCGCTGGCGCACTGCCTGTTCATCGCCAGCCTGCAGACGGTGCCGGCGCGTACCGCTGCCGTCATTGCCGCGCTGGAACCGGTCTACGGCATTGCGCTGGCCTGGCTGCTGTTCAGCGAGATCCCCGGCCTGCGCATGCTGGCCGGCGGTGCCGTGATTCTGGCGGTGACGACCTGGGTCACGCTGCGGCGCGCCGACTGACGCGCCGGCCGGACGTCACACCTGCAGGATGTCGAGCAGTTCGCCCTCGATGGCCAGCGAGGTGCGCGGGTCCTTCAGCGCGGCGCCGGTCAGCAGGAACGAGTCCTCGACCCGGCTGCCCAGCGTCATGATCTTGGCCGAGTGGACTGCAATCTGGTAGTGGGCCAGCACGCAGGCGATGTTTGCCAGCAGGCCGCGCCGGTCGCCGGCGACGATGGACAGCACATGGAAGTCGTTGCGGTCGTCGGAGCGGATGCTGACCTGCGGCGTGATCGGGAAGAATTTCAGATGGCGGTCGATGCGGCCGGTGCGCGGCGGACAGATCGCATCCTGCCGCGCCAGCGTGGCCGCCAGCTCGAACTCGATGAAGTTGATCATGTCGCGGTAGGCTTCGTCGCAGTGCTCGGGCACGAACACATGGAAGGTGTCCAGCGCGTAGCCATTGGTCGTGGTGTAGACCTTGGCGTCAGCGATGCTGTAGGTCGTATTGCCGAAGAAACTGCAGATGCGCGCAAACAGGTCCGGCTGGTCGGGCAGGTAGACCAGCACCTTGATGCCTTCGCGGCTGGTCGACAGCCGGGCCCGCACGACCGGTTCGCGCGTGTCGGTGATCCGGTTCAGCACCCGTGCGTGCCAGGCGATGTCGCGCGGCTCGTGGCGCATGAAGTACACATCGTCAAGATGGCGCCAGAGTTTTTCTTCCACGCCTTCCGGTACGGCGGCCAGCCGCAGCAGGGCGCGTGCCTCGTCCATGCGCTCGCCGAGCAGGGTGCGGACGTCAAAATCGTCGGCACTGCGCAGGATGCGCAGCGTGGCGTGGTACAGGTCCTCCAGCAGCTTGGCCTTCCACGCGTTCCAGACCTTCGGGCTGGTGCCGCGGATATCGGCGACGGTCAGCAGGTAAAGCGCGGCCAGCCGGCGCGGCGTGCCGACGAAGGCGGCAAAGCGCACCACGGTGTCCGGGTCGTAGATGTCTTCCTTCTGGGCGACGGCGGACATGGTCAGGTGCTCGCGCACCAGCCAGACCACCAGCGCGGTCTGCTCGTCGTCGAGCCCGTGCTCGATACAGAACTCGCGTGCGTCGGCGGTGCCGAGCTGTGAGTGGTCGCCGCCGCGTCCCTTGGCAATGTCATGAAACAGGCCGGCCAGGTACAGCAGGTCAGGCTGGTCGAACTTGCCGATGATCTGGCTCTGCAGCGGATATTCGTGGTTGAAGGCCGGCACGGCGAAGCGGCGCAGGTTGCGCACCACCATCAGGATGTGTTCGTCGACGGTATAGACGTGGAACAGGTCGTGCTGCATCTGGCCGGTGATGCGGCCGAAGGCCGGAATATAGCGGCCGAGCACGCCATACAGGTGCATGCGCCGCAGGGCGCGGGTCACGCCGCTCGGTTCGCGCAGCAGGGTCATGAACAGGGCGTGATTGGCCGGGTCGCGGCGGAAGCGGTCGTTGATCCTGCCGCGCGCATGCCACAGCGCGCGCAGCGTGCGCGGCGCCAGACCGGTCAGTTCCGGATTGCGTGCCAGCAGGATGAAAGCTTCGAAGATGGCGGACGGGTTGTGCTCGAATTCGTCGAAGTCGCGCAGCGCCAGCATGTCGTTGACGGCCTTGAAGCGCTCGTTGACCGGGCGGCTCAGATACGGCGTCTGCGAATACAGCCGGGTGCGGAAGTTCGGCAGCAGGATGCCGTTGAGCTGGATGATGGTGCGCGCAGCCCGATAGTAAATCTGCATCAGCTGCTCGCTGGCGCGCTGCGCCGGCGTGTCGACCAGCCCCCATTCTGCGGCAGCCTGCTGCTGCAGGTCGAAGACCAGCCGGTCTTCACGCCGGTTGGCGATCAGGTGCAGGTCGAGGCGGATGCGTGCCAGCTGCCGCTCGGCATGGCGGATCAGCCGGCTTTCGGCCCGGGTCAGGATGGCGCGCTTGGCCAGCGCATTCCAGTTGTCGCCAAGACCGAGCGCATGGCCGATCCACAGGATGGTCTGGATGTCGCGCAGACCGCCGGGGCTTTCCTTGACGTTGGGCTCGAGGTTGTTGGCGACGCCGAACGACTTGTTGTGCCGCTGCTGCTGCTCCAGCAGCTTGGCCTCGAAGAATGCCACCGGGTCCAGCCGCCGCTCCAGCGCGGCCAGCAGCCGGGCGTGCAGCGCATCCGGGCCGGCAATCAGCCGCTGTTCGAGCAGCGTGGTCTCGACGGTGACGTCGCGACCGGCCTCCTCCAGGCACTGGTCGATGGTGCGCACGCTGTGGCCGACCTCCAGCCCCAGGTCCCAGAACGCGCTGATGGTGTCTTCCAGCCTGGATTCGAGTGCGGCGACCGGCTCGTCCGGCAGCAGGATCAGCAGGTCGATGTCCGAGTGCGGATACAGCTCGCCGCGACCGTAGCCGCCGACGGCGATGACCGCCACTTCGGCTTCCAGCCCCTGCGCCTGCCAGACCCGGGCAATGATGCCGTCGATCAGCCCGGCATGGGCGGCGAGGGCAGGGAACGGTTGTCGCGCGTCGCGGTAATGGGCCCACAGTGCCGCGCGGTGCGCGATCAGTTCATCACGAAGTTCCGGAAACGGCAGGGCGGGCGCATTCATGTCAGCGTTTCTCCTGGCGGATCAGGAACCAGCCGCCACCGAGCAGGAAGATCAGGGTCGGCGCCAGCGTGACCAGCGGCGGCGACCAGCCGTACAGCAGCCCGAGGTGGCCGCACAGGCGGTTGAAGAAGTAGAACGCCAGCCCGATCAGGATGCCGGTGAAAATGCGCATGCCGAGGCTGGCATGGCGCTGGCTGACCGGGGTGAAGGCCAGGGCCACCAGGGCCATGGTCAGACAGGCGAGCGGATAGAACAGCTTGCTCCACAGTGCGATTTCATAACGCGTGGTGCTCTGCTTGTTGGTCTTCAGGTGCTCGATGTAGCGCGACAGCGCCGCGGCCGACATCCGTTCCGGCACCACTAGCAGGGTGGACAGGATTTCCGGCTGCAGGATGGACTCCCAGCGCTGGGTCTTCAGGTGCTCGACTTCGGTGTGGTTGCTGAAGATCCGCGTGCGCTGCACGTCCTCGAGCTGCCAGGACCCGTTGACCTGGTACAGCCCGCGGCGCGCATAGCGCTCGTCGGTCAGCCGCAGGTCCTTGTCGTAGGTGTAGATGCGGATGCCGAGCAGCGTGTTGTCCGGCAGCATCTCGCCGACGTTGATGAAGTGGTTGTCATCCTTGATCCACAAACCGGAGTGGAAGTCCTGCGCCACCGCCGAATTGGTGGCCTGCAGCCGCGTGCGTTCGCCGGCCTGCTCGGCCAGCGGGGCGATATACTCGCCGAGCAGCATGGTCACGGCGGCGAACACCAGACCGATACAGGCCAGGGTGCGGGCCAGCTGGCCGAGTGACAGGCCGGATGCGCGCATGACGGCGTATTCGGAGGTGCCGGACAGCAGACTCATGGCGACCATGGTGCCGATCAGCACCGCCAGCGGCATCAGCTCGAAGGCATGGCGCGGGACCTTGAATGCCACCACCATCAGTGCGGCGCGGAAGGTGTAGCCGTTATGGCCGACCTCGGACACTTCGCCCAGCACGTCGAAGAAGGCAAACAGCGACAGCAGCGCCAGCAGGGCGAAGAACGACACCATGATGACGTTGCCGGAAATGTAACGGGTCAGGATTTTCATGCGCGGCTCCCGCCCAGGCTGCGCAGCCAGAGCTTCAGCGGCTTGCGGCGCCACAGCATCAGCAGCACGAATACGCCGGCCATCAGCAGATGCAGCAGGGCCAGTGCCCAGTAGGACGAGAGCACGCCCTTGGCGATCCAGCTCTGTATCAGGCTGATCAGGTTGTAGTAGAGCTGGTACACGAACAGGGCAATCAGCAGGTTGAAGGTATGGCCGCTGCGCGGATTGTAGTACGACAGCGGGATGGCGATCAGCGCCAGGATCAGCGAGGCAATCGGCAGCGAGATGCGCCAGGCCAGCTCGGCCTTGTCCTCGCTGCGGTCGCTGCCGACCAGTCGGGACATGTCGGCGGTCTTGGTGCGCGAATCCTCGTTGCTGCGGATGTTCTGGGTGATCTTGACCCGGTAGCGGTCGAACTCGACCACGCGCCAGTCGGCATGACCGGCCTCGCCCTCATAGCGGCGGCCGCTCTTCAGGTGCAGGTAGCGCTCGCCGTTGGGCTCGGTGCGCACGGTGCCCTCGCGGGCGAAGACGATGCTGGTCTTGCCGTCGGTCACGCTGCGCACAAAGATGTTGTAGGCCGCGCCGGCCTCGCCGGAATAATTTTCGACGAAGTAGACCTTGTCGCCGCTGCGCGATTCCTTGAATACGCCCGGGGCCAGTGCGCTGACTTCCTCGCGCTGGCGCAGCACGTCCGAATACTCGCTGCCCTTGCGCGCCGCCCATGGTCCCAGATACAGGCTGACGATGGTGATCAGGATGGTCAGCGGCACGGAGAAGGCCAGAATCGGCTGTATCCAGCGATTCGGCGACAGGCCGGAGGTCAGCCAGACCGCCATCTCGTGATCGCGCCAGGTGCGGGTCAGCACGACCAGCACCGAAATGAACAGGGTGATCGACAGCAGGGTGCCGAAATAGCTCAGCGTGGAGAAGGCGATCATCGCAACGATCGCGTCGGTGGGCAGCACGCCCGCCGCGGCCTTGTCGAACAGCTTGACGACCTGCGTCACCGTCATGATGGCGAGCAGGACACTAAACACGGCGAAGGCCACAGCGGTAAGTTCGCGTAACACGCTGCGGTAAAAAATCATGGCTGCTGGCCTTTTTGACTTTTTGCGGAAAAGATGGAGATAATCGAAATGAAACGAAAAATTTACAATTTTTGAAATTTTCGCGCTGGTCGGCTAGGTTTAACCGATATCGGCAACCGGAACGAAACGCTGACGCCGTCAGTCTTTCCGACCATTCCGACCCGCCAGGCGTACGCCGCCCTTCAGGAGACTGACGATGGAATTTAGCATAAAAAGCGGTAGCCCGGAAAAGCAGCGCGTCGCCTGCGTGCTGGTCGGGGTGTTCGAGTCCCGCAAGCTGACTTTCGCTGCGGATCTGCTCGACCGCATTTCCAACGGCTTCCTGTCCGACGTGCTCAAGCGCGGCGACATGGACGGCAAGCTGGGCACCACGCTGGTGCTGCACAATGTGCCGCACACGCTGTGCGACCGGGTGATGCTGGTCGGGCTGGGGCGCGAGCGCGACTTCCGCGAAAAGGAATACCGCGAGGCGGTGCGCAGCTCGGTCCGGGCACTGGCGCAGACCGCGGCGGTCGAGGCGGTCAGCTATCTGACCGAACTGACGCTGAAAAAGCGTGATGTCGAATGGATGATCGAGCAGGCGACCGTCGCCACGCTCGACGTGCTGTACAAGTTCGAGCAGTACAAGAGCCGCAAGCCGGACGAGACGCCGCAGCGCGAACGCGAACTGCGCAAGCTGGTGCTGTCGGTTCCGCGCCGCAGCGACCTCGCCGATGGCGAGAAGGGGCTGGTGCAGGGGCAGGCGATCGGCGCCGGCATCAGGCTGGCGCGCGATCTCGGCAATACCCCGGGCAATGTCTGCACTCCGACCTGGCTGGCCGAGCAGGCGCGGGTGGCGGTCGAGGCCGCCGGCGGGTTGTGCCAGGTGCTGGAACAGGACGACATCGCCGCGCTCGGCATGGGCGCCTTCCTCGCCGTGGCCCGAGGCAGCGCCGAACCGCCGCGCTTCATCATCCTCCAGCACCGGGGCGGGGACGAACACGACCGGCCGGTGGTACTGGTCGGCAAGGGTGTCACTTTCGACTCCGGCGGCATCTCGCTGAAGCCGGGCGAGAGCATGGACGAGATGAAGTACGACATGATGGGCGCCGGTACCGTGATTGGTGCTTTTGTCGCCGCCGCGCGGATGAAGCTGCCGATCAATATCGTTGCGCTGGTGCCGACCTGCGAAAACATGCCGGCCGGCAATGCATGCAAGCCGGGTGACATAGTCACCAGCCTGTCCGGCCAGACCATCGAGATTCTCAATACCGACGCCGAAGGCCGGCTGATCCTGTGCGATGCGCTGACCTATGCCGCCCGCTTCGAGCCGGAAGTGATCGTCGACGTCGCCACGCTGACCGGCGCCTGCATCATCGCGCTGGGCCATGTCGCTACCGGGCTGTTCTCCAACCAGGACTCGCTGGCGCGCGACCTGATCGCCGCCGGCGACGAGGTCGGTGACCGCGCCTGGCACATGCCGCTGTGGGAGGACTACCAGGAGCAGCTGAAGAGCCCGTTCGCCGACATGGCCAATATCGGCGGCCGGCCGGCCGGGTCGGTCACCGCCGCCTGCTTCCTGTCCCGCTTCGTCAAGCCGTACGACTGGGCGCACCTGGACATTGCCGGCACCGCCTGGAAGAGCGGCAAGGAAAAGGGGGCGACCGGCCGTCCGGTGTCGCTGCTGGCCCAGTTCCTGCGCGATCGCGCCGACCTGGCCACCGGCCAGACCGTGCGTCGCGGTCGCCCGCGCCGTGATCCGGTCGAAGTGGTCAGTGACGATGACGCAGATTGATTTCTACCACCACGTCGCCGACCCGGCAGGGTTTGCCTGCCGGCTGGCGGCGACGGTGATCCGGCATGGCGAGCGGCTGACCGTGCTGCTGGCCGACGAGGCGGCGCTGGCCGGGTTCGATACCCGGCTGTGGAGTTTCCCGCCGCAGGGCTTCGTCCCCCACGTCCGGCTCGACGATCCGCTGGCGGCGGAAACCCCGGTGCTGCTGACCACCGCGCTGCCGGCGACGCCGGTCACCGGCGTACTGCTGAACCTGTCGCTCGGCGAGCCGGCCAATTTCACCGCCTACCCGCGCATTCTGGAGATCGTCGGCGAGGACGACGCGCAGCTGGCGCGCGCGCGCGACGTGGCCCGGGCCTACAAGCGGGCCGGGCTGGACACCACTTATCACGACATGGCAGGACGCTAGCCGGCTGCCGTGCACATCACG
Organism: Microvirgula curvata; assembly: GCF_054781615.1. Lineage (NCBI taxonomy): Bacteria > Pseudomonadati > Pseudomonadota > Betaproteobacteria > Neisseriales > Aquaspirillaceae > Microvirgula > Microvirgula curvata. The sequence continues at coordinate 2,532 of NZ_BAAGUB010000032.1, read as the reverse complement.
GAACCCCCCGATGGGCTATCGACTGAGCAAGATCACTACCCGCACCGGCGACGGTGGCACTACCGGCCTCGGCGACGGTCGTCGCGTGGCCAAGGACGATGCACGCATTCATGCGCTGGGTGATGTCGACGAACTGAACAGCCAGATCGGCGTACTGCTGGCCGGCGAAGGCGTACCGGACGAGGTGCGCGGCTGGCTGCTGACCATCCAGCACGATCTGTTCGATTGCGGCGGCGAACTGGCCGTGCCCGGGCATGTCGCCATCAAGCCGGTGCATATCGCGCGGCTGGAAGCGATGACCGCGCAGATGAATGCCGATCTGGCGCCGCTGAAGGAATTCATCCTGCCCGGTGGCAGCCTGGCGGCGGCACAGACCCATGTGGCCCGCGCCGTGGCGCGCCGTGCCGAACGCACGCTGGTATCGCTGGCGACGTTCGAGACGCTGTCGCCGGATCTGCAGCCATACCTGAACCGGCTGTCGGACACGCTGTTCGTCATGGCGCGCTATCTGAACCGGTACGCTGGCGGCAGCGACGTGCTGTGGCAGCCGGGACGCGACGCCGCGCCCGGCGAGACCGCGCCGTGATCCGGCCGTGACCCCGCCCGCCGCCCGGCTTGCCGGCCTGTTGCTGGTCGTCGCCAGTCTGGCGGCGTCGGCGGCGGGCACGCTGGCTGGCCGGGTGGTGGACGTGATCGACGGCGACACACTGACGCTGCAGCGTCCCGGGCACCCGCCATTGCGGATACGGCTGGCCTTTGTCGATGCCCCGGAACGCGGGCAGGCCCACTGGCGTCAGGCGCGTGACGGACTGGCCGAACGCGTGCTCGGTCGACGGGTGCAGGTGCGGCCACTGAGCGGTGACCGCTACGGCCGGGTCCTCGGTCAGGTCTGGCTGGCCCGGTCCGACATCAATTGCGCGCTGCTTGGCGCCGGGCTGGCCTGGCACGATGTGCATCACGCGCAGCGCATACAGGGCGGCGCCAGCTTTGCCCGCTACCAGTCCGCGCAACACTACGCGCGCAGCCATCGCCTCGGCCTGTGGCGGCAGTCCCGCCCGCAGGCGCCGTGGCGTTATCGGCAGCGGCGGGGGCGGTGATTGCAAGGCAATTTGCCATAAGCCGGTTATTGATTCACGCTGCCCCGTTCCCCCTTTTTGCCGCCCACCGTCCGTCCCGACAATCTCAGCGCATTGCCGACCACCAGCAGCGAACTCAGCGCCATGCCGAGGCTGGCGATCCACGGCGTGATCCAGCCGCCGATGGCCAGCGGCAGCGCAACCAGGTTGTAACCGACCGCCCAGACCAGATTCTGGCGGATGATGCGCCGGGTGCGGCGGGCGATGCCGAGTGCATCAACCAGCGGCGACAGGCCGTTGCCGACCAGCACCAGATCTCCGCTGAGACGGGCGACGTCGGTGCCGCTGCCCATGGCAGCGCTCACATCGGCGCGGGCCAGCACCGGGGCGTCGTTGACGCCGTCACCGACCATCAGCACATGGCGTCCCTGCTGCTGCAGTGCCGTCACACAGGCCAGCTTGTCCTCCGGGGTCATGCCGCCACGGGCCTGATCGATGCCCAGCGTGGCCGCCACGGCGGCGGCGGTTTCGGCGCGGTCGCCGCTGGCGAGGTGGGTACGGATGCCGCGCGCGCGCAGCGCGGCGATAACGGCGGCCGCGTCGTCGCGCAGCCGGTCGCCAATGGCGAAGGCGGCGATCCAGCCGCCGGCGTCACCGAGCGCGATCACGCTGTCGTTGCCGCCGAATCCGGCCAGCGCGTCCGGTGCCTCCCCGGCGACGGTGGCGACGAAGGCGGGCTTGCCGAGCCGGTAGCGGTGTCCGGCAAACTCGCCCTCGACCCCCTGACCGGCCACGCTGTGCAGGCCGGTGCAGCGCAGCGGCTCGCCGCCGGCTGCCAGCAGGGCGCGGGCCAGCGGGTGCTCGCTGCCGGCTTCCAGCCCTTGCGCCAGTGCCAGGGCGTCGACGCGGGCATCGAACACGAGCTGGTCCTTCAGCTGCATGTCACCCCAGGTCAGCGTCCCGGTCTTGTCGAAGACCGCATCGGTAATCTGCGCCAGCGATTCCAGCGCCATGCCCCTGGCCAGCAGTACGCCGCGTCCGGCCAGTGTGCCGCTGGCAGCTGTCAGCGCAGCCGGTGTGGCCAGCGACAGGGCGCACGGGCAGGAAATCACCAGCACGGCGACCATGATCCACAGCGCGCGCTCCGGGTCGACCATATACCAGCCGGCATAGGTCAGCACGGCGACCAGCAGCAGGGTGGTGACGAACCACGCCGACACCCGGTCGGCCAGCACCGCCAGCCGGGGCCGTTCGCTCATTGCCTGATCGAGCAGACGGACGATGCCGGCCAGCCGGGTCGACTCGCCGGTATGGGTGGCGCGCAGATACAGCGGGCTGGCGACGTTGACCGAGCCGGCAATCAGCGTGTCGCCGGACTGCTTCGGCTGCGGCAGGCTTTCGCCGGTCAGCAGCGATTCGTCGACACTGGAATGGCCGTCCAGCACCTCGCCGTCGA
>NZ_BAAGUB010000031.1:0-99509 GCF_054781615.1 Microvirgula curvata | reverse complement strand
ATGATCGGGCGCTTGGTCGCGGCGTCAATATAAGGTGCGGTCGCGATGGGTCCCTGCGCGGCAATCGCCGCTACATACCACGGTCGCCCGGTCGGATCGTAGCCGGGGGGAACGGGCGGCGTCTTGCTGGACTGGGTCATGGTCTTGTCGGGCTGGCCGACGTAGGCATCGTCGAAATGGCCGGCTTCCAGCGTCTGGTCGAGCACCGGATGCAGGTCGCCCTGGCCGAAGCGCGCCAGCGTCGCCGCCATCACCTGCTGGCGGGAATTGACCCACTCGGTGACAAAACTGACCTTGTTGCTGGCTGCCTGGTCGATCTCGCCATGCACGCTGGACAGCAGCGCGCTGCTCATCTTGCTGTAGACGACCACGCAAAAGAGGATGGACAGCAGCGTTATGATCAGAATGACAAACGCAACCATTCTGCTGCGCAGAGACTTCATCGGAGTTTCCTCGTTCGTGATGCGGAGCGCCGGACCCGGCCTCCATCAACTTGTCAAACCAGTGCGTTGTCTCCCTCCCGGCCGGGACGCGGGTTCCTGCCGGAAACACGGGTCCGCGGTTGCGACGTGAGGAAGGCGCTCACTGTGCCGCTATATCGGCACAGACAACTCATTTATGAATAAAAATGAATTTTGAATATGATCTCATTGTTATGACCGGATTGCCACGCCGGAGGACGACGGCGGGCCCGGATGCCCCGCGTCTGCTGGGCAAACGCCTTGCCGGGGCAACGCCCCATCTGCGCCAGACTCTCCCCCCGGCACAGGAAAATGACACATTTATTTATCCATTCGTTTAGAATGGTCATTCAAATAACATAAAAATATATAACAACAAACCACATAGAAATATTTAAGTGGCATTTACCGGAGAACCCTCAATGCAAGCACTGCGCATCGGCCATCGGCTGTTCGTCGCCTTTTCATGTCTGGGCGGGATGGTCATCCTGCTGTCCATCCTGTTGTTCGGCGAATTGAACGCGCTGCGATCGAGCATTTCGACCATCGCGGACGACCATGTGGAGGCCGGTCGCCTGCTGACCGACCTCAATACCCGCTTGCAGATGCAGCGCACGCTGTACCGTGACGTGATGCTCGGTCGCACGCCGGAAGAAAAGAAGAACGCCGCCGACCAGTTGCAGGCGCAGCTGGCCAGCTACCGCGAACAACAGGCCAGCCTGGTCACCCGCATCGGTCAGCGCGCCGGCAGCAGCGACAAGCAGCGCGAACTGGTGGACCTGGTGGTCGCACAGGAAAAGCGCGCCGCGCCCCTGATCGACAAGCTGGTCGCCGCCGGGCTGGCCAACGACATCGATCAGTGGAAAGCCATCATGAAAGACGATGTCGTGCCGGCAGTCAGACCGTGGCGCGAGGCGCTGGAGCAGCTCGCGGTGCTGGAAAACCAGCAATTGGAAGAAGCCAGCGCGCGCGGCCTGAAAGCCTATAACGAGGCGGTCATCCTGTGTGCCGTGGCCACGTCGGCCGTGGTGCTGATCGGCGCCTTCCTCGCCTGGGCCATCACCCGCAGCATTACCGTGCCGCTGCAGCAGGCGATGCGGGTGGCCGATGCGGTCGCGGCCGGCAATCTGAGCGTGGCGGTGCCAAAGGGAGGACGCGATGAAACCGGCCGCCTGCTGGCCGCACTGGACAGCATGACCCGGCAACTGACGCGCTCGGTCACCACCGTGCATGACAGTGCCGGCGAGGTGAAGGCAGTGGCCAGGGAACTGGCAAGCACGGCCAGCCAGGTGCTGGATGCCTCGGCGGCGCAGACCAGTGCGGCAGTGACTTCGGCCAGTTCGGTCGAGGAGCTGACCGGCAGCATCGGCGCCGTCGCCACCGCCGCCACCAGCCTGCATGCGTCGGCCACGGAAACACTCAGCTCGGCACGAATCGGCAGCGAACGGCTGGCCTCGCTGGTCGAGCAGGTCTACGAGGCGGAACGCACGGTGGAGGCGATTGCCGAAACCGCCCAGCACTTCCTGTCCAACAGCCGCAAGATCTCGTCGATGACCGGCGATGTCCGCGATATCGCCGACCAGACCAATCTGCTGGCGCTGAACGCCGCGATCGAGGCGGCGCGGGCCGGTGAGCAGGGCCGCGGCTTTGCCGTGGTGGCCGATGAAGTGCGCAAGCTGGCGGAAAAGTCGGCCAGTTCGGCGGACGAGATCAACCGCATCACCACCGCCATCCATACCCAGACCGAAGAGCTGGAAAAGACCATTGCCCATGGTCTGGAGTCGCTGGCCAACAGCCGCGGTTTCGTCGAGTCGGTAGCGGAAGTGCTGCGCGACGGCGAGCAGGTCGCCAGCCGCAACGAGGGCGACTGTCACCATATCGCCGTGTCGGTCGACCAGCAGAAGGTCGCCAGCCAGGAAGTGGCGCAGCATCTGGAATCGGTCGCCCAGATCGCCGAGCGCAACATGCTCGACGTGCACCGGGTTGCCGAGCACTCGCAGCGCATGGCCGAACTGGCCAACCAGCTGGATGCCAGCGTGGCGGCGTTCAGGATCTAGCAGACGGGCGCAAGGACAATGGCGGTGGGCCGGACCGGTCCACCGCCATTTTCATGTCGACGCAGCGCCTGCCGCTACCCGAACTGGCGGCGGAAGCGGTACAGCCCGAAGCCGAACACCACCACGCCGATGCCGAGCATGCCGGCGATCGAGCGCCACAGTTCCTGCGCGCCCTGCCCTTTCAGCAAGACGCCGAACGAGGCGTCGAGGAAGTAGTGCAGCGGCGACACCTTCATCAGCTCGGCCAGCCAGTACGGCAGCGCTTCCGGCGGCGTCCAGGTACCGGACAGGAACAGCACCGGAGCGAGGATCAGGATCGACAGCATCGCCGCCTGGGCCAGATTGCGCGCCACCGTGGCCACGAACAGGCCGAGGCCGGCAGTGGTGAAGGTGTACAGCGCGGTCAGCGCAAAGAACAGGGCCGCGCTGCCATGGATCGGCACGTCGAACAGCGGCACCAGCACCCCGTACAGCGCCAGTACCGCGCCGGCGACGATGACTGTGGTCATCGCCAGCACCTTGGGCAGCAGGATCTGCACCGACGACAGCGGACTGACCAGCAACTGCTCGATGGTGCCGCGCTCCTTTTCGCGCACCATCGCCGCCGCCGGCAGCAGGATGGCGAACACGGTGACGATATTCAGCAGTTCGGCAATGCCCATGAACCAGCTGTCGTTCTGGTCCTGGTTGAACCAGACCCGGAATTCGTTGCTGACGGTCGGCAGCTCGCCGCCACCGCCCAGTCCGAGCCGCGCCATCGCCTGCTCCAGACCGAAGGCACCGACGATGCGCGCGCCATAACTGGCGGCCATGAAACCGAGCACCGAGTTGGTGGTATCCACCTGCATCTGCACCGAGGTCTGGCGACCATTGGCCAGATCGGCCTCGAAGTTCGGCGGAATGTCGAGCGCAATCATTGCCTTGCCATTGTCCAGCTCGCGCTGGGCGTCGTCCGAGCGGCGCGGCACGCCGTCCTGGCGGAAGTATGGCGGCTGGAAACGCGACGCCAGCTCGCGCGAGGTCGCGCTGCGGTCGCTGTCGACCAGCACCGTCGCCGCATTGCTCAACTGCATGGTGACGCCGGACGCGGCAAGGAAAATGTCGACGGTAAAGGCGTAGACGATAAAGGCGAGCAGAATGCGGTCGCGCCCAAGCTGGCGCATTTCCTTTTCCGCCATCACCACCAGCCGCCAGATCCAGATACGCAGCGCTCTCATGTCGATGGCCTCTTGCTGAACAGGGCGTAGCCGGCGCCGAACAGCAGCAGCGCGTACACGGTCAGGATCAGCAGATCCGGCCACAGCGCCGCGAAGCCGACCCCCTTGAGGAAGCAGCCGACCACGATATTGGTGTAGTACTGCGCCGGCAGCAGATCGGCCGCCACCCGCGCGGCACTGCCCAGCGAGGCGACCGGAATGATCAGGCCGGAGTACAGCACCGCCGGAATCATGGTCACGATCATGGTCACGATCATCGCCGCCATCTGCGTGCGCACCAGTACCGATACCACCAGACCGATGCCGGTGGTGCAGATCACGTAGATCAGTGTCGAGAACAGGAAGAACGCAAACGAGCCCTTGAATGGCACCTGGTACAGCAGGACCGCCATCAGCCACAGGATGACGATATTCAGCGACGAGATGCCGACATACGGCGCCAGCTTGCCGATCAGGAACTCGCCGCGGCTGACATTGGACGCATAGATATTGAAGATCGACCCGTTCTCCTTTTCGCGCACCACACCGAGCGCGGTCAGGAACGGTGGCGACAGCATCAGGATCAGCATGATCAGTTTCGGCCCCAGCGACCAGATGCTGACCACCCGCTCGTTGTACAGATAGCGCGTTTCCAGCCGTATCGGCTGCAGCAGCGCACGGGCGTCGGCCTCGCCGATGCCGCGCGAGGCACCGAGCAGCTCGACCAGCCGGTCACTGGTCGCATTGGCGTTGATGGCGGTCAGATAGCCCTTGATGGTCAGTGCGCGGCTCGGGAACGTGCCGTCGACCCAGGTCTGCACCGACACGGCGCGGCCGGCGGCCATGTCCTGACCGAAGCCGGGCGGAATCACCAGCGCCGCACGGACCTCGCCGCGGGCGATCTGCTCGCCGACCGCACGTTCGTCCAGCGTGCCGCCGATCAGGTCGAAATACGGCGTTGCGGTATAGCGCGCAATGTAGTCGCGACTGGCAGCACTGCGGTCATAGTCGATGACCTTCATCGGCACGTGCTCGACGTCGAACGACAGCCCGTAGCCGAACAGCACCATCAGCAGCGCCGGCACGACAAAGGCCAGCGCGAAGAACAGCCGGTCGCGAACGATCTCGCGCCATTCCTTGTAGGCGACGGCGACAATGCGCTGGCGGTTCATGTCCTCGCTCCTTCAAGCCGGGTGACCAGATGGACGAACACATCCTCCATCGACACCGGCCGCACCCGCACCGAGGCCTGCGGCAGGCGCTCGCGCAGCCGGCGGCCGTCGGTAGTGGCATCGCGGCTGAAAGCGTGAATTTTCGGGCCATACAGCGCCGCGTCGGCGAAGCCGAGTTCGCGTACCACTGCCAGTGCATCGGCCGGTGCCGGGTCGGTGATTTCCAGCAATTCACCGGCCTCGCGGGTCAGGTCGGCCTTGAGCCCGGCCGGGCTGTCGTCGGCAACGACCCGGCCGGCGAACATCAGCGAAATATGGTCGCAGTGCTCGGCCTCGCTCATGTAGTGGGTAGTGACCAGGATGGCCACGCCGTCGACGCGCGACAGCCGGAACAGGATGTCCCAGAACTGGCGCCGCCCGACCGGGTCGACCCCCGAGGTCGGCTCGTCGAGAAACAGTACCTGCGGCTTGTGCACCAGCGCGCAGCCAAGCGCCAGCCGCTGGCGCAGGCCCATCGGCAGGTCGGCGGCCAGCATGGTCTGGTAGCCGTGCAGGCCGGCCATATTGATGATCCAGTCCAGCCGCTCGGCGGTCTGCACCCGGTCCAGCCCGTAGATGCCGGCGTACAGCCGGATGTTCTCGGCCACGGTCAGGTCCAGGTACAGCGAAAACGCCTGCGACATGTAGCCGATGCGTTCCTTGATCTGCCGCCCGGCGCTGCGCATGTCGGCGCCGGCGACCGCGCCGGAGCCGGCCGATGGCGGCATGATGCCGCACAGCATCTTGATGACCGTGGTCTTGCCGGCGCCATTGGCCCCCAGCAGTCCGAAGATTTCGCCCTGCGGCACGCTGAAACTGACCGCATCGACGGCACGGAATTCACCGAAATCACGCGTCAGCGCATCGGCAGCAATGGCGATGCCTTCCGGCCGCGCCCCCCGCGTACCGGCCGGTGCGGCCTCGCCGTCGCCCAGATCGGCCAGCCCGCGCCGGCGCAGCAGCGCCACGAAGATGTCCTCCAGCTCCGGATCGCTGCAGTCGAGCAGTTGTGCCGGCAGGCCGTCCAGTGCGGCCAGCACCTGCTCGCCGGCCGGTCCGGGCCCGGCATCATCGACAAACACCCGCAGCTGCGGTCCGAGTGCCTCGGACTGCGGAAACTGCGGCTTGAGTCGCGCCAGTGCCCCGACCTGATCGTCGCTGGCCAGCGTCACCACCGCGCCGGGGGACAGCGCGTGAATATCGGCCGGCGTGCCCGATGCCAGCACCCGCCCGCCATGCAGCATGGCCATGCGCTGGAAACGGCTGGCCTCGTCGAGATAGGCGGTCGACACCAGTGCGGTAATGCCCTGCTCGTGCAGCAGTTCGGCGAGGATGGTCCAGAAATCGCGCCGCGACACCGGGTCGACCCCGGTGGTCGGTTCGTCGAGAATCACCAGGTCCGGCGCATGGATCAGCGTGCACACCAGACCGAGTTTCTGCTTCATGCCGCCGGACAGCTGCTTCATTGGCCGGTTGCGGAAGCGGTCCAGCCGGGTCATGCCGAGCAGGGTCTTCTTGCGCTCGGCCAGCACGTCGGCCGGCACCAGCCGCAGCCGGGCGAAGAAGTCGATGTTCTCCTCGATCGACAGGTCGCCGTACAGGTTCTGCCCCAGCCCCTGCGGCATCAGCCCGAGCCGGGCCTTGATGGTCTCCGCCGCCCGCTCCGAGTCGATGCGGGTGCCGAACACGTCGATACTGCCGCTGTCGAAGGTCAGCACGCCGGCCACCGCCTTCATCAGGCTGGATTTGCCGGCGCCGTCCGGGCCGATCAGGCCGAAAATCTCGCCACGGGCGATATCGAGGTCGACGCCATCGACCGCCACGGTCTTGCCATAGCGCTTGCCGAAGCCGCGCAGGGTCACGGCGTTGTCGTTCATGGCGGTCACCAGCGCGGTGCCTGCCATTCGACCTTGTCGTCCCAGCGGATCACGGCATCGGCCGGCAGCCCCGGCGTCAGCCGGTGGGTCGGGTTCGCATCCAGCGCCAGTTTGACGGCGTAGACCAGTTTGACCCGCTCGTCCGGCGTCTGCACTTCCTTCGGCGTGAATTCGGCGCGGCTGGCGATAAAGCTGACCCGGGCGCTGAACGGTTCACGCGGGAAGGCATCGGTGTAGATGCGCGCCGGCAGCCCGAGTCTGACCTTGCCGATCTGCTGCTCGGCCACATACACCTTCAGGTACAGCCGGTCGAGGTCGACCAGTTCCAGTACCGGCGAGCCGGCTGCCAGCGTCTCACCCGGCTCGCGCAGCTTGCGGGTAATGGTGCCGCTGCCCGGTGCCTTCAGCGTCAGGTCGTCCAGCACCGACTGCGCTTCGGTCTGTGCGGCCACTGCCTGCGCCTTCTGTGCAGCCAGCGCCGCGACCTCGGCACGTCGTGCCGCTACCTTGTCGCCACCGAGCCTGGCCTGCGCCAGTTGCTGCTCGGCTTCGATCTGCGTGGTGCGCGCCGCCGTGGCGCCCAGCGCCATCTGCTCGGCGCGATGGCGGTCGACCGAGCCCCGCTCCAGCAACTCGGCATAGCGCTGCGCGTCACGGGCCGCCTGCGCCGACGAGGCCGCCGCGCGGTCGCGGGCCGCCGCCGCGGCACTGATGCCGAGCGGCACTTCCTTTTCCAGCACCGCCAGCCCCTGGCGGGCCGCATCCAGTTGCGCGCTGAGCGCGGCCACCGCCGCATCGGCCTGGGCCTTCTTCGCCGCGATCTGGCTGTCGTCAAGCACGGCCAGCACCTGACCGGCCTTGACCGTATCGCCCTCGCCGACCCGCAGCGCCAGCAGCTTGCCGGCGAATTTGCTGGAGATGGCAACCCGGTCACCCTCCAGCCGGCCATTGGCCTGGATCAGCCCGTCGGGCAGACCCGAGTCGCGTTGCGCATACCACAGCGCACCGGCGACCACGAGGATCAGCACGATCAGCGAGGCAGTCAGGATTTTGCGTTTGTCGACGGTCATTCCGTTTCCTTGTCGTCGCGCCCGCGCAGCCATCGCGGGCGGAAGTCGATCAGAGTTGCCCTGCCGCGCGGTTCAGGCGCAGTACGGCGAGGGTATGGTCGTAGCGGGCATTCAGCAGATTGCGGCGCGCATCGGCACGGCGCGCCTGCGCGTCCAGCACGTCGCTCTGGGTGGCCAGGCCGTTGGCGTAGCGGTCACGCTGGATCGCCAGGCTCTCGTCAGCCAGTGCCACGCCGCTCTGCGCCACGCCGCGCCGCGCATCGGCCTCGATCTCCAGCGACCAGGCCTGCTGGACCTGCAGCGCGATCGCACTCTCGGCATCGGCCTTCAGGTCGGCGGCGCGTGCGGCCTGACGCTCGCTGGCGGCAGCGCGGTTGCGCACCAGCCCGCCGTCGAACAGCGTCCAGCTCACTGCCACGCCGACAGCGTTGATGTGCTCATTGACCAGGTAGGGGTTCTGAACATACAGGTGTTTGGCGAACAGGCCGACTTGCGGCCCGGCATCGCCGCGCTGGCTTTTCGCCTGCGCGGTCAGCGCGCGGCGGGTGGCGTCGAGCTGTTGCAGCTCGTCGCGTTTCAGCGCCGCATCGCGCTGCCATTCAAGCAGCGAGCGCTGCGGTCGCGGCAGATCCATGTTCTGCAGCGACACCGGCTGCTGCAGCGGCCGGTCCAGCAGCCGGTTGTAGGCCGCGCGGGACAGCGACACGCGGTTGTCGGCCTGGATGCGCCGCTGGCGGGCATCGGCCAGCGCGACATCGACCTGCAGCAGGTCGGCGCGGGCGACCAGGCCCTTGTCGAGCAGGGCCTGCACGTCGCGACGATGGTGTTCCAGGCTGTCGACATACTGCCGCGCCACCTCTTGCGCCGCATCGGCGCGCAGCACGTCGAGATAGGCTTCCGCCACCGACAGCTTGACGTCGAGCCGCTCACGACCTTCGTCGGCGCGCGCCGCATCGAGGCCGGCCTCGGCGGCACGAATGCCATTGCTGATCTTGCCACTGGTATACAGCGGCTGGGTAATGCCGGCCTGGCCGACCCAGCCATGGTCGTCGGCAATCGGCAGGGTCACGCTGCCCGGCAGCGGCAGGCCGACCGACGACATGCTGTTGCGCACGGAAGGGGCATTGTCGAGTGCGTAGTAGGACGCATCGATCGACAGGGTCGGCAGACGCGTCGCCCTGGCGCTGTCGAGCTGGCGCTCGGCGGCGGCAGTCGACTCGGACTGGGCCGCCAGCCGGTGATTGGCGGACAGCGCGGCCCGCCAGGCGTCATCAAGGTTTTCAGCGGACACCGCGGGCGGCAAACCGGCCAGAAACAGGGCGGAAGAGAGTAAAACGAATTTCGGGCTCAACACGGACCTTCCGGGCAGTCAGGAACGCAGAACCTTCATCTTAGGTCATTAGCATGACCTTGGGTTGATTTTGGTCAATAGCACATACCTATTACCCGGTTTACCCTCCCGGTCCGGCGGACCGGCGGCGGCCTATTCAGCCGGTGCCGCACCGGGCTGGATCGGCGGATTGGTAATCGGTCCGATGTCGACGGCCCGGGCGCAGGACGCCACGACTTCGCTGTCGTGCCGGACCACGGCACAGCCATTTCCGAATGATGACACACTGACCTGCCCGTTCTGGTAACTCGCGAACGCGCAGCCGGTCAGCGACAGCGCCAGCAGCACTATCGACGGTTTCATTGTCGTTTTCCCCCGAGACAGGAGCCGGGCGAACGCCGGTCCCTTTTCCTCTCTAGCAGTCGTCCTCCGGCAAGCCAAGCGCACGCAGCGGGCGGTGCGGCGGCATGCGACGAATGGCAGGGGCGGTCCGGTTCCCCGCCCGTTTTCTTGCTTCTGCGGATTTTCGCGGCAAATCATGCCATGGTCATTGCCTGCACGGCCGGGCGCCGGATCAGTCGTGCAGCGCACCGGGGCACGCCGGCCACGACAGCGCGAACGACGCACCACCGAGTGCCGACGCGGTCACTACCACCTGACCGCCATGCCATTGCGCGGCACGCTGGACAATGGCCAGACCAAGGCCGAAGCCACCGGTGGTCCGGTCACGGCTCTCGTCCAGCCGGGTGAACGGCTCGAAGACGCGGTCGCGCGCCTCGGCCGGAATGCCAGGGCCGTCATCATCGACATGCAGCACATAACCGTCGGCACAGGCGGCAATGCGCAACTCGACCCGCCGTCCCGCATAGCGGATCGCATTGCGCAGCAGATTGATGGTCGCCCGGCTCATGACTCTGGCATCAAATTCAGCCTGGCCGTCCGGGCAGGACACCACCACGCATTCGACGCCACGGGCGGACGCTTCCAGCGCGACCTGCTCGACCAGCGATTCCAGCCAGGCCCGCAGTTCGACCGGCGCCACCGTCAGCGCCGTGCCGCGATGTTCCAGCCGCGCATAGGCCAGCAGCTCCGTGGCCATGTCGTCGAGCTCGCGCACATCACCGACCATCTCCTCGATCAGGGCCAGCCGGGCGACCGGGTCTTCCTCGCGGCGCAGGATGTCGAGTTCGAACGACAGCCGGGCCAGCGGGGTACGGATCTCGTGCGACAGCGCATTGGTCAGGTCGCGCTGGCTGCTGATCAGCCGGCCGATGCGCTCGCTCATCTGGTTGAAATGCCGCGCCAGATCACGAATGCTCGAGCGCTTCGACACCCGGGCGCGGGCGCCGAGCCGGCCTTCCCCCACCTGCTGGGCGGCCAGTTTCAGCGCCTGCAGGTCGTGCCACATCGGCTTGACCCAGATAAACAGCACCATGCCGACCATGACCGCCAGCGCCAGATAGACGCCGAACAGCAGCACATCACTCAGCGCCGGCTCCTGCGGCAGGACCACACGCAGCCATTGCGGCTTGCCCTCGCCGGCCAGCGGCACCAGGTATTCCGCAAATTCGTCGCGCGGGACGAAACGGCCGGCACGCAGTTCAGCCCGCTCGTCGGCACTGGCCGGGAAGGTGTTGGCATCGACCAGCGACAGCGACAGACCGTAATGCGGCTGCAGTTCGCGCCGGAAAGCCTCGCGCTGCGACGGGGGGCGCTGCTCGAATTCCTGCTGCAGCGAATACAGCTGGCCGCGCACCGCCTCGCGGTTGAACTGCTCGACATACGGCGCAAAGTAGGCGTTGGCCGCCTTGTCGATCAGCAGCAAGGACGCGGCGAAACCGAGCGTCAGCAACAGGTACAGCCGCAGGAAAAACTTCAGCATGCGTCAGACACCCCAGTCCGGGGTGCTGAACAGATAGCCCCGTCCCCAGACGGTCTTGATCCGGCGCGGATCGCGCGGATCGTCATTCAGTTTGCGTCGCAGCTTGCTGACGCAAACGTCCACGCTGCGGTCCAGACCGTTGAAATCGATGCCCCGCACCAGGTTCATGATGTCGTCACGCGACAGCACCTGGCCGGCATGGCTGGCCAGCGCCCACAGGGTCTCGAATTCGACCGTGCTCAGCTCCACCTCGCCGCCGTCCAGCACGACCACGCGCTTGCCGCGGTCGATGGTCAGCGGCCCGAAGCGCAGGCAATCGGCCACGGCCATCGACGGCCGGCGCAGCAGCGCACGGATGCGCGCCAGCAATACCGGCGGTTCCACCGGCTTGATCACATAGTCGTCGGCACCGGACTCCAGACCCAGAATCTGGTCGACATCTTCTTCGCGCGCGGTCTGCATCAGGATCGGCGTCATCGAAAAGCTGCGCACGTCGCGGCAGACCTGCAGTCCGTCCCGTCCCGGCAGCATCAGGTCGAGCACGATCAGGTCAGGCGCAAAACGCCGGCAGGCTTCGGTCGCCTCATCACCGCGGTGGCATTCCGCCACCTCGAAGCCGTGTTGTTCAAGAAACCGGCCCATCAGCCGGGCCAGTTTGAGATCGTCCTCGACGATCAGGATTTTGCCCATATCCACTATCTGCCGCGACGGCATTCATAAAGCTGCAATTGGAAATCACGTTACTGGCAGGCCTGCATCAGCGTCAACGCCACAATTGTCATTTTCATAGTTTTTAACAATTCACATACAGGTTCGTCACAAGCCTGACCCCGGCGACTTTTATCATGGCTCATTCATCACTCCGGCAAGGATTCTTCCATGCTGCCGATCACGGCTCCCGCCTGCGCTCCCGTTGGCGTACTGCTCGTCCATGGACTGGGCGGGACGGAGTTCGATCTTGGCGCGGTCTACAAGGCACTGCGCCAGACCGGCGTCGACACCCAGACCCTGACCCTGCCCGGCCACGGCCTGCAGCCGGAAGACCTGCTCGGCATCACCGCCGAGGACTGGGTCGAGGCCGTGAGTGCGACCTATCGCGAGCTGCTGCCGCGCTACCGGACTTTGCATCTGGTCGGCATGTGTCTGGGCGCCCTGCTGGTGATCGAAGTCGCCAAACGCGAACACCATCACAACGGCAATCTGGTCGCCCTGGCGCCGCCGGTGTTCATCGATGGCTGGTCGATGCCGTGGTATCGCGCGTTGCGCCATCTGGTCTATCGTCTGCCGGGCGGACTCGCCAACCGGATGCGGGTGGTCGAGGCAGAGCCGTTCGGCGTCAAGAATGCCCGCATCCGCCGCATGGTCTGCCAGCAGTTCGCACAGAATCATCCGTTCCATTACGGCTGGATTCCGCTGTCGTGCATCCGCCAGGTCGACCGGCTGCGCGGCTGGGTCAAGCGTTCGCTGGCCGATATCCGCAGCCCGACCCTGATCATCCACTCGCGCGAGGATGAACTGACCAGCCTGCGCTCGGCCGAGCTGCTGGTCCGTCGCATCGGCGCGCAGACGGCGCGGATGGATGTGCTTGAAAACAGCTATCACATGATCTGTGTCGACAATGACCGCCATCTGGTCGCCAGAAAAGTTCTCACCCATCTCGGTCTCGGCCTGGCCGCGCAGCCGGTCGCCGAACAAGCCTGCGCCTGAACGCTGCCCGGCCGGCAAGGCCGCTGCGGAGCGGGCCAGCCATGCCACTACGGCATGCGAACGCCATCAAAAAATGACAAAAGAAAACCTGATACCGTAAAATCGTGCCCTGGGAATGCCGGATGCATCATTTCCGGGCTGCCGACGCTCAGATTTGCTCAGTTCCAGCCCTGACATTTTTATTACAGTCACGGCCGCTCACCGAGTCTGGCCCCTCGGCCCGCCGCACCATCGACCCGCCGGCACAGTCCCGGCCGCCATCTGGCGGACCTGTCCTGAAACCCGAAATCATGGGAGCTGCTATGTACTTCGTGATGTACAAGGATCAGATGGGCGACTGGCGCTGGCGCCTGCTGGCAGAGGATCACCAGATCGTCGCCGACTCCGGCGAAGGCTACCGGAACAAGGGGGATTGCCAGCATGGCATCAGACTGGTCAAGAGCACACTGTCTGCCACGCCGGTAATCGAGCGCGAAGACGCGCTCTGCCTGGACGCCTGAGTCACAGTCGGCAACGGCGGGACGCGGATCGATCCCTCACTCCATCGAACACGGACTGTACATGCACTATTGGCTCCCGCCGAGCGCCCTGCTCATCTACTCTCTGGTTTTCTTCCTGCTGTCGGTGGTCTGGCGCGCACTGGTTGCCTACCGGCGCACCGGCATCAACCCGGTCGTCCTGACCGCCGGCGCCGACGCCTACGGCTACGTGGCGCGCGCCTCGAAAATGCTGCTGCTCGCCAGTGGCCTGACCGTATCCGTGATCGCCCTGCTGCCGACCGCTCCGTACTGGCTCGGCGCCTACGTCCCGCTGCAGTCGCCATGGGTCAGCGCAGCCGGCTGGCTGCTGTTGCTGGTCGCCCTGGGCTGGCTGCTGCTCGCACAGCTGCAGATGGGGGCGTCATGGCGCATCGGCATCGACCACGCGCGCAGGACGGCACTGGTCACCCACGGCCTGTTCCGTCTGTCGCGCAACCCGATCTATCTGGCCATGCGCGTCAACCAGATCGGCCTGCTGCTGGTCTTTCCGTCTGCGGCAACGCTGGCATTGCTGGTTGCCGGGGAAATCCTGATGCAGGTCCAGGTGCGGCTCGAAGAGCGACATTTACTGGCACAGCATGGTGCCCACTACGTCAAATATTGCCAGCATGTACGCCGCTGGCTGTAATACGCACGGCCATTATTCCGGCCGGAGCGGTTGCCCGCATTGATTATTCGTGGCGAAAACCGGGTTTTCGCCACGCTCACGCCGCCATTGCCTGCATGCATGACCGTTCTGCCGCATATAGCCAAATACTGGGGCAGGGCCGGAAAAACTTTCTATACTTTTTGTACGCGAGATCATGGTGGCCCCGCCCGCCATGGGGGAGTTGGTTTATTTCGCGCCTATTACATGTGATCAGGGAAAATATTCATCACATGATTACATCATGACCAGGAGGCATTATGGAAAATCAACTGCACAGTTTTGAGCAATGGGCCGGCATTTATCAAACGCAATTCGAGAAAATGTTGAAAGCATCGAACATCGGCATTGAATGTGCAGAGAAAATCACCCAGCTCCAGCTCAATCTGATGAGAGAGATTTGCAATCACTCGGCGGAAAGTCTCCGCCAAAGTGGCAATGGTGAAGCCGCGCGAGGCTTCGCCGGCCTGCAGTCGGTCCCGGTCTTCGAGAAAACGATGGAAACGACCAACGCCATCTACGAAACCTTCAACGACATGAACAAGAAAATCTTCGATGTCACCGCAACGTCGCCAATCCCCCGGACAGACGGCGCCGCGAGCTCGAACAAGAAGTAAGCTTCCCCTGCGCGGCAAAGCCCGTTGCTCCCCTGCGCGGCGGGCTGCGCCGCCCGGTTCAGACCATCGGTTCCCGCCCCAGCCTGCCAAGCAGGTGCTGCACGGTATCCCACGACGCCCCCTCGCGACGGCGCGCATCGACGATCAGCGCACCGAGCGCGATCCACTGGAAAATCTCTTCTTCGCTCAACCGCCCGGCCAGCGATTCGAGTTGCTGCGCATAAAGTGTCATCAGCCATTCCAGCCGCACCGGTGGCGTTTCAACCCGCCCCATCAGTTCGAGAATCAGCTCGGCTTTCATCAGCCCGCCCATGGCATGGTCATCAAGGAGCGGGATTACAACTGAAGCGTCAAGCCCGGACTACGACATCGGTCAAGCTTTTGCATTCTTCGTCGCGCCGGATTCCGGCCCGCAAACAAAAAAGCCTCCCATCCAGAAACGGGAGACTTCCACTGGCCGGCAAACCGGCCCGCAACTGCCCATGAGGGCGGTCACCGGCAGGCAGCGTGGCGTCGCTGCCTGCCGCGCATCATGTGGCTACTTGCCGACCTCATGCCCGACCACGCCGCCGACCGCCGCGCCGCCGATGGTGCCCAGTGCGCTGCCATTGGTCAGGACCGCACCGCCGACCGCGCCGATACCGGCGCCGACTGCCGTGCTCTTGCCCTGCTTCGACATGCCGGCGCAGCCGCCAAGGCCGAGCAGCATGGCTGCGACGACGGTACCCAGCGCAAGTTTGTTCATGGTTTTCATGGTTACACCTCTTCTGTTGAGTTTCCGGCACTGGCACCCGGCACGTCTCTCCTCTCCATCCTGAATGGATGGGCCGCCCGGGCGTCCCTGTCAGGTAGACCCCGGACGGACGGCAACGTTCCCCGAGCGCCAGTCTCCGACCCCGCGGCACGACGGTTGTGATGCCTTGCGGAGGAGTGAAACCATTACTGACACAGGCCGGAACGCGTGTCTGTGCGCTAGCGCACCGGACGTTACCATTTGTATCTGAACGGCATGCACAGCGCGGTGGCCGCAGACGGCAGCGGGACCGGACCCGCCCTCCCCGGCAGGGCCTCCAGGCAATGGTAACGGCCGTTATATTTGCACTTTCAACATTTGGCCGATTTCATGGCCATTGCTGACTGGCAATTCACTTTTGATCTTGAATGAAAATTTTGTAACACAGAATATTCAGGTAGTTAATTTCAGCTGTGCCGCTCCTAAGTTTCAAGATGCATGCTGTAGTCAGGCAGATAAAAATTGACAATCAGGCCAATAGGGACAGGGCTTTTACCAAAATACGGTCGTTATGAACGGCGCGTGACAGCGGTGAAAAAAAATATTCAGCAAACGGTTTACCAGAGCGTAACGATGCTGATAAATTAAATGTCATGCGCGTAGCGTGACACGTCAATGCCCTTCCCGCTTATTCCTTTTTCTCAGTGACTGAGCATCGGGCACTCATTGCCGGCCAGCCCCCGTCATTCCCCACTTATTGAAGGTGGCTATATGAAAATCTCGACTAAACTGTATGGCATGGCGGCGATCAGTCTCATTGGCCTGGTCGCCATGCTCGGCACGCTGTATGTGCAAATGGCAGTAGTGGATCAGCGCATCATCGATGCCACCCAGAATGCCCAGCCCTCGCTGGTCATCGCAGAAGAGGTCAAGGCCCACTACATCGAGGCGCGCCGGCAGGCCATGATCCATGCCGCCAGCCTGGATCCCGCCGACAAGAAAGAGGCAGAACAGGGTATCCAGAGCAATGTCGACACGCTGCTGAAGGACCTCAACACCTACAAGAGCACGTTGCTCATCAACGATGAGGATCGCGCCAATGTCGAGGCGACGCTGGCGGCGCTGAAGAAATGGCAGGCGTCGATGGCCGACTTCCTGGCGCTGTCCGGCAAGGGCACGGTGGAAGGGAACGCGGCTGCGCTGCAGTTCAGCAAGGACAAGATCACGCCGGTCGCCGCCGATGCCTATGCCGCCATCGACAAGCTGGTCGAGTTCAACAAGACCCTCGGTACCCAGTCCGGCCTCGATGCCGTGCAGGCCGGCCAGAACGCAAAATGGACGCTGCTGGCGCTGGGGCTGACACTGCTGGCCGTGATTACCGGTTCCAGTCTGTGGGTGGCGTTCAGCGTCAAGGCCTCGCTCGGCAAGCTCGAAGTCAAGATCGTCGCCATCACCAGCGAACGCAACCTGACCCTGCGCGTCGACGACAGCGGCACGGACGAGATCGCCCATATCGCGTCCCGCTTCAACCAGCTGCTGCAGATGCTGCAGACCAGCTTTGTCGAGCTGACCCGGATCGGTCAGGCAGTCGGCGGGCACGCCACGGCGGTCGCCGACTCGTCGGAACAGATGTCGCAGGCGGTCGAACAGGTCAGCGAATCGACCTCCAGCATGTCGGCGGCGGTCGAACAGATGACGGTCAGCGTCAACCACGTTGCCGACCGCTCGGCCCAGGCCGATGAAAGCGGCCGCGCCGCCGGCGAGGAAGCCACCCTGGGCGCCGCCGTGATCGGCGAGACCATCAGTGCCATCCGCAGCACCTCGGACAGCGTCAAGCTGGCCGCGGAGCAGATCGTCAAGCTGCAGGAAAAGACCACGTCGATCGGCGCCGTGATCGATGTGATCAAGGACATCGCCGACCAGACCAATCTGCTGGCGCTGAACGCAGCGATCGAAGCCGCCCGTGCCGGCGAAACCGGCCGCGGCTTCGCCGTGGTCGCCGACGAGGTACGCAAGCTGGCCGAACGCACCGCGATCTCGACCCAGGAAATCACCGCCACCGTGCAGTCGATGCAGGGAGACGCCAACCGGACGGTCGCCTCGATGAAGGGTGTGGTCACCCAGGTCGAAACCGGCATGAGCTCGGCCAACCAGGCGACCGAGGCCATCAACCGCATCCTCGAGCGCACCAGCGGTGCCGTCGAGCAGATTTCCGAGATTTCGTTTTCGATGCGCGAGCAGTCGCTGGCCAGCACCAGCATCGCCCAGCAGATCGAACGCGTGGCACAGATGGCCGAAGAAAGCCATTCCAGCTCGCAGAACAACTCGGCCACCGCCGCCAACCTGAACGATCAGGCGCAGCGGATGCTGACCACCATCGCCCAGTTCCAGGTATAGCGGCGAGCGCGGTCGGAATGGCTTCCTTTCAAGGAGACAGAGATGGTCATGACCCGGTTGGACGACGACACCGTGACGCGGCTCCGTGCCAGCGGCTACCATGCAAAATGTTTCATCCGGCACGGCATGGCCCTGTTTTTCATCTATCGCTGGAAGGCGGGTACGGCGACACCGCCGCCGCCGTCCACCCCCCGCCCAGCGCCCTGAACAGCGTGACCCGGTCGTTGCCGACCTGCAGGGCAGAGGCAGCGAGCCGGGCGCGGGCCTCGACATGGTCGGCCTGTGCCAGCAGCACGTCGAGATAGGCAATGGCACCTGCCCGCCAGCGCTGATCAGCCAGCCGGTATGCCCGGCCGGCACGGTCCCGCGCATCGCGCAGCGCCTCATGCTGCGACAGCGACGCGTCATAGATCGTCAGCGCCTGTTCGGTCTCCTTCAGCGCCGTCAGCACCGTGCCATCGAAGGCAGCCAGCGAGGCGGCCGTCCGGGCTTTCGCCTGCCCGACACGGCTGCGTGCTGCCATCACATTGGGAAAGTGCCAGCTGATCAAGGGCCCAAGGGCGAATGACCAGTCCTGGTTCCCTGCGTCGTTGCGCAGCCGGCTGCCCGTCGCGCCCAGGGTAATGCGCGGATACAGATCGGCAACGGCAATGCCGATCCGTGCAGTATCTGCCGCCAGCCGGTGCTCGGCCTGGCGGATGTCCGGCCGCCGGCGCAGCAACGCCGCACCGTCCCCGACCGGCATCGGGCCACGCAGCACCGGTGCCTGCAGGCATTGCGCCGCCGTCCCGGGCACGGCGGCCGGCGGACGGCCGAGCAGTGCGGCCAGCTCGAACAGCGTCGCCTGCCGCTGCCCCTGCAGCGGGGGCAGTGCCGCCCGTGCCCGCGCGGCACTGGCGCCGGCCCGTTCCACATCAAGCCGGGATGCCGAGCCTGCCTGCCATTTCTGCGTGACCAGTTCCAGACTGTGCGAAGTCAGCATCACCGACTCGCGGGCGATGGCAATCGACTCGCCGAGCGTGCAGGCCTCCACATACGCACGAGTGGTTTCCGCCACGACGGCGACCCGCGCCGCATCACGGGCGGCCGCCATGCTCCCGGCGTCGTGCTGCGCCGCCTCGATATCGCGCCGAACCCGGCCGAACAGATCGACTTCATAAGCCAGTTGCAGACCGCCGCTGTACGACCATTGCACCGGCGCCCGGCCCGGGCCGGACGATGCGGCCGCGTCACGGCCATACTGCGCGCTGCCGCTGACGGTCGTGGCCGGCCACTGCGCACTGCGTGCCTCGCGGAACATCGCCTGTGCCCGGTCGAGATTGGCCTGGGCAATGCGAAGGTCGGTGTTGGCTGCCAGCGCAGTCTGCACCAGGGCGTCCAGCGATGCGTCCTCGTACAGCCGCCACCAGTCGTCGGGCAGCTCGGCCCCGTGAGCCACGGCGCGGGTTGCCGGCGACACGAAGGCGCCGGTCGCCGCTGCCGGCACGGCCGCGGCCCGGTAGTCCGGCCCGCTGGCGCAGCCTGCCGCAGTCATGACGAGTGCAGCCAGCAGCCCGCTGCCGCTACGGCGGGAAACGATCGGACGCTCAGTCATGGGCCACCTCCGCCACGGCAAGTTCGCGCGCCCGCAGGCTGTCGTGCGCCGCCCGGTGATCCCGGGCCAGGAAGGAATAGACCGTCGGCAGGACAAACAGGGTAAACAGCGTGCCGATCAGCAGTCCCATCACCACCACGATGCCGATGGCGAACCGGCTGGCCGCACCGGCGCCGCTGGCAAACAGCAGCGGCACCAGCCCGGCCACCATCGCCGCCGTGGTCATCAGGATCGGGCGCATGCGGACGGCGGCGGACTTGCGGATCGCCGCAACCCGGTCCAGCCCCTCGTGTTTCTGGATTTCATTGGCAAAGGCAACCATCAGAATACCGTGCTTGGAGATCAGGCCGATCAGGGTGACCAGGCCGATCTGGGTGTAGATATTGAGTGTGCTGAAGCCGAGGTACAGCGGCACCAGGGCCCCGCACACCGCCAGCGGCACCGTAACCAGGATGACCAGCGGATCGCGGAACGATTCGTACTGCGCCGCCAGCACCAGAAAGATCACCACCAGCGCAAACAGGAAAGACACGGTCAGCCGGTTCCCCTCGCTGACGTACTGGCGACTGTCCGCCTGCCAGTCGATGCTGGCGCCGGCCGGAATCGGCTGGTGTTGCAGGAAATCCACCGCCTGGCCCATGGTGACGCCGGGCGCCAGCACCGCCGACAGCGTGGCCGCATTCATCTGGTTGAACTGCGGCAACCGGTTGGCTTCCGGGTGCATGTCGAAGCCCACCACGGTGGACAGCGGCAGCAGCGCCCCCGAGGCGGCGCGGACATGGAATTGCCCGAGGCTGTCCGGCGCCAGCCGCTGCGCGCGCGGCACCTGGGCGATCACGTCGTAGGAGCGGTCGTGCCAGTTGAAGCGGTTGATGTAGTTCTCGCCGACC
This sequence comes from Microvirgula curvata, assembly GCF_054781615.1. Classification (NCBI taxonomy): domain Bacteria; kingdom Pseudomonadati; phylum Pseudomonadota; class Betaproteobacteria; order Neisseriales; family Aquaspirillaceae; genus Microvirgula; species Microvirgula curvata. The sequence continues at coordinate 79,302 of NZ_BAAGUB010000031.1, read as the reverse complement.
AGGATCGCCAGCGTGTCGGCAATGGCGCTCATCGTCACTCCCATCTCGCCGGCCTTTTCGCGATCGATGCGGATCCGCGCCCCCGGGCTGTCGAAGGCCAGATCGCTGTCGACGAAGGCGAACAGACCGCTGCCCCAGGCCGCCGCCTTGATCTTTTCCATCGCGGCATACAGCACCGGAAAATCATCCGGCGAACGCAACACCATCTGCACCGGCAGGCCGCCGTTGCCGGCAGGCAGCGCCGCGCCGAGGAAGGCTGCCGCATACACACCGGTGACAGCGGCGCCGTCGGCATTCAGCCGGGTCTGGATCTGCGCCGCGCTGCGGTCGCGCGCCGACCATTCCGTCAGCAGCACCCCGCCAAAGGCATTGTTGGCGCCGTCGGTGCCATTGGTGAACCAGCTGCTCGCATACTCCGGCAGCGACTTGAACAGCTGTTCGATCTGGCCGGAATAGCGCTGGGTGTAGTCGATATTCGCGTACTGCGGCGCCCTGGCCTGGACAAAGACATAGCCCTGATCCTCGGACGGTGCCAGCTCGCGCCGGCTGCCGTTGAACAGCACGACAATGGCCACCAGCACCGCCGCGCCGACCATCAGCACCACCGGTCGCGCGGCCAGCGTCTGCCCGAGCAGCCGGTCATAGTTCCGGGTCAGCCGGCCCATGGCAGCTTCGACCCGCCGTGACAGCCGGCTTTCGCTCACTTTGGCATCGAGCAGCCAGGAACTCATCATCGGCGACAGCGTCAGCGCCACCAGCCCGGAGACAATGACCGAGCCGGCCAGCGTAAAGGCAAACTCGCGGAACAGCGCACCGGTCAGCCCGCCCATCAGCCCGATCGGCGCATAGACCGCGGCCAGGGTCAGGGTCATGGCAATGACCGGTCCGACGATCTCGCGCGCGCCGACCAGCGCCGCCCGCACCGGAGACAGCCCGTCCTCGATATGACGGTGGATGTTCTCGACCACGACAATGGCATCATCGACCACCAGGCCGATGGCCAGCACCATGGCCAGCAGCGTCAGCAGGTTCAGCGAAAAGCCGAAGGCAAGCATCAGCGCCGCCGTGCCGATCAGCGACAGCGGGATGGTCACCACCGGAATGATGACCGCGCGGAACGAGCCCAGAAACAGGAAGATGACCACGATCACGATGGCGACCGCCTCGATCAGGGTGTGGATCACCTCGTCGATCGACGCATTGACGAAATGCGCCACGTCGAACTGGTTGGACACGGTCATCCCCGGCGGGGCCACGCGCTGGATGGCCGGCAGCAGCGCCTTGACCGCCCGGACAATCTCCAGCGGGTTGCCGTCCGGCGTCGGCGAAATGCCCAGGATCACGGCCGGCCGGCCACTGCTGCTGGCGGTACTGTTGTAATTCTGGCCGCCGATTTCGAGCGTGGCGATGTCGCCGAGGCGGACCAGTCCCCCGCTCCCCTGCCTGACCACCATCTTGCGGAAATCGTCGAGGCTGGTCAGATCGGTACCGGCCGTCAGGTTGATCGCCGTGTCGCGGCCCTTCAACTGCCCCGGTGCCGCCTGCACATTATTGGCGCGCAGCGCCGCCGCCACATCCGGTGCGGTCAGCCCGCGCGCTGCCATCCGCGCCGGGTCCACCCAGATGCGCATCGCCAGCGCCTGGCCGCCGAACAGGTCGACCGAGGCCACACCGGGCACGGACGTCATCAGCGGCTGGGCCACGCGGACGGCAAAGTCGGTCATCTGCGGCACACCCAGCGTGTCGCTGGTAAAGGCCACGTACTGGATGGCCGACGCACCATCGGTCATCTTGCTGATGACCGGATCGTTGACGCCTTCCGGCAACTGGTACCTGACCTGCTGGACCTTGGCCAGAATTTCGCTCATCGCCCGGTCAGCATTGGCGTTCAGCACCAGCTTGGCCTTGATCTGGCTCTTGCCCTGGGTCGAGGTGGACGACAGGTACTCGATGCCGCTGGCCGTCGACACCGCCTGGGCGATCGGCGTGGTCACGAAGCCCTGCATCACCGCCTGGGTGGCGCCCGGGAAGCGGGTGTCGATAACGATGGTCGCGCTTTCCATGTTCGGGTACTCGCGCACCTGCAGCGAGAACAGCGCACTGCCGCCGATCAGCAGCAGCATCAGGCTGACCACCAGAGACAGGACGGGGCGGCGGATAAAGAGGTCGGTAAAGCGCATGGCTCAGTGCTCCCCCGCGCCGACCAGCCGGCTGACCCGCAGCGCGGCGCCGGGCTGAATGCGCAGCTGGCCCTCGGTCACCACCACATCGCCGGCGCGGAGCCCGCGCGTCACCACGACGTCGTCACCGATGCGCCGGCCCAGCGTGACTGCCACCCGCTCGGCGGTTCCCGCCTGCCGGGGCCGGTCGCCACGGATCGCCACCACGCTGTCACCGGCCGCCGACAGCTGGACTGCCGTCGCCGGCAGTACCAGCGCCTGGCGTTCCGGCGGCAATTGCAGGGCCGCGCTGACGTGCATGCCGGGCCGCAGCGCACCGTCGGCGTTGTCCAGCGTTGCCTGCAGCCGGAGATTGCGCGTATCGCGATCGACCCGCGGCTCGATGGCACTGACCGTGGCGACAAACGCCCGCCCCGGCCAGGCATCCGCCGCCACGCGCACCGTGGCGCCGACCCGCACCTGCGCCAGGGCGTGCTGCGGGATCGAGAAATCGACGTACAGACGGTCAATATTCGCCAGGGCGGCAATGGCATCACCGGGATTCAGGTACTGGCCAAGGTCCGCCTGGCGCACGCCAATCACGCCGGGGAATGGCGCCCGGATCTGCTTCTGCGCAATCCGCGCATCAAGCTGCTGCACACTGGCCTGCGCCTGATCCAGCTCGGCCTGATGCTGCTCCAGCAGTTCTTTCGGCTCGGCACCGGTCGGTACCAGCAGCCGCGAGCGGGCCAGCAGGGTCTGCGCCAGCCGGACCCGCGCCAGCGCGGCGGCACGATCGGCCCGCTCCGGCGCGTCATACAACTGGACCAGCAGGTCGCCGGCCGCGACCCGGGTGCCCGAGGCAAAGTGCAGACCGGTCACCCGGCCGGCGGATTCCGGAGCCAGCACCACTTCGCGCACTGCGCGCAGCGAACCGACCGCATCCAGCGCAGCGGGGGCATCGCCGGCCTGCAGCACGGTGGCGACCACGGCAACCGGTGTCGCCGGCTGCGGAGCGGACGCAGGGTGCCGCCACTGGCGCCAGCCGGACAGGCCGGCGGCAAGCAGGGCAAGGACCAGGGTGGCGCCCAGCGCGGCGCGGGAAAGGCGTGGACGGGGGGAGATATCGGGTTGATCGACCATGAATGGCTTCCGTTCGGCATAACAGTAGCCGGCACTCTATTTCCTCAACCTTGCTTGAGGTAAAGTGCCCACATACTGGAACGGGAAATTTTTCATGCCAAAGCGATCAGTGCGACGCGATCTGTCCACCGGGCCCTTCGTGCCGATGACGGCAGAAGAGTTCGCCCGCGAACTCAGTGTCGGCGAGGTTGCCGCCCGCAGCGGCATCGCCGTGTCCGCACTGCACTTCTATGAGGCCCAGGGCCTGATCACCAGCCGGCGCAATGCCAGCAACCAGCGCCGCTATCCCCGGGCGGTCCTGCGGCTGATTGCGGTGATCAAGGTGGCGCAGCGCACCGGGATTCCGCTGGCGGAAATCCGCGAACACCTGGCCTGCCTGCCGCACGACCGCCCGGTCAGCGCGGCGGACTGGGCGAAGTTGTCTGCCGGATGGCACGAAGTGCTGGATGACCGGATCGCGCGGCTGCAGCGGCTGCGCGACCAGCTCGGCACCTGTATCGGCTGCGGCTGCCTGTCGCTGACCGACTGCCCGCTGCGCAACCCGGGCGACGAGGTGTCGCGCGAAGGCGCCGGCCCGCGTCTGCTCGACCCGGGCTGAGGGTGACTCAGGCCAGCGTGCGCTTCATGATGGAAACCTGCTCGCCGTCATATTCAATCGACTTGACGGCGCGCCAGCCATGCTTGCGGTACAGCGCCTGCTGGTCCGGCGTATACAGATAAATATCCTTGAAATTCTGCGCCCGGCAATAATCGACACATTTCTCGATCAGGGCGGTACCGATGCCCTTGCCGCGCGCTTCCGGGCAGGTATACACCTCACTCATCCAGTGAGTGCCTTCGCGAATTTCCTTGATTTCATGCTGCAGCACGCTGGCGGTACCGAGGAGTTTCTTTTCATCGCCGAGGGCGACAAAACAGGTTTCTCCCGTTTCCGGCTGGCTGCGCTTCAGAAAGCGCTGCCTGATTTTTTCCGGATTCGACCAGTTGGTGAAAGCTGACCATTCAGCGTGCAAATGTTTGACAATCTCCGGGATCAGATCCGGACGACTGGACAATCTGACGATTTTCATTACCTGACTGCAATCAAATTTTTATTGGAAATCTGCCGGATTATTAAAACAATAATTTAATAATCCGGAAATACATCAGCATGATACCTGAAAATAACCGGGTAAAAAAGGCCGGGCGGGCGACCCCACCGCCGGCGCGATGTTTTATCCCTTGTTCTCCGGTGTTAACCCGGGTTGCCGTTGCTCGGATTCGCTCAGTTCCAGCCGTCATTTTTTCATTACAGTCCCAGTCGCTTATACCGTTCGAATAAACCGGAACCCGACATGAACAGAATGCACCGCACCGTCTGGGTCAAGCCGTTCGGCTCCTGGGCCAACCAGGATGATCGCGACGGCGTCGCCGGCTACAAGGCCACCACCGCCCATGCCGGCATCGGCCTCGGCCGCACGCTGATGCTGCGCGAGCACACCTCGTTCACGCCGTCGGTTCGCGCCGACTACACCTGGATCCGCGACCAGCCCTACACCGAGAGCGGCGCCGATGCGCTTCTGTCGACGTTCTCGGCACAGGTCCCGAACCATCCGGAGTGGATGGATGCCCAATACCGGCTGCCCGCCGCCGACGTGCGGCAGCGCACCGGCTATCCGGAAGACCTGCCACTGCGGCAAGCCGCCGCGGCCCGGTCGAGCGACGCCTGCAACTGCGCAGCCTGACGGCAGATCTGCTGCCGCAGGAATGCCTGCAGCGGGTCCGCCTCCAGCCCGGGATGCCACAGCAGTTCGACCCCGATGGACAGGTCCGCATCGGCGATCGGCTTCAGCTGCAGGCCGTGGCTGCGCTGGCTGACGACCTGTCCGATCACGTCGGGCAGCACCGATACCGCCGGCAGTTGCTCCAGCAAGGCGGAAATGGCCAGCAGGCTGGCCATGCTGACCAGAATCCGCCGTTGCAGGCCATGCTGGTGCAGATAGTCGTCAACCATGCTGGCGCTGTCGCCGGCATAGGACGTGTAGACATGCGGCACATCGGCCAGGTCCGCCGCGCGCAAGGTCGCCGGCAGATGCAGCCGGTCCTGGTGGTGCAGACAGACAAAACGGCTGACCAGCAGCGTTTGCCGCTGCAGCCGGGATGTCAGATGCGGGAAATAGCCGATCGCGCAGTCGATGCGCTGGCTTTCCAGCGCCTGCCCGACCTCGGCGGATGACATGGCCTGCACTTCCAGCTGCAGGCCGGGCGCGCAGTCCTGCAACTGGATGATCAGGGCCGGCAACAGGGCGACTTCCAGCAGATCCGGCATGGCCAGCCGTACCTTTGCCTGCACCGTTGCCGGATCGAAAGCCTGCGGCTGCAACAATTGCTGGCCCTGTTGCAGCCACTGCGTCAGCGGCTGCAGCAATGACGCGGCCAGCGGCGTCAGCACCATGCCCCGGCCATGGCGGTACAGCAGCGGGTCCCCGGTCCGCTGCCGCAGGCGCTTGAGAATATGGCTGACCGCCGGTTGTCCGAGGCAGAGTTTCTCCGCGCTGGCGCTGACACTGCAGGTCGTCAGCAGGGTGTGCAGCACCACCAGACTGTTCAGATCCAGCCGCCGCAACTGCACGGGATTGATATTATTCATAGTAATATATTACATGATGAGTATTGATTTTATTACTTTATCCGGACTCCCTACACTGGTGAATTCATTACTCGTCACCCGCCGGCATGTTCGACTCCCGCAGTCATTTTCAGCCTCCCCGCCGTTACCTGTTCGCCATCATGCTGGTAGCCAGTCTGGAATTCATTCAGAACGGCATGCTGAATTTCGCGGCCAGCGCCGTCATGGGCGGCATCGGCGCCGCGCCTGAAGAATTCAGCTACGCAGCCATGGCCTATGCGAGCACGGCGATTGTGGTGCTGTTCAACCACCAGCGCTGCAGTTACTGGCTGGGGCCGCGCCGGTTCGTGCAGGGCTCGCTGCTGCTGTTCGGGCTTGGCGCCGTGCTCTGCGCCTGCGCCAGCACGCCGGCGGCCTTCATTCTCGGCCGGGCGGTGCAGGGGCTGGGCGGCGCGGTGTTTTTTACCGCCGCGCGGGTCGAAGTCGACCGGCTGCAGGACAAACGCAAGATACTCGGCCTGCTGTGCTTTGGTTATGCGCTGATGCTGGGTTCCGCGTTCGGCCCCCTGCTCGGCAGTCAGGCGCTGCGCCATCTGGACTGGCGCTGGATCTTCTGGGGCATCCTGCCGTGGCTGGCCCTGGCCCTGCCGGCCACCCGTCTGCTGAGTCTGCGGGCGCGACGGCCACGCCCCTCGTCGTCCACCCCGCACGCGCTGGCCTGGCTGGCAGCGGCAGTGCTGGCATTGCAATGGCTGATCCAGCAGACACCGTATGATTTTTTCGGCCAGGCACAACAGCTGCTGATGATCCTGGCGCTGTGCGGCATGGCGGCACTGGTGGCGATCCGCCTGCAGGGCGGCAATGCCCGCCTGGTTTACAGCTGGCGTTCGCTGGCGCAATTGCGCTATGTGCTGGGGCTGTTTTTCTATTTCTGCTGCTATCTGCTGGTATCCGCCAACAGCTATATCCTGCCGGTCATGGTGCAGCAGGCACTGGGCTTTGATGTCCCGACTTCCGGACAGCTGCTCTCGGTCAGCTTTCTGGCCGGCATGCTGTTCGCCACCGTTTACGCCGCCCTGCTGTTCCGGCGGCGGGCGCCCGGGCTTCGCATCATGCTGCTGATCGCCTGCGCGCTGCTGGCGGCCTATGGCCTGCTGATGACCAGCATGATCCATCCCGGCATGACGCTGTGGCAGCTGACCGCAATCCTGCTGCTGAACGGCGGCTTCATGTCGCTGTTCATCATGGCGGTGGCGCAAGGCACCTTCCGCGAGGTCCGGCCGGCGCAGTTCGCCCACGCCTACCAGACCAAGAACATCGTCCGGCAACTGGCCATTTCCATGGGCGTGGCGCTGAGCACCGTATTTCTGCAGGCACGCAATGCCCTGCACTACCAGCGACTGTCCGAAGGCTTTTCCTGGCATGCCCCGCGGTTCACGGAAGCCATGGACCACCTGCAGCAACTGCTGCCGCAGCTCGGGCAGGAACAGCGGCTGGCGCTGCTGGTCGGCGAGCTGGTGCAACAGGCGATGCTGCTGTCCTGTCAGGATTTTTTCCGGCTCGAAACCGGCGTGGCGGCCGTTCTGGTGCTGATCATCCTGCTGCAGCGGACATTCCGGGAATGAGCCGGGCCTCGGCAAGGGCACCAGCGCCCGTTTATGATGCGCGGATGCCATCGACCCCGGGCCACTCATGAACACCGACAGAATCCAGACCCTGCTGCAGGACATCTGCCTCGTCAGCGAGCGCAACCACGCCATCGTGCAGCAGGTCAGGCGCCTCGCCCTCGCCGCGGGCGACGGGGTGAGCGAGGAGGTCAAGTATGGCGGCATCCTGTTTTCCACTACCCGCTCGTTCTGCGGCGTGTTCTCGTATGCGAACCACGTCACGCTGGAATTCAGCGCCGGCGCTTCGCTGCCGGACCCGTTCCAAATGCTGGAGGGACAGGGGAAACTGCGCCGCCATATCAAGCTGCAACAGCTGGAAGATATGGCGGACAGGCATGTCGCGGACTATATCGCGCTGGCTTGCGCGGCGGCCTCGTCCGCCGCATAGCCTGCCGGCAGTACCGGCCAGTCGATTGCCTGCGGAAAGGCCGGCTGCAGCGGCAGGTCGCGCAGTGCCTGGCGATAGGCACGGACTTCGGCCAGTTGCGCGGTGCTGACCGGGTAGTCCGGCATCAGCAGGTAGTCGGTCGCGGTGATCAGGGCATCGCGACGGGCGCGGGCGGCGTCAGCCAGCGCATTGTCATCCGGTGCCGGGGTATCGCGCAGCACCGGGTGGCCATGTTCGTCGGCCTCGATGCGCTGGCCGGCGGATTGGCCGGTGAACAGGGTGGCGTGCTCGGCGGTGGTGATTTCGATGGCATCTGTGGGGATAGTATCGCCGTGGATTTCGCGGTCGTAGAAACCGCCAGTTTGTGCAGAATAAAACATCGTCACTTCTCCTTAATATCCAATCGCAACCCAGTCAACAACCGATGTCGCCCTTGCCCCCGTCGACGAAACAAAGATCGATATGCCCATCCCCGTCAGGTTATGCGCCCCAATTGACGCCAGTAAACTAATGGCTCCTGTGCCCTGCCTCACCGTCGCGGTGCGGCTTTGGCACGCCGTCGGAAATGCGACAGGGAAAGTGATGGAAGAATCAGCGGCGGAGGTCGTTGTCAACGTTCCCCACTGCAGGATCAGCCCGCCAGGCAGCCGCTGATAACCACCAGTAGTCAGAGACTGGTTTGCCCCTTGAAACGCGGCATACGGCACCTTGTCCGCCCCCAGCTTGCTGACCTCGGTCGCCAGTTGCGCCGCATCGGCCGCACCGGGATTGACCACCGCACCGAACAGGCGAATGACCCAGCAGCCGGTGACGTTGAGTGGGCGGGTTTCGGCGCCGCCAACTGCAGCAGTCAGGGTCGTTTCACCATTAAACGTCGTTGCATACGCTGCACCAGTTCGCGTGATGCCGGATTTTCCGAATGCAGGGAAATTGGTCAGCAAAAAATTTGATGTATCCACGGTTTCATGCTTATGGCTCTTGAGCTCATCCCCCTGAATCACCCCATCAGCCCCAGCCGACAGCTCCCCATCCCCGCGCATGAACACCGCGCCCAAGCTCCCCGCCGACTTGCCGTTGTAATCCGGCAACCGGAACGTGCCCGCCCCATCCCCCGCCGTGAACTTGCCGCGCTCGGTCGGCGTGGCCAGCCACGCGGCATCGGTCGCGACCGGTACATTGCCGGCGGCGATGCCGGCCCAGGCGTCCGGGTACAGGCTGCGCGCCAGGGTCTGACCGTCGGCCGGCGCATAGCCGGCCGGAATGGCGGTGCGGTTCGGGCACCACAGTGGAAACAGCAGCGGCAGACCCGCAGCCTGGTCGCTGGCCCTGGCGAAGTACGCGGCCGGGTGCCCGTCCAGCGCGGCGCTGTCGCGCGCCTTGTCGTCCCGGCCGAGGAACAGCGCCTTCAGCGCCTGCAGCCACTGGTTTTTCTGCGCCGGCTCCGGCTGCATGCCGGCAGCGGCCAGCAGCGTGATCGCCTCGGTCTGCAGGTCCTGGATGCCCGACTGCACATCGTTCAGGTGCGCAGAGGTCACGATGGTGCCCATCTCGCCGGTAAACGGATTGCCGTCGTGGAACAGGCCGTCCGGTGAGTCAATCGAGGGCATTCGGTCTTGCATGGTCAGCTCCTGGTTGCGAACAAGGTGTTCAGTTGCAGCAGTGTGCAACCCGGGCGGTGAAGCTAACCATGGGCAGGATTTCAGTGACTTTGCCCTCCGCGGCGGTCTTGCCGTGCCGTCTTGCGCCAGCATTGACGGGATAACGCCCCGCGTTATATTCCACGCATGGCGATCCACAACTTCATCGACAAGGAGACCGGCAAGATCTGGCTCGGCGAGATCTCCCGACAGCTGCCGGCGGAAATCCAGAACGTGGCTCGTCGAGAGCTGCGGATGCTCAACAATGCCCATGCGCTTGACGACCTGCGCATTCCGCCAGCAAAGTCCCTCCCTCTTTGTGCCGGGCCTTCAGGGGCGGTTCGGTCAGTGCGGCAGTGTATCCACCAGCGCCCGGGTGATGTCGGCCATGGCGGCATTGCGCGCCGCCACCGATGCCCCGGTTCCGGTGATAAAGATGGCCAGCACGACCGGCTTCCGGCCGGCAGGCCAGATCACCGCGACATCATTCATGCTGCCATTGGCCCCGGAGCCGGTTTTGTCGCCGACACGCCAGCCGGCCGGCAGGCCGGCGCGGATCTTCGCATCACCGGTCCGGTTCGCAACCAGCCAGTCGGTCAGCTGACGGCGCGAGGCGGGAGACAGCGTCTGTCCCAGCACCAGTTGCTTCAGCGAGCCGGCCATGGCGACCGGCATTGTCGTATCGCGCTCGTCACCGGGGCGGGCTTCGTTCAGCGTGGGCTCGTTGCGGTCCAGCCGGGTCTTGCTGTCGCCCAGTGAACGCAGGAAAGCCGTCACCCGTGCCGGGCCACCGACTCGCTCAAGCACGAGATTGGCGGCGGTATTGTCACTCTGGGTGATCGCCGCCTCGCACAGCTCGCCCAGGCTCATGCCGGCCTTGCCCACATGCTTCCCGGCTACGGGAGCATGTTCAAGCAGATCGTCCGGCCGGATTTCAATGCGCCGGTCCAGCATTTCCCGGCCCTGATCGACCTGCGACAGCAGCAGCGAGCACAGCAGCGGCTTGAAGGTGCTCATCATCGGAAAACGCTCATTGCCCCGGTACGCCCACTCGCGGCCGGTCCCGGTGTCAATGACGGCGACCCCCAGCCGCGCATTGAGCGACTGCTCGATGGCGGCCACTCGGGTTGTCAGCGGATCGTCCGCCGCCAGGGTGTTGCCCGGCAGGGCGGCGGCGCTGGCCGCGAGGGAAAAAACCACGGCTGCCAGCCGGTTTCGGCAAACCAGATTCATCGGTCATGTCCTTTAATTATTTGGGCAAGCGCATCGTATACACGGTGGATGGTGGCGACAAACGATGATATTTTGCCCCTGACATCAATAAAATCTGGCCTCAGCATGGATCGCCCTCACCTGCCGCTCAATGCCCTCCGCGCTTTCGAGGCCTCGGCGCGGCACTGCAGCTTTACCAAAGCGGCGATCGAACTGTGCGTGACCCAGGCAGCAGTCAGCTATCAGGTCAAGAAGCTGGAGGAGCAGCTCAATGTCCGGTTGTTCAAACGGTTGCCCCGGGGGCTGATGATCACCCAGGAGGGCGAAAGCCTGCTGCCGGTGCTGCAGGACAGCTTCGACCGGATGGCCGGGGTGCTGGACCGCTTCCAGGGCGGCCGGTTCCGGGAAGTGCTGAGCGTGGGTGCCGTCGGCACCTTTGCCGCCGGCTGGCTGTTTCCACGGCTGGCGGACTTCCGCGAACGCCATCCGCTTGTCGACCTCCGGCTGTCCACCCACAACAACCGGGTGGATATCGCCGCCGAAGGGCTGGATTTCGCCATCCGTTTTGGCGATGGGGCCTGGCACGGCACGGCGGCGGCAAAACTGTGCGAGGCGCCGTTCTCGGTGCTGTGCGCGCCGGACATGGCGCAGGGTCTGCGGACGCCGCAGGACGTGATCGGCAAGACCCTGCTGCGCTCCTACCGGCCGGAAGAATGGACGCGCTGGTTCGAGGCCGCCGGTCTGCCGCTGCCGGTACCGCCGCACAAGCAGGTGGTGTTCGACTCCTCACTGACCATGATGGATGCGGTCCTGCAGGGGGTCGGCCTTGCCCTGGCCCCCGCGCTGATGTTCCGGCGCCATCTGGCCGGCGGCAGCATCTGCCAGCCGTTCGACCTCAGCGTCAGCATGGGCAGTTACTGGCTGACCCATCTGAAGTCCCGTACCCCGACCCCCGCCATGGAGGCGTTCCGCGACTGGCTGATGGCCACGACCCGCTAGCGGCCCGGCACCCCCGGGTCTCAGGACTGCCCGATCATCAGCAGCGCCGTCAGCAGCAGCATCAGCGCAAATGACTGCTTGAGCCGCCGTTCCGGCACGCGGTGCGCCAGCGCCACGCCCCACGATACGGTAGCCATGCCGCCGGCCGCCAGCGCGGCCCCCAGCCGCCAGTCCACATGCTGCGCCCGACCGTAGGTGGCCAGGGCGACCAGCGCGCCCGGTACCACCAGTGCCAGGGCCAGCCCCTGCGCCACCGCCTGGCGCTTGCCGAAACCGCGCACCAGAATCGGCGCGGCCACGATGCCGGCGCCGACGCTGAACAGGCCGGCGAACAGGCCACCAACCACGCCGACGGCCGGCAGATAGCGTTCGTTCCAGTGCGCCCCCGGGCTGGCGTTGCCGGCACGCGGCCGGCTGGTCCAGAGAAAATACGCCGCCAGCCACAGCAGGAAGACGGCAAACGCCAGCTTCAGTAGCCGGGCATCCAGCGCCACAGCCAGCCGCGCGGCCGGATAGGTGGACAGGATGGAGGTCAGCCCGATGGCCAGCGCCGTGCGCAGCGGAAACGGGTTGCGCTGGCGGTAGCGCCAGAAGGCGATCAGTACATTGGGCACCATCATCACCAGCGCCGTGCCCTGGGCCAGTTGCTGGTCCATGCCGTACAGCAGCACCAGTACCGGGATGGCCAGAATGCCGCCGCCGATGCCCAGCAATCCGCCCAGTGCGCCCAGTGCCGCCCCCAGCAGCAGGGCCAGACCCAGTGTCATGATCAGCGCCATCGTCATCGCCTGCATTTTCCCGGAAACAGGCCGCCAGTGTAGCCTGTCGAAGAATGGATATAATTCCGCTCAGGGAAAGCCATTCTTTACTTGAGCGCAACAATGAGCGATGTCTCCGATCTGGCCTTCTTTGCCCGGCTGATGCAGTGCGGCAGCCTGAGTGCCACCGCCCAGGAACTCGGCGTAACGCCGCCTTCGGTCAGCCGGCGGCTGTCCGCGCTGGAACAGCGACTGGGCGTGCGGCTGCTGAACCGCACCACCCGCACGCTGGCCCTGACCCACGAGGGCGAGCGTTACCTCGACAAGGGCCGGCATATCCTCAGCGAGCTGGCCGAGCTGGAACGCGAACTGGCCGGCAGCCAGTCGGCGCCGCAGGGCCTGCTGCGCGTCAATGCCACGCTGGGCTTTGGCCGCCGGCATATCGCGCCGGCGGTGTCCGCTTTCGTGCGCGCGTATCCGAAGACCGAAGTACAGCTGCAGCTGAGCGACCGCATGCCGGTCCTCACGGCCGGCGCCTTCGACGTCAGCATCCGCTTTGGCGAACCGCCCGAAGCGCGTCTGGTAGCCAGAAAGATTGTCGCCAATCGCCGCATCCTGTGCGCCGCACCGGCCTACCTCGCTGCCCACCCGCCGATAGTCACCCCGCGCGACCTGAGCCGGCATACCTGCATCGTGGTGCGCGAAAACCACGATGCCTACGGCCACTGGCAGATTCACGCCGGCCAGCGGCAGGAAACGGTCAAGGTTGGCGGTCCGCTGGCGACCAATGACGGCGAAACCGCCGTCAACTGGGGACTGGACGGGCACGGCATCCTGCTGCGCTCGCTGTGGGATGTGGCGCCCTGCCTGCAATCCGGCCGCCTGTGTCAGGTCCTGCCGGACTGGCAGGGCGCGCCGGCCGACATCTGGGCGCTGTATCCGCCCCGGCTCGAACAGTCGACCCGGGTACGGGTGTTCGTCGGGTTTCTGACCGACTACTTTGCCCGGAGCACGATGGCCGCTGGCTGACCGCGACCGGCACCATCCCGCAGACCCGGGCAGCGGGAAGGCCCCGGTCGATGACCGGAGTCCGGCGGCAGTAGCGCTGGCGCCGCCGGCAGGGCACAGTACGGCGATGCAAGGAGGATGAACATGGCAAGCAGGGAAGAAATCGCCGATTTCATAGCGGCTGAATTTCCACAGACGCGAGTGGTCATCGAGGACGTGGGCGACCGGGGTGCCACCGTGTCGCTGGACACCGGAGAGGCCGATCTGCGCCCCGGCGGCACCGTGTCGGGACCGACCCTGATGGCGGTGGCGGATGTCGCCCTCTATGTGGCCGTGCTCGGCGCCATTGGTATCGTGCCGCTGGCGGTGACGACCAGCCTGACCATCAATTTTCTGAGAAAACCCGAATCGCACAAGCGGGTGATCGGCAAGTGCGCGCTGATGAAAGTCGGCAGGAGCCTGGTGACGGGGGAAGTCGCCCTTTATTCTGAAGGTGTCGCAGACCCGGTCGCCCATGTGGTCGGCACGTATTCCGTCCCGCCGTCCGGTGCCAGGCAAACCGGTTCCCGTTGAATCAGGCGGCGGATCAAGGCGGGCTCAGGCAGCTATTCCATTCCGCTTCCGGATGGCCCGCAGCCGGCCATCTGACATGGCCTGATCGGTGGAAAATTTATTTATGAATATATCCGGGCCCTAATGATCGGTGAGGACAATGCATGGGGTCACGGCCTTGCGGCCAGTGACACCGTCTGGAGCGCTGCTGCCCTGTGGCCATGCGTGCCATTTCGTGTTGTCACCTTGCAAAGGATCGATTCATGAGCACCGCCTCCGTCAGCAATACAAACGGGACTTCCCCTGCCCACGCCCCTCACCACAAGCACGGCTCGACTGAAGTCAGAAACCACCGGAACAGTAACGGCGACGCGAACGACAGCAGCAAGCCGGCATCGTCGACGCCGGCCACTTCGGTCAACAGCAGTGGCCAGACAACCGGGAAAGTCATCAACGTCACGGCCTGAATCGTGTCAGCACGCAGCCCTGCCTTGTCAGGAGGCAGGCTGCGAGCCTTCCGCCCCGGGCCAGATCGTGGTGATGAACGGGTCGTGCTGACCGCTCTGCCCGCCGGCAGGCCCGCGGGAAAAATACTGCGCCAGATAGGCGTCGAGCGCACGGGCATCCAGTGGTCGGGCATACAGATAGCCCTGGGCGGTATCGCAGCCGTTTTCCTTCAGGAAATCGGCCTGTTCGGCCTTTTCGACGCCTTCAGCGGTAATGCCCAGCCCCAGGCTTCCGGCCAGCATGATGATGGCCTTGCAGACCGCCGTATCCTGGGCCAGTTCGGGAATGTTGCAGATAAAGGAGCGGTCGATTTTCAGCCGGTCGACCGGCAGATCCTTCAGTACCGCCATTGACGAGAAGCCGGTACCGAAGTCGTCGATGGCGACGGACACGCCCACCGATTTCAGCGCCTTGAGAATGCGCTTGCTGTCCTCCAGCGACTGCAGCACGCTTTCAGTGATTTCCAGTTCGAGCAGGGAGGCCGCCAGCCGGGAGGTGGCCAGCACGTCCTCGATCCCCTGCAGAAAATCCGGCTCGACAAACTGCATCACCGACACGTTGACCGCCACTTTCAGCGGGTGGCCGTAGCGGACATTCCAGCGCCGCGCCTCCTGGCACGCCTGCTGCAGGACCCAGCCGCCGATTTCCTGGATCAGCCCGCATTCCTCGGCGACCGGAATGAAAGTGTCAGGCGGGATCAGCCGGTCCCCGTCCTGCCAGCGCAGCAGGGCCTCGAAGCCGATCAGCGCGCCATCCGTCATCCGGACCAGCGGCTGGTAATGCAGCAGGAAGCGGCGCTCCTTCACCGCCTGCCGCAGTCGCTGCTCCAGCCGCAAGCGTTCGTGAATCTTTTCCGCCATGGACTGGTTGAAAGTGCAAAAGCGGCGCTTGCCGGATTCCTTGGCCTCGTACATTGCACTGTCGGCAGCACTGAGCAGCTTTTCCGCCGTGGTGCCATGCTGCGGATACATGGCGATGCCGATGCTGCAGGTGACGACGATGGTTTCGTCATTGGCCACGATCGGCTGTTCCAGCTTTTCCAGCAGACGGCTGGCCACGATGCTGCAGTCCGCCTCGCTGCTGTGCGGGCAGACGATGAAAAACTCGTCGCCGCCAAAGCGCACCGCAATGTCCGAGCGGCGGATGGTTTCGCGAATGCGCTGTGCCACCACCTTCAGCAACAGGTCGCCGGTGGCATGACCGAGGCCGTCATTGATCAGCTTGAAACCGTCCAGATCGATGAACACCAGTCCGATTTCGCTGCCGTTGATCTCGGCGCGCCGCAGTTCGATCGCCAGTTGCTCATTGAGCAGATAGCGATTGCCGAGTTCGGTCAGCGCATCGTGAAAGGCCATGCGGTTGAGTTCGATCTCCGCCTTCTTGATCGAGCTGACGTCGGTGCAGCCGATGATGAAGTGGGACGGAAACTCGTTGTCGTAGGACACCTGGCAGATATGTTCCCAGGCCGGGAACTGCTCGCCGTTCTTCCGCCGGCACATCACCTCGCCATGCCAGCCCACATCCTGCATCTGGGCGATGCTGTGGTAGAAATCGGGCGTGTGCTTTTTCACGTGCAGCAACTCGTCGATGTCCATGCCGAGGATTTCGATCAGCGAGAATCCGGTCATGCGCAGAAAGGCCGGATTGGCCGATTTGACCAGCCGCTCGGCATCGATGACGGCGATGCCTTCCGCCGTGGACTGGAACACGGCCCCGGCCTGCTGCAGCAGCTGCCCGGACTTGATGCGTTCGGTGATGTCGCGCAGCACGCCGATCTGTTTGGCGTTCTCCTGCCACTGCGGCTCGTACTCCTGCACCGACATTTCCACCCACACCACTTCGCCGTCGTCCGGGGTGATGGCGGTGACCATATCCACCCGCCCCCGGTCCTTGATCAGCTGGTTCAGCCGGCCCTGGTCGGCATGCTCCAGCAGGCGCAGGAACGGCGGGATGACTTCCTGGCGCGGCGCCATGTCCAGTCCGGTGATCTTGCCGAAATACCCCTGCCCGGTGAACAGCGACTGCTGCTTGTCCCACTCCCAGATACCCAGCTGGGCTGTTTCCACCGCCAGCATCAGCAGCTTGCGCTGCTTGTGGACTTCCACTTCCGCCATGCGGCAGGCCAGCGCCATGCGGATGGTGGCATTCAGCTCGCGCAACTCGAACGGTTTGAGCAGATAGCCATACGGCGCGCTCTTTTCCGCCTGCTGCAGGATGATTTCTTCGGCGAAGGCCGTCAGGTATACCACCGGAATGCCCAGTTCCTGACGGATGATCAGCGCGGCTTCAGTGCCGGAAATGCCATCCTCCAGATGGATGTCCATCAGGATCAGGTCGGGCCGGGCCTCGCCGGCAACCACGATCGCCTCCTCGCCGGAGGCGCAGCAGGCCACCACGTCAAAGCCCAGGCTCTGCAGGGCGATTTTCAGGTCCAGCGCGACAATGCGCTCGTCCTCCACAATCTGGATGCGATAGCCCATCACGACTCCCGGATAAGGTCTGGCATGACCATGGTGAAACAACTGCCCTGCCCCGGCCCGGACCGCAGCGTCAACGTGCACTTCAACTGTTCGGCCAGCAGCGGCAGCAACTGGAAACCGAGGGTGGAGGCCGTTCCCAGCTTCACGTCGTCGGGAATGCCCTTGCCGTTGTCCCGGATCTGCACCTGTACCTGCTCTCCGCTGAGCATCACGATTTCCACCGAGCCGGGGCAACCGGGTTCAAAGGCGTGCTTGCAGGCATTGATCACGATTTCGTTCAGGATCAGCCCGAACGGGATGCTGTTCTGCAGTTCGAGAAACGCTTCCTCGCCTTCGCGACGGAAAGTGAGGCTGATATGGGCACCATAGGTCGCACTGACATCGCGCAGCAGATGAATCAGGCGCTCGACATAGACCGACACCGGAATGCGCGAGAAGTCATTGCGCTCATAGAGCAGCTGGTGGATCAGCGCCATCGAGCGCACATGGTTCTGGCTGTCCACCAGCGCCTTGTGCACTTCCGGCGTGGCATTGCGTGACTGCAGACTGAGCAGGCTGGAGATCACCTGCAGATTGTTCTTCACCCGGTGGTGGACCTCACCGAGCAGCACGGTCTTTTCCTGCAGGGCCTTTTCCAGCATCTGTTTGGCGTAATAGCGTTCCGACACATCGGTCACGCAGGCCAGGGTCAGCAGCTCGGCGCCCACCTGCATCGGATTGAGCCCGATCTCGCACGGGAACTGCGAGCCATCCTGACGCCGGGCGAACAGCGGCTTGCGGTTGGCCATGCTGCGCGCCGACGGCTGGCGGAAAAAACCCTGCACATAGTCAACGTGCAGGTGGCGGACATCGTCCGGCAGCAGCTTGCCCATCGACTCGCCGACCAGTTCATTGCGCGTGTAGCCGAACAGTTCTTCCATCCGGGTGTTGATCAGGCGGATCTGCCCGCGGCCGTCAACCATCATCAGCCCGTCCGGGGTGGATTCCACGACCTGGCGGAAATAGGTTTCGCTGATCTCCAGCGCCAGCTCGTTCTGTTTTCTGGCCGTGATGTCGATGGCGGAAGCAACGATATTGACGATATGCCCGCTGCCGTCCCGCAGCGGCGTCAGCATGAAGTCGATGGTCATGCGGCTGTCGTTCTTCATGCGCACGGCCACATCGTAGCGCACCGTCTCGCCGCCCGCCGCCCGGGCGATGGCCTCCTGCAGCCGGGCCTGTGTCAGCGGATCATGGTTCCACCAGTAGCATTCCCAGAATGGCTTGCCCTGCACCGACGACAGCGCCAGCCCGGCCTGCTCCAGTGGCGCCCGGTTGGCCTCCAGCAGCACGCCGTCGACATCCAGCACGCTGACGAAGGTGAACAGCGCGTCCAGCACCTTGCGGACCCGTTCGCTGCCGTTGCGCATGACCTGCTCGGCCTGCTTCTTCAGCGAGATGTCCTCCACCATGGCGATGATGCCGCACACAATGCCGTCGTCATCGAAACGCGGGTGATAGCTGGCATCCCAGAAAGTCATGCAGCCGGAGCCGGCCGGGATTTCCGCGCTGGCCTCGAAATGGCAGCGCGCGGCGCCACTGGTCATCACCTCGTTCATGATGTCTTCCAGTGCGGGACCGATGGCCGGCAGGATATCCCGCGGACGACGACCGAGATGCTGCTGAACGGCCAGTCCGTTCGAATTGGCCAGCCGGCCGTTGATGTGCACATAGCGCAGCTGGCGATCCAGAATCGCAATGCCGGTCGGTGACGCTTCCAGTAGATCTTCTACCCATTTTTCCATCGCCTCACCCCATGCACTTGGACGTCAGCGCCTGACAGTCATTATGGGTAACGGAACAGGGTATTCAAAGAAGCAAATCTCATGGCACGGTCATGGCGCGGCCACGGCCGGACGGGCTCAGGCGCCCTTCAGCCGGCCTACAGGTGCGCCTCGAACCGCTTGACCAGTTGCTGCAGGTCATGCGCCGTGGTGCGGAGCTCGCCCGCGACCTGGTTCACGGTGGCAATGCTCTGGCTGTTCTGCTCGGTCATGGAGCTCATCAGCTCCATGTTCTGGGCCACCTCGGCGGCGGAAGCGGACTGCTGCTTGAGCATGTCGTTGACACTGCCGGATGCCGAGGCCACGCCCTGGTTGGCATCCCGGATCTCGGTCAGGCTGTCGCTGACGGTCTGGATCGCCTGCTCGATCTCGACCACCTGCCTGAGCGCCGCCTCGATATTGCTGGTGACCTGCCCGGTCTGGCTGGTCAGCACGCCGATCGACTGCTCGATATCGCGGGTGTTGCCGGTCGTGCGCTCGGCCAGCTTGCGCACCTCGTCCGCCACCACGGCGAAACCGCGCCCCTGCTCGCCGGCGCGGGCCGCCTCGATGGCGGCATTCAGCGCCAGCAGGTTGGTCTGGTCGGCCAGATCGCGGATCAGGGAGGTGATGGAGCCGATTTCCGTGACCGACTGCTTGAGCAGGGAAATGGAGTCGCGGGTGCTGTTGAACTCCCGCGAGGCGGTCCGGGCTGCCTCCTCCGTCACTTTCATGTTGTCCTCGCCGTTCTCCGCCAGCTGGCTGGCATGACTGGCATGCGCAGCACCAGCACCGGTAGAGGACGAAATCTCGGAAGTTGACACCGCCAGTTGCTCCAGCGCGGCAGCAATCCGGCTGACGCCTTCTAGCGTCTGCTCACCTCTCTTCTGCAGCGCGTCGGACTGGTTGTACGCGGACGTGGCCGCCGCGTTGACGGTGCCGGCGCCGGCCACCACGTCAGAGATCACTGCACGCAGATTGATCCGCATGGTTTCCAGCGATGCCTGCATCTGCTGGATTTCACGGCACCCGGATTTGGCGAACGAGTGGCTGAAGTTGGCTTCGGTCAGCCTGACCAGACCCGCCCGGGTCCGGTTGAGCGGGACGGTAATGCTCCGGTGCAGCAGCCAGGCGGAAATTCCGAGCCACAGGATGCTGCCGAGGTTGAGGATGTCCCGCGTGATTTCGTCCGGCACCAGCAGCTGGGCAATCAGTGCGACGAAGGGGGGCAACAGGCCCACGCAGAGGTACCGGTTCAGGCCCCAGTTCTGCTTCAGGCTGGTGGAGGGGAAGCGGGCGCGCTTTGCCTTCACTTCGGCACAGCATTTTTCCGCATCGATTTTCTGCTGTTGCGTTGGCGGAGTGCGGACGGACATGAAACCGACGGTTTGTCCGTTTTCCGTCAACGGCGTCACATAGGCTTCCACCCAGTAGAAACCCCCGCACTTGCTCCGGTTCTTGACGATTCCCCGCCACGAATGACCCGCCTGGATCGTGCGCCACATGTCTTCGAACGCTTCGGGCGGCATGTCGGGGTGGCGCACGATATTGTGCGGCTGGCCGATCAGTTCTTCCTCGGTAAACCCGCTGATGTCGATAAAGGCCCGGTTCGCATAGGTAATCAGCCCGCCAGGGTCCGTCTTGGTCACGATCGGACGTCTGGGCTGAAGAAAAAGCTCATGCTGCGTTACAGGCAGGTTACTGCGCATCGCGTGCCTCCGTTGCTTTCTGACGACAGAATACGCAATAGCCATTATTGCGGGAAATATTTACATATATAGCATGGCAAATTGAACTGCCTGTTTGCGTTGAAACAACTTTGTGCGTGCCGCGACCGGCAGGATGCGGAACCGGATCAGGGCACAAAAAAAGCCAGGTTCCGCGGGAACCTGGCTTCGGGACGGGCTTGTCAGGCCCGGGGTTTGCTCACGCTACTACGACATCATGACCTGCACCACCAGCATCAGTCCGCCAAAGGCCAGCACGAATCCCACCATCGGGAAGACGAACTTCACCCACTTGTTGAACTGGATGCCCAGCATCTGCAGGGTGACCAGCACCAGACCGGTCGGCGCCAGGTACAGCATCGCGTACTGGCCCCAGTTGTAGGCCGACACCACCACCGAGCGCGGGATGTTAACGGTATCCGCCAGCGGTGCCATGATCGGCATCGACAGCACGGCCAGGCCGGACGACGACGGCACGACAAAGCCCAGCAGCGAGAACACCAGCATCTGCGCCACCGCGAACACCGTGCCGTGCATGCCGGACACCAGGTTGGACGCATAGTCCAGCAGGGTGTCGGAGATCATGCCCTGTTCCATCACGATGTTGATGCCGCGGGCCAGACCGATGATCAGCGACACGGCCACCAGTTCGGATGCGCCGCGGGTGAATGCGTCGACCGCCTCCTTCTCACCCAGTCCGGAGATAAAGATGATGATGATGGCAACGGCAAGGAACGAAGCCGCCATCTGCGGGAACCACCAGCCGCCCGTGGTCACACCCCACACCATGATCGGGAAGGCGATGACGAACAGGGTCAGGATCAGCTTGCGGCGCGTGGTGAACGGCACCACTTCACCGTTGTTGTCGCTCTTCAGGAAGCGGGCGCGGAAGGCTTCACGGTCTTCATAGGTGTAGGAGAACGACGGATCGGCCTTGATGCGACGGCAGTACCAGTACAGGTAACCGATAACGGCCAGACCGCCGACGATGCAGCCAAACACCCGGTAGCCGATACCATCGGTAAAGGTGATGCCGGCCGCGTTGGACGCGATCACCACCGAGAACGGGTTGATGGTCGAGAACGTGGTCCCCATCGAGGCGGCCAGGAAGATCGCGCCGACGCAGACAATGGAGTCATAGCCGAGCGCCAGGAAAATCGGCACCAGTACCGGATAGAAAGCCACCGCCTCCTCTTCCAGACCGCAGGTGGTCCCCCCCAGCGTCATGACCATGCACACCAGCATCACGAACAGGAACTCGTTGCCCTTGGTCTTTTGTGCCAGCACCACCAGCCCGGCATCGAAGGCACCGGTCTTGTTCACCACGCCAATCAGGCCACCCAGCACCAGAATGAACACGATGATGTCGGCCCCTTCAATGGTGCCCTTGACCATGCTGACGGTAATGTCGCCCAGACCCTTTGGCTGCTGCTGCAGACGTTCATACGTACCCGGAATGGCAATCGGCTTGCGAATGGTGCCATCGGCAAATTTGTCGAGACCAATATTGATATTCAGTTTGGTCAACGCTTGCTGGCTGGCAGGTATTTTTTCCGTTACCCCGTGCGGAGTGGTAATTTGCAAAGTATGACTGTCTGACAAATAGGCCAGTCTTGAATATGAACCGGCAGGAATAATCCAGGTCATACCTATCGCCAGCAGCAGAATGGCAAATAAAATGGTGAACGCGGTTGGAAAACGCATCGGTCTTTTTATGCTCAGGGAAGCCATTAGGAACTCCGCATCAAAAGTTGTGCCGAGGCGGGGCTAATGCCGGGCCAGGGGCTTTCCTATGGGAAGGTGCGCATCTGGTGCGGCATATTGCCGACGGGGTGCGCGCTTGTCAGAGAATGTTCTGCTTATTTTTTACCAGACGTTTCTTCTACTAACGGAATTGAGTCTATCGGAGAGTGTACCTGTCGTGATTTGACGTGCCTCAACCCACTTGTCACAAGTCGCCATGTGTTTTTTCATCCAAAGACAACTCGTGGTTTTTATGAAAATCATCGGAAAATACCCGATTCAGGATGTCTTTATTGCATAAGAGCATTATTGACCACGGCGTCGGGCGTTTTTTGATAAAAATTGCGCTTCAGAGCACGCAATCTTTATCGATATCCAGCCTGAATCAGGGAATAAAATTGTTTATGCAAAGCAATCCGCCTCAATGACAATTGCCTATCCGCAAACAGGGGGGTGTCATTGAAAAGGTAAACATGCTAGACGCAGTTCGGCTGCCAGACGCCGGCGCCGGCTCAGACCAGCAGCACGGACGCCGGTGTGCGCGCCGGTTCATGCTCGGCCCACTGCTGCTTGATGCGCAGGATGTCATCCATGCAGCCCGGCAGCAGCGCGGCCAGTTCCGGATCGAAGTGGCGACCGCTTTCGTCCCGGATCAGCGCCAGCGCCTTTTCGACCGGCCAGGCCTGCTTGTAGGGGCGGACGCTGGTCAGCGCATCGAACACGTCGGCAATGGCAACGATTCGCGCCACATGCGGAATGTTCTCGCCGCGCAATCCCTGCGGATAGCCGCTGCCATCCCACTTCTCATGGTGATTCAGGGCAATGATGGCGGCCATCCGCAGCAGGCCCGAGTCATGCTCGCCAATGATCCGCGCACCGATGACCGTGTGCTGGCGCATGATCTGCCACTCGGCGTCGGTCAGCTTGCCCGGCTTCTGCAGAATGGCATCGGGAATGCCGATCTTGCCGACATCGTGCATCGGCGCCGCATGCAGCAGTTCCTCCGCGGCGGACGGACTGTAGCCGGCAGCGAGCGCCAGCACCCGGGCGTAGTGGCTCATCCTGACCACATGCAGCCCGGTCTCGTTGTCCTTGTATTCGGCGGCCATTCCGAGGCACTGCACAATCTGCAAACGCGTTCGGCGCAGCACGTCGGCCTGCACCAGGGACAACTGGTTGCGGACGCGGACCTTGACGATGGCCGGACTGAAAGGCTTGGTGATGTAGTCGACGGCCCCCAGGTCAAAGCCATGCTGTTCGTTGGCCGCCTCCGCCAGCGCCGTCACGAATATCACCGGGATGTCAGCCGTCGCGGCTGACTGCTTCAGCGTCTGGCACACCTCGTAGCCCGACATGCCGGGCATCATGATGTCGAGCAGGATCAGGTCCGGCTGTCCGGTCCGCGCCAGTGCCAGCGCCTTGTTCCCGTCCCGGGCAAACAGCAGCCGGTAGTCGTCCTGCAGGGTATGGCGCAGCAGTTGCAGGTTGACCGGCTCGTCGTCGACCAGCAGCAGGGTCGGTCTGGCATCGTTCTGTCGCATCATGAGTGGCATTCGGCCTGGTCGGACGGCAGGCGGGCCAGCCAGTCCCGGAGCAATTGTTCGGCAAGATCAAAATCGAAGGCATCGACGGCACTGTTCAGCGCCTGCCCGCGCTCCTGCTCGCCCTGCGCCCGGAATCCCTCGCAGACGGCCTGCAGGGACGGGTCGTCCAGTTCACCACGGGCCAGGTAGCCGAGCAGGGTCCGGACCGCATCCTGGACCGCCCGGGGCGAAGCGTCGGGCCATGACGGCGGCACCGGGTCGGCCCGGGTCCGGGCAGCAGGTGCCGGCCGCGCCGACCCGGCCGGTTCGTCGGCCAGCGGCAGCGGCGTCCTGGCAGGAACGGCGGCACGAGCGGTGCGGGGGGACAGAAACGGCTGCTGCAGTCCCAGTACCCTGGCCATCTCCACCAGCAGCCGGGGTACATCCAGCGGCTTCATGGCAAAGCCGTCCATTCCCGCTTCGCGGGCAGCCTCCCGGTCCGTGTCCTGGACACTGGCGGTCAGGGCAATGACCGGTGTCGCCACCCGCCCCTGCTCCCGCTCACAGCTTCTCAGCCTGCGCACGGCCTCCAGACCGTCCATGTGCGGCATGTGCACGTCCATCAGCACAATGTCGAACCGGCCAGCCATGAACTGTTCGAGGGCCTCCTCGCCATTGCGCGCGGTCGTGACCCTGTGCCCGCCCTGCTCCATGATCAGGGTCAGCAATTCGAGGTTCTGTGCCACGTCATCCGCTACCAGAATATGCAGCGGTGGCAGACTCATGGTGCCGATGGTCTGTGCCTTTTCCGCCGGTGCCGAACCGGCCGGCAGCGGCAGCGCCACCCGGAAGACACTGCCGTGCCCCGGCTCGCTTTCAACCTCGATCGTCCCGCCCATCAGCTCGGCCAGTTGCCGGGCAATGGTCGTCCCCAGCCCCGTGCCGCCAAAGCGGCGGCTGATCGAGGTATCGGCCTGGGTGAAGGGCGCAAAAATCCTCGCCAGTTGCTCGGCGCTCATGCCGATCCCGGTATCCCGCACCTCGATGAACAGCCAGCCATCCTCGCGGCGGAAATCGAGGCCGACATGGCCCCGCTCGGTAAACTTGATGGCATTGCCGACCAGGTTGGTCAGGATCTGCTGGACACGCAGCGGATCGCCCACGCAGTACTCGTCCAGATCCGGTGGAAAATGCACCGTCAGTTCCAGTGATCTGGCCTCGGCAGCCAGTCGCATTGACGCCATGACCTGGGTCGCCAGCGCCTGCAGCGAGAAATGGATCTGTTCCAGCCGGAACGCGCCCTTCTCCAGTTTGGTGGTATCCAGGATGTCATTCAGCAGGCCCAGCAGTGAACGGGCCGACTGGCGCACGGTTCCCAGGTGGCGGCGTTGCAGATCAGACAGCTCACCGCCGAGCAGCAATTCGGTAAAACCGATGATGGCATTCATCGGGGTGCGGATCTCATGGCTCATATTGGCCAGAAAGATCCCCTTTGCCGCAGCGGCCTGTTCGGCACGCTCGGCCGCCTCGCGCAGCGAGGATTCCAGCGCCCGGCGCTCGGTCATGTCGGAAACAAAGCCGACGAACAGCGGTTCGCCCGGCAGCTCGACCCGGCCGACGGCAAGCCTCATCGGGACGGAATGCCCGTCCTTGTGCAGACCGGTCACTTCCCGTCCCACGCCAATAACTCTGGCGGCACCGGAATTCAGGTAATTGGCCAGATAGCCGTCATGCTGCGACTGATCCGGCTCCGGCATCAGCATCTTGATATTGTGGCCGATGACTTCACCGGCCGACCAGCCGAAAAGTCGTTCGGCCGACGGATTGAATGCCTGGACGATGCCGCGGCAATTGATGGTAATGATGCCGTCCACTGCCGTCTCGACAATGGCCCGCATGCGCGACTCGCTTTCCTCCTCGCGGAGAAACAGGCGGCGGTAATAAAACAGTCGCTTGATTGCCAGCATGACTACGACCAGGGCAATGACCAGAGCGGACAGCAGTAATGCGATGACGGGATCAGCCGGGAATGAGGGCATGGTATGGCGCTATGCGGAAACCGCACCGGTTTCTGGCACTCGCGAGAGTGCTTTCTTTATTAAGGGAGAACTGCGGGGGGAACAGACTGCACCTATTTGCTCAGACTGGCAATGAAATGCCCGGCGAGAGAATTGAGGTTATCAACCTGCCGGCCCAGTTTTCCGGCTTCGTTTCCGGCTTCCCGGCTGGCATCGACGGCCCGGTTTGCACTTTCCCGCAGTACCCGCATCTGGCTGCTGGTCTGCTCGCTGAGTACGGACTGTTCCGCCATGGCACGATCGACACTGGCTGCCAGTTCATGAATATTGCCCACGGACTCCAGGATCATGCCGAAGGCGCGATCGGTTTCACCGGCCAGGCTGACCGTCTGCTGCGAGGTTTCCACCCCGCCGCTGATCGCCTCGACACAGGCGCGGGTTTCCGTCACCAGCCCCAGAATGATGTCGCGGATATCGCGGGTCGATTCCTGCGTGCGCTGCGCCAGGCTGCGGACCTCGTCGGCAACGACCGCGAATCCCCGGCCGGCCTCCCCGGCCCGGGCCGCCTCGATCGCGGCGTTCAGTGCCAGCAGATTGGTCTGCTCCGCCACATCGGTAATCACGTCGATGACCTTGCTGATGCGCTGATTGCGCTGTTCCAGCGCCGAGACCGTGGCCCGCGTCCCGTCCAGCGACGCAGCCAGCCGGTCGATGGCCTGCACCATGCATTCCAGTTGTTCCCGCCCCTGCAGCGTTGCCTGGCGCGATGCGGTCGAGGCCTCCGCCACCCGGGCCGACGACTGGGCGACCTGGTGCTGACCGTCCAGCATGCTGGCCATGGCACTGGCAATGTGCTCCACATGCTGGCCCTGGCCAAGAATCGCCTGATTCGACTGCTCGACAAAAGCGTCGCTGCGTTTTTTCGAGCGCAGCAGGTAGTGGCAGGTATTCTCCAGCCGGGCGACGATGGCACGCATTTCCGAGGTCCGTGTCAGCAGGCTATAGCGGATGCGCCCCAGCTCATCCCGGCGCCCGCTGTACAGATAGGCCAGATCCGGATGACCCTCGCCCCACGGACTGGCCTCGTTCACCAGCCGGCGAAACGGCGTCAGCAGGGCCATGACGCCGCCGCCGGACGCCACGGCTGCCAGCAGTGCGCTGCCGGCCATCAGCAGGTCTCCCGAACTGGCGGCCAGCCCGGCCAGCGCCGTGGCCGGCATGCCGGCCACCAGCGCCATGCGGGTTCCCCAGGCGCTCTTCTGCCCCGGCATCCGCCATGCCTGCCGCCCCCGACGCCATGTCCGGTACAGCCGTTCGGCCCGGGCCCGGGCCTGCTCGTCCGGCTGCGTGCGCACGGACTGGTACTCGACCACTTGCCCGTTTTTCAGAATCGGCGTGACATAGGCATCAACCCAGTAATAGTCGCCGTTCTTGCAGCGGTTCTTGACCATGCCTTTCCATGAACGGCCGGACTGAATTGTCTGCCACATGTCCCTGAATGCGGCTGCAGGCATATCCGGATGGCGAATGATATTGTGGTGCTGCCCGACCAGCTCCTCGCGGCTGAAACCGGATACGGCAACAAAATCGTCATTGGCAAAGGTAATGTCACCCTGCAAATCCGTCGTAGTGATCAATTGCGCATGGCGAGGATACAGGACCTCTTTCGAGGTAACCGGCTGGTTGTCACGCATGAACAGCTCACTTTCCTTGATGCAGAAACAGGGCACCCCATCCCCATGCCGCAAACGCACACCGCCCTTCCGGGAAAATGCGGAAATCGTCCGGAAAACAGGCACACCACCTTGTAATGGACGCAAAAAAGCATCGACAATCTGCATGTATATTGTCGACAGGGTATCGGGTATCAGTTTTTAAAGCATATCCCAGGCGGATACGCAATTCAACAAAACTTTCGCACTTTGCATAACAAACCGGCAGGGTATAAAAATGTTGAAGAATGACGGGATAAAAGAGTTAAATTTAACGTTGCGGCAGGGTTAACAATCCATGACGCTTTTAATATGAAAAAGCTCATGACCCGGCATGGCCGGCCACCTGGCACAACCACATTTGAAACCGGCCCCGCCCAGGCATTCGGCAACGTCGTTCGCAAGCTGAGAATGGAACAGGGTGTCGCCCAGGAGAAACTGGCCCAGCTGGCAGGCATTGAACGCTCGCACATGGGCAAGATCGAGCGCGGCAAACACATGCCGTCACTGATCCTCATTCTCAGGATTGCCCGCGCGCTCGACTGTAGCTCCGCCGACCTGCTGACGGCCATGGAGCGCCTCATGCCGGTAATGGATAGTCACTGATATTCGTCCGCAAGTTCTGGCCCTGGATCAAATCCGGGCGTTTCTGCCATCCCCGGCAGCGGATTCCACAGAAGGGAGTCAGCACCTGTCACCCTCGCGACATGTGCAGACCGCATGAGCGGCACTGCGCGTATGCTTGCCGCAAGGCGCCTTTCCGGCGCCATTCATACGGTCCAGCGCTTGCCATGTTTGGTGTGATGTATCTGTTTTCCTATATTCTGGGCGTGCTCGCCATTGTGCTGGTGCCGGGCCCGAACTCGATCTACGTATTGACCACCGCGGCCCGCAGCGGCATCAGAAGCGGCTACGGCGGCGCACTGGGTATCTTTATCGGCGACTCGGTGCTGATGTCGCTGTCCGCCCTGGGCGCCGCCTCGGTGCTGCATGCCAATCTGTTCCTGTTCAATGTGGTCCGGCTGGCTGGCGCAGCCTACCTGTGCTATCTCGGCGCCGGCATGCTGTTCAACGGCGTGCGCTCACTCGTCGGCAAACGCACGGAGACCACCCAGGCTGACGTCACCGAAGCCCCTGCCGCCCGCGAGCACACCCCGTTCGGGACCAGTTGCCGCAAGGCACTGATGATCAGCCTGATCAATCCCAAGGCGATCCTGTTTTTCCTGTCATTCTTCGTGCAGTTCGTTGACCCGGACTATGCCTATCCGACAATCAGCTTCCTGGTTCTCGGGCTCATCATGCAGGCCTTCAGCATGTGCTACCTGAGCATCCTGATTCTGGCCGGCTCCAGTCTGGCCAGGGTGTTTTCGCGTCAGAAAAAGCTCAAGGCCCTGCTGCACGGCATGATCGGCGGCCTGTTCGTCAGTTTTGGCATACGCCTCGCCGCCTGAATACCTTTCCGGCATGGAAACCCGCCGCTGCCCGCGCGATAATCGGCCTCTTGCCGATTTTATCGCCGGAGGGACCCATGCTGGTCAGCGCATTCGATTACAAACAATGGTCAGACCGCCGCACGCTGGCGGCCATGGCGCGCATTGACCGGGCAGCGTTTCCCGAAGCCGCCGCCTTCACGGCCCAGCAGCTGAACCACATGGTCATCGTGGAAGAGTTGTTCAGGGCCCGCCTGGCCGGCACCCCGGCCCCGCACCGCACGACCAACACCGACACGGTTCCCGATCTGCAGGAACTGGCGCAAAGGCTGGCGGCATCCAGCGAATGGTTTTCCTGTCAGGCAAGAGACCTGACGCCGGCACAACGGCAGCAGCGGCTCTCGTTCACGTTTGCCGATGGCAGGCAGGGCTGCATGAGCCGACAGGAGATCCTGTTCCACATCATCAACCACGGTACCTATCACCGTGGCGCCATCGGCCATGCACTGGACCTGGCCCGGGTCGCGCATCCGGCGGATACGTATACGGTGTTCATTCATGAGGCCGAGCCGGCACGGCGCGGATAAGGACATGCCGGGGCCTTGCCCCACAGCGGAGGAATGATGAGGTCGACGCGGATCACGCTGCTTGCCACCGTTCTGGCTCTGGCCAGCCAGGCCTGTGCCGGCGCACCTGCCGACGCTGAAACCCGGACATTCACGGTTCACCGGCAGATCGCCCATGGCGACGAGGCCAATATCATGGAACTGACCGTCCCCTATCAGCTGGGTCGCACGGTCGAGAAAACCGGCGACGTCTGCTGGCAGTCCGTGACCCGCCAGACCGGCGAGGAAAAGCACGCGCGCACACTGGTCGATGCCGACCGTCGCGTGAGCGTGGAAGAGGTCTGGCCGGTACTGGCCATCACGAAGACGGTGGTCGCGTGCGGGGAGAACGGGTTGTAGGGCATTGAACGGCCTTGCGGGCACGACAACCCGGATGGCCATCCGGCTGCCCTATTTGTTTTCGCTGCAGATGAACGCACGCTTCAGGCCGGCAATCACGGCCAGGTCGGTGCCATCCGGCGTCATCACGATTTCCCCGGTTTGCAGAACGCAGGCCGAACCCCGGATCTGGAAAAACGCCTCGTAATCCTTGCCGGGCTGGGGGATAAAGCTGGCTGTCACCCGGCAAGAGGCATGGGGATCGACAATGCCGCTGCTGATGGTCAATGGCTGCCCGGCCTCGATTTCATACTCTTTGAAAAACGCGCGCGCGCCAAAAAAACTGATGTCGTCGATTCTTCTGGTGGTGGGCGATTCCGGCATGCCAATGGTGACATTCGAAACCGAGCCAAAAAATGAGCCCATGGTGTCGGAAAATCCGCCGGAGGCCACAATCTGGTTCGGCGCCGTGCCAATGAATTTTTTCGTATAGCATTCACTGTTCTTGAACAGATCCACATAAACGCTATTCCGGCCAAAAACTCTTATTCTTGCCTTGGCCGGGCTTTCCAGCTCTGGTGTTTTTTCATCCGGGGGCAGTTCATCGGCAACCGCCATCGCGCAACATTGAAGCAATACGGCACCAGCAATCATTTTCATGATTTTATTTCCAGAACTCATTTTCAATCCAGTCAGAAGCCAGTCGGCCGAGGGGGTAAAGAGGCATAAATTCTATCCCACCCCGCTTCTGCTCGTCATATCGAATAATGATGTCGCGCCAGTCGCGACCTCCATGGAAAACCGGATACTTCCTGCACCGGCCAGCACCCTGACATGCTTCCTGGTCCCGGCCATCACGCATCAGGCCGCCACCGACCCTTGCTATTCCAGTGCGGGAGGGGACAATCCGGAGTATCAAGCATCGCCATGGCAACCTGTATGCAACATCAAAAACACTGGTCAAAAGTCGAACTGATTTACCAGACCGTTCGCAACCCGAACATCCACATCAAGGGCACGCACAGCTATTACAGCGATGCGTGGAGCGGCAGCTTTGAACAATCCGTGGTGCGCTATCTGTATGGCGACGAATACAGCCTGCAGGCGTGGGAGCCGCAATGGGACATCGACCCGCTTTATCTTGGTGATTACGTATGCATCGGTGCGGAGGCGGTAATCTTGCTCGGCGGCAATCACACGCACAGGGCGGACTGGTTCAGCCTGTATCCTTTTGCCGATTTTCTGGACGAGTCCTGCCAGGGCAAGGGGCCGACCGTGATTGGCGACGGCGCCTGGATCGGCATGCGCGCGATGATCATGCCCGGCGTGACGATCGGAGAAGGCGCGATTGTCGCGGCCAACAGTGTGGTCACGCGCGATGTCGCCCCTTATGCCGTGGTGGGCGGCAACCCGGCGAAGCCGATCAGGACGCGTTTTTCGCCGGCAGTGATCGAGCGGCTGCTGGCGCTCAAGGTTTATGACTGGCCTGAAGCGAAATTCGATACGCTGAAGCGACAGTTGTGCAGCGCCGACATCGACGCACTGGAAGCGGCCAGCCGTCGCTACGATCAGGCGTCAGACTGATGACGCGACATGCCCGTCGATGGCGCCCGACAGACAGAAGCCCGGTCGATGCCCGGGTAGTAGCAACTGGCATTGGAAATTTATATGACATATGCTGAAACGGCACACCCTGCCAAGACAGGCACTTGTCAGCTTAGAAGGGCGACAGAATGCACCCAGCCGGACTGGTCATTGAGAACTTCTGCAGGCTCACCCATGCGAAGCCGACCCGCCAGCCCGGCTGGCATGCCCTGGCTGGTGGGAGCAATGCTGACAAGACGGCAGTCGTCAACACGCCGGGGACCCTGCTGGCTGCGAGTCCATCAATGGCCGGGACCTGCCACAAGATGGAGCTCCCTGAGGCGCCCCCCGGCGATCAAGGCATGATGGTGCGGCGGCGGCTCGCCTGGAACGACGGGGAATCCCCACCTTGAATGACTTGACGATGAACCATCTGAAAGCACTTTGTGCTGTGCCAAAGCGCATCCAGATTGACCATGGCAGCAGGTTCATCCTGCATGCGCCGGCTTACCGGGCGCATGAACACAAGGTGCCCCTGGACTTCTCCAGCCCAGGAAAGCTCGCAGCCCCTCCCCTCGCCAAAGCAGGCAACGGAAGTTTCCGGGATGAATGCCTGAACGTGCATTGGTCCCTGTCACCTGGGGATTCGCGTGAAAAGACCGAAACCGGGCGACAGGGTGAAAATCCATTCAGACCGCACAGTTCACCATGCAATCCGACGCCCCGCGAGTTCCGGCCCGCACTCATTGACAGCCAGAACCCCAGGTGCGTGGTGATCGGCCTGCGGAGAGAAAATCATCATTGCCTTGCAACATATTCAAATACAAATGAAAGCAACGACACAATGATGAATATCTTTAATTTTCATATTTATAAATATTTATGAACAATGCCACTCACGCAAAAATTGTGCACGAGGACGCTACAACCAAAGCCCTTGGTCAATGCGTAGAGTCATTGCAAAAGACCCTGTTCTTGACACCACTCGGATGGGGGTTGGTTGTATGGCTATCCTACGGTTACATCCCCACACGAAATATAACCACATGGGTTTTGATATTCTTAATAGAATGGCTCATTTCGCACGGGATAATTATTTACATAAAATCATCAAGATTGAGCAATAAAAAAATTACCGCTTTTTTAAATTTATTATCAGCAGCGGATGGGATTGCCTGGGGCGCCATGGTGCCGCTTCTCTTTCTTTACAATCAACTCGTTGACTCTTGGCTGGTTGTTGTTTTATGCGGGGTTGCCGCCATCAATGCACCTGTATACGTAACATGCATGTCCGCATTCAGATATTTTGCAACTGGATTTTGGGCTTTCTCTGTACCACCTGCGCTGCAGTGGGGCGCAGAGGTATTTGCAGCATCAGAATTTTCAATAGGGTTTACGGTATACTTGCTGATTTTACATTACAATTTGAATGTTTTATCGACCAAGGTTATCCTCGGGATCAAACTGCAACTGGAAAACAATATTTTCACCAGGGACCTGGCAGAATCTCTTGAAAGAGTCGAGATTTTGGCAAACAATGACGCCTTGACCAATCTGGCGAATCGAAGATCACTCAATTCAATGCTGATCAATTTCCAGCACAAGAAAGATTGCGGACAAGCGAATTCCTGCCTGATTATGCTTGACATTGATTTTTTCAAAAAAATCAATGATGTTCATGGCCATGCCATCGGGGACAAGGTTTTGTTTCATTTTGGCCAGCGGGTACAAGCCAATTTACGATCATCAGATGTGCTTTCCCGGTATGGCGGTGAAGAATTTATCGCCATTCTGCCTGATGCCGATTTGGAAATGGCACTGGAAATTGCAGAGAGGATCAGAACCGACATTCAGCACCATGAATTAATATCTGACCCACCCATTTCAATCACGGTTTCTATTGGAGTATCCAAATTTGAGAAAAATGAATCCACCGATGATCTGATAAAAAGGGTAGATGCCTGTCTGTACATGGCAAAAAACAATGGAAGAAATCAAGTGTGGTTCAATATAGAAGACGCCGCGCGTCAATATTACCCTTCATTGGAGAGGCAAGGGGCAGTCCATCAGGCGGGATACGGCGCCCTGCCCCCCGGAGAACCAGCCCGGTGGCAATCAACACGCCAGGATTAAAAAGTGATCGACACTGAAGCAGCACTGCGCGTCGCTTCACCGTGATAGACCGCTTCAATATTGTTGCCGTCCGGATCCAGAACAAAGGCAGCGTAGTAGCCAGGATGATAGGCACGCTCCCCGGGAGCGCCATTGTCCTCGCCACCATGCGCGAGCGCGGCCTGGTAAAAACGGTCGACCATCGCCCGGTCTTGCGCCTGGAATGCCAGGTGGTGACGCCCCGTCAGCGCCCCCAGCGCCGCCGGGCCATCCATGGCGGTCACGAACAATTCGTCTGCCCAGAAGTACCCGTCACCCGCGCCTCCCATGGGCACATTGAGAGAAGCAAAAACGGCTGCGTAAAAGGCCTGGCTCGCAGAAAGGTCTTGAACTACCAACTGGATGTGGTCGATCAGACGACCCCGATGTATTTCTTGCGTTTCCATACAGCCCCCTTGAGTGGTCATTCAAGCGCCTGGCGCGATGTATGCGCAGCATAGCGTGCAGAACGACAAGCTTGCACGTTTATGCAATGCCCCGGCGAAACCGTGAGCGCTGTGTTGCAAGAGCGCTTTGGGCGTACTCGCTTCGACTATGCAGCTGCTCTGACGGCCCACTGGCCCATGCAGCACGGCGTGGGCCAGCAGCAGCCCCGGTACGATTGCACGCGACCGCGCCCCCTGCTCTGGAAGTTTTATTGAAGCCCGCCATGTCAGCCTCTGTACTCAGCCCCGTCTGCCAACCGCCGCCAAGCGCCTTGAAGGCAGCAACCGCTGCACGTGCCGATTCCGTCTGCGCCTGAGCCTGTGCGTCGGAGGCACGCAGCAAGCTTTCATCTGCCTGCAGGACCTCGATCAGGCTAACG
This sequence comes from Microvirgula curvata, assembly GCF_054781615.1. Lineage (NCBI taxonomy): Bacteria > Pseudomonadati > Pseudomonadota > Betaproteobacteria > Neisseriales > Aquaspirillaceae > Microvirgula > Microvirgula curvata. The sequence continues at coordinate 44,724 of NZ_BAAGUB010000031.1, read as the reverse complement.
ACCCCTTTCTGATAGGCAGCAAACGAAGCCGACCGGGCCCGGCTGAGCGAGTCCACTCCCCGGGCAAGGACTGCCGCCTGTTCCTCGCGTTTGACCAGGGCCGTGAAAGCGTTCTCCACGTCCTCAGTCGCATGCAGCACCGCAAGCCGATACGCGGCCAGCATCTCAACCTCCTGGCCCCTGGCCTGGTCAATCTGCGCGTTGATGCGACCAAAATCGAACAGGCGCCAGCGCAGCCCCAGCACACCGGAAGCCTGGCTGGCACCGCCAGTGAACAGATTGCCCGCCGTCACGCCCGTTGCACTGCCGATCAACCCGCTCAGGGAAAGTTTGGGGTAATACTCGGCAACGGCAACGCCAATACGTGCATTCGCTGCAGCAAGGCGGCGCTCGGCCGCGATCAGGTCAGGCCGGCGCCGGAGCAACTCGCCCGGTGATCCGGTAGCGCCAATGCGCGGGGCAACAGGGATGGCAGCAGCTTCGGCCAGCTCGGCACGATGCGTGCCGGGTGACGAACCCAGCATCACATCCAGTGCGTTCATGGCTGCGTCCAGCCCCGCTTCAAGGACAGGCACGGAAGACTGGACCTGGGCAAGCCCCCCTTCGGTCTGGCTCACCTGCAGTTCGGCCACCAACCCCTTGCCATATAGCAGCTGGATGGTTTCAAGCAGCACCTGCTGCTTCTGCACCTGTCGACGGGCAACATCCAGCCGGGTTTGCAACCCGCGGATCTCGATATAGATGTCGGCGGTCTGCGCTGCCACTGCCAGGCGAGTAGCCGCATTGCCGGCTTCCGAAGCCTGATACTCGGCCAGTGCCACTTCTCGTCCACGGCGCAAGCCACCAAACAAGTCCAGTTCCCAGCTGGCACCAAGTTCGGCCTCATAGGCATTGCCATACCGGTCGAAACCCGGTCCCGAATTCAGGACTTGCCCCAGGGGCGTTTCAACGGACTGGTAGGCTCTGGCAGCCTGGCCGCCGACATGGCCAGCCGGCAGCAGCGCGGCATTGGCCGCTCCAAGCCCCGCCCTCGCCTGAATGACGCGGGCGGATGCCTGCGCGAGATCGAGATTTTGCGCTAACGCCAGCATGACGTATCGACTCAGTTGCGGATCACCGAAACCTGTCCACCATGCAGCCTGGTCGGCACGGGTGGACGCATGCCGCTGCTCCACTGCGGCAGCGCCCAGATACCGTTCAGGCATCGGCATGTTGGGCCGGGCATAATCGGGACCAGCAGCACAGCCGGCCAATAAACTGGCGGCGATGAGCAAGGCAAGAGAGCGTTTGGCTAGCACGGACAGGCTCCGGGTCAGAATGAACTATGGTGACCATATTACATATTGGTCACTCATTGTCAATTTTTGAGCACCCCTGTAAGCTACAAGCCATGAAGAGCCCCCATACTTCCCCTCCTTCCGCCCGCGGCCCGGCCGACCACGAAGTCCGCGATCAAATTGTTGCCGCCGCCACCGAGCACTTCAGCCACTACGGCTACGAGAAGACCACGGTGTCCGACCTCGCCAAAGCCATTGGCTTTTCCAAGGCCTATATCTACAAGTTCTTCGAATCCAAGCAAGCCATCGGCGAGATGATCTGCGCCAACTGTCTGCGCGAGATCGAGGCCGACGTCAGAGCAGCAGTCGATGCAACCGGGCGGCCGCCCGAGAAACTGCGGCGGATGTTCAAGGCCATTGTGGATGCAAGCCTGCGGCTGTTTTTCCAGGACCGCAAACTCTATGAAATTGCGGCCTCGGCTGCAGGCGAACACTGGCAGGCAACGGTCGCCTACGAGGAGCGCATCCAGAACTTGCTGCAGGATGTCGTGCAGCAGGGGCGGCTGAGCGGGGACTTTGAGCGCAAGACGCCGCTCGATGAAACCGCCAAGGCGATTTACCTGGTCATGCGCCCCTATCTGCATCCGCTGCAGCTGCAGTACAACATCGAAAACGCAGAGGAGGCCCCCGCGCAGCTCTCCAGCCTGGTGCTGCGCAGCCTGTCGCCGTGACGATACAATCCGTTAGTGACCATTGACTAAATTGGTCACAATAACAATACTGAAAGTCCCGATCACTTCGTCAAAGGGACTTTCATGCTTCGGCATCGCCTTGCCATCCCTGCAGTCATTTGTGCCGTGCCGTTTGCATTGGTCGCCTGTGGCGAACAGGCACAGACAGATCCCCGCACCGTCACGCCGCTTGTGCGTACGGCCATCGCCCGGGCGACTGCCCCTGAATCACGTTCATTCACTGGCACCATAGCCGCCCGTGTACAGAGCGATCTCGGCTTCCGTGTCTCCGGCAAGGTGCTGGAGCGCCTGGTGGACGCAGGGCAAACCGTCAAACGCGGTCAGCCGCTGATGCGGATTGACCCGGTCGACCTGCAACTTGCCGCCCATGCGCAACAGGAGGCGGTAGTCGCGGCGCGAGCGCGGGCGCAGCAGGCAGTACAAGACGAGGCCCGCTACCGTGACCTGCGTGGAACCGGTGCGATTTCTGCTTCAGCCTACGACCAGGTCAAAGCGGCGGCAGATGCAGCCAGGGCCCAGCTCGGCGCAGCCGAAGCGCAGGCCAGCGTGGCCCGCAATGCAAGCCGCTATGCGGAGCTAGTGGCCGATGGTGACGGGGTCGTCATGGAAACGCTGGCCGAGCCCGGCCAAGTCGTCAGCGCCGGGCAGGTCGTGGTGCGCCTGGCTCGCACCGGTCGTCGAGAGGCCGTCATCCAGCTGCCGGAGACCCTGCGCCCTGCGGCAGGCTCCATCGGGCAAGCCACCCTGTTCGGCAAGGAAGGGGTCAGCGCTCCCGCCAGACTTCGTCAGCTCTCCGATGCCGCAGATCGACTCACCCGCACCTTCGAAGCACGCTATGTGCTGGATGGCGACTTGGCCAATGCGCCTTTGGGTGCCACGGTGACAATACAGATCCCGGATGGGCATGCAGTAAACACGGCGGGCATGCAGGTACCAATCGGAGCATTGTTCGACGCGGGGAAAGGACCTGGCGTCTGGGTAATTAATGGCAAGCCAGCCAGGGTAACCTGGCGGCCAGTCTCCGTCCTGCACCTGAGTGATGATGGCGCGCGCATTGACGGCCAGATCAGGCAAGGCGACCGGGTCGTCGCGCTCGGTGCGCATCTGCTGCGTGAAGGACAACAGGTCCGGCTTGCTGACAATGCCGTCGCCACGGCCGCAGAAGGAGTCAAGCCGTGAGCGAGGGCCGTTTCAACCTGTCGGCGCTCGCCGTGCGCGAACGTGCCGTTACCCTATTCCTGATTCTGTTGATCTCGCTGGCGGGAGCCGTCTCCTTCTTCCGGCTGGGACGTGCCGAGGACCCATCATTCACGATCAAGGTGATGACTATCGCTACTGCCTGGCCCGGCGCCAGCGCACAGGAGATGCAAGACCAGGTCGCGGAGAAAATCGAAAAGCGCCTGCAGGAACTGCGCTGGTATGACCGCAGCGAGACCTACACCCGCCCCGGGCTGGCTTTCACCACGCTGACCTTGCTGGACAGCACCCCGCCATCGGAAGTGAAAGAGGAGTTCTATCAGGCACGGAAGAAAGTCGGCGATGAAGTGCAAAATCTTCCTCCTGGCGTGATGGGGCCATTTCTGAATGACGAATACTCCGATGTGACATTCGCCCTGTTCGCACTCAAGGCCAAGGATGAACCACAGCGTGTGCTCGTTCGCGATGCGGAAACGCTGCGCCAGCGTCTGCTGCATGTACCGGGCGTGAAAAAGGTCAATATCGTTGGCGAACAGGCCGAGCGGATCTTTGTCGAGTTCTCGCATGACCGCCTGGCCACACTGGGCATCAGCCCGCAGGACGTATTCGCTGCCCTCAACAGCCAGAATGTTCTGACGCCAGCCGGCTCGGTGGAAACCAGGGGGCCGGAGGTGTTCATCCGCCTGGACGGCGCCTTTGACCAGCTGCAGAAAATCCAGGATACGCCGGTGGTGGCACAAGGCCGCACGCTGAAACTGTCGGACATCGCCACGGTCAAGCGCGGCTACGAAGACCCGGCAACGTTCATGATCCGTAACGGCGGCGAATCAGCCCTGCTGCTGGGCGTCGTCATGCGCGATGGCTGGAACGGGCTGAACCTGGGCAAGGCCCTGGACAGCGAGGTGGCTGCGATCAACGCAGCACAACCGCTGGGCATGCGCCTGACCAAAGTGACTGACCAGGCCGTCAACATCAGCGCAGCGGTCGATGAGTTCATGGTCAAGTTCTTCGCTGCAGTGCTGGTAGTCCTGCTGGTGAGCTTTGTGAGCATGGGATGGCGTGTGGGCATCGTGGTTGCCGCGGCCGTGCCGTTGACGCTGGCCATCGTCTTCGCCGTGATGCTGGCGAGCGGCAAGAACTTCGATCGCATAACACTGGGATCGCTGATCCTGGCGCTGGGCCTGCTGGTGGACGACGCCATCATCGCCATTGAAATGATGGTGGTGAAGATGGAGGAAGGCTACAACCGGGTCGCCGCTTCGGCCTATGCCTGGAGCCACACCGCAGCACCAATGCTGTCGGGCACGCTCGTCACGGCAGTCGGCTTCATGCCCAATGGCTTCGCCCGGTCCACGGCCGGCGAGTACACCAGCAATATGTTCTGGATCGTTGGCATAGCCCTGATCGCCTCGTGGTTGGTCGCGGTGGTGTTCACCCCCTACCTGGGTGTCAAGCTGTTACCCGACTTCAAGGCGGCCGAAGGCGGTCACGAGGGCATCTACGACACGCCACGCTACAACCGCTTCCGCCGGCTGCTCGGGCGCGTCATTGCCCGCAAGTGGATCGTCGCCGGTTCGGTGATCGGCCTTTTCGTGCTGTCGGTGCTCGGCATGGCTGTCGTCAAGAAACAATTCTTCCCGGTTTCTGACCGACCTGAAGTTCTGGTCGAGATGCAGATGCCCTATGGCACGTCGATCACGCAAACCAGCAAAGCGGCAGCGAAGGTGGAAGCCTGGCTGGCCAGGCAGAAGGAAGCCAGAATCGTCACCGCCTACGTCGGCCAGGGTGCACCACGCTTCTTTTTCGCGATGGGACCGGAACTGCCCGATCCGTCGTTTGCGAAGATCGTGGTACGCACGGACAGCCAGGGCGAGCGCGAAGCATTGAAACTCAGGCTGCGGCAGGCCATCGCCAATGGACTGGCCCCCGAGGCACGCTTGCGCGTCACCCAGCTCGTATTTGGCCCCTATTCACCATTTCCGGTGGCCTACCGTGTCACCGGCCCTGATCCCGGGGTATTGCGTAAAGTCGCCGCCGAGGTACAGCAGGTCATGGATGCCAGCCCGCTTGTGCGCACCGTCAACACGGATTGGGGAGTACGTGTGCCCACGCTGCACTTCACCTTGCAGCAAGACCGGCTGCAGGCGGTGGGACTGACTTCCAGCGCCGTCGCGCAACAGCTGCAATTCCTGCTGACCGGGGTGCCCGTCACCACGGTGCGCGAGGACATCCGCACGGTGCAGGTCGTCGCACGTTCGGCCGGAAATGTCCGGCTCGACCCGGCCAGGATTGGCGATTTCACGCTGGCGGGCGCCCATGGGCAACGCATTCCGCTGTCGCAGGCGGGCAAGATCGAGGTGCGCATGGAAGAGCCCGTCATGCGCCGGCGCGACCGCACACCGACGATCACCGTACGAGGCGATATCGCTGAAGGCTTGCAGCCACCGGACGTGTCGGCGGCCATTACAAAGCAACTCCAGCCGATCATGAAAAAGCTGCCGGAGGGTTATCACATCGCAGAAGCAGGATCCATCGAGGAGTCGGGCAAGGCCACCGTGGCGATGCTGCCAATCTTCCCGATCATGCTGGCCATCACGCTGCTCATCATCATGTTGCAGGTGCGTTCAATCTCCGGAATGGTCATGGTCTTCCTCACCAGCCCGCTGGGCCTGATCGGCGTGGTGCCGACCCTGCTCCTGTTCCGGCAGCCCTTCGGCATCAATGCATTGGTCGGCCTGATTGCGTTGTCGGGCATCCTGATGCGCAACACGCTGATCCTGATCGGACAGATCCGCGAGAACGAAAAATCAGGGCTGGATCCATTCCGTGCCGTAGTCGAAGCGACCGTGCAGCGCGCCCGTCCGGTAATTCTGACGGCGCTGGCGGCAATCCTGGCGTTCATTCCGCTGACCCATTCGGTATTCTGGGGAACGCTCGCTTACACACTGATCGGCGGCACCTTCGCCGGGACGATCCTGACCCTGGTATTCCTGCCGGCGATGTATTCCATCTGGTTCAGGATCCGGCCCAGCAGCGTCAGTCGACCCTCAGAGAAGGAACCCGCATGAAGATGGGCCGCCATCGGTGAATACGCAAGGCAGCCATCCGGTTCGCCAGATCGGCTGTCAGCTTTCATCAGGCGTGACCATGCGCATGGGGCGAGTCCCGATCTTCGCCCCCGTGCCTTCATCCACAGCGACTGCCTTGATTTCTTTGCCTGTTTCCGCGTCCAGGAAACGAGTCAGCTTGCCCCCGCCGCGGTATTGGCGTCCCCATGCGCCGATCATGAACAGTACCGGCAGAAAATCGCGACCGGCAGCAGTCAGCAGGTACTCCTCGCGCGGCGGGTGCTCCGAGTAGCGCCGCTTCTCCAGCAGCCCCTCCTCCGTCAATGCCGCCAGCCGGCGGGTCAGCATCGTCGGTGCAATGCCCAGGCTTTTCCGGAGTTGGTCAAAGCGGGTGAGGCCGGCATGGGCGTCCCGCAGGATCAGTATGCTCCATGCGTCACCGGCGACAGCCAGGCTGCGCGCGATCGGGCATGGGTCATTGCAACTATTTTCGCTGTTCATACTATTTTGATAGTGACTTGTTTTCAGATTGGTAGTAGTGTTCGTATCAGTTTGATACTAACACTTCAATGACAGGCAATCTACCCGGTACGGAGACTTGGTTGATGAGCACGAGCAATGCAGGTATCGCTCCGGTAACCGGAGCATTTTCAGACATCTGCGCAGCCGCAGCGGCGTGGCCGATGGGCAGTGCAGGATGAAAAGTCAGACCATGAAAGCACTCACTTTCAAACGCTATGGCAAGTCGCCCGGGATCGGGCTCACCGAAGTTCCCCGCCCCACGCCAAAAGCCAGCGAGCTGCTGGTACAGGTTTACGCCGCCGGCCTGAACCCGATCGACAATATGATTCCGACCGGGATGTTCAAACCGGTTCTGCCTTTCCGGCTTCCGGCCACCCTGGGCAGCGATCTGGCCGGCGTGGTGACCGGGGTTGGCAGCGACGTGACTCGCTTCAAGCCAGGCGACGCCGTCTTCGCCAGCGTCTTTGACCTTGGCACAGGGTCAATTGCCGAATTCGCGGTCGTGCCGGAGAGCGTTGCCGCGCTGAAACCGGCCAATCTGGACTTCGTGCAAGCCGCCTCGATGCCGATGGTCAGCCTCACCTCGTGGCAAGCGCTGAAGGAACGCGCCAATCTCCAGGCCGGCCAGAAAGTCTTCATCCCTGCCGGGTCGGGCGGAATCGGCACGCTTGCGATCCAGCTGGCAAAGCACCTTGGCGCCAGGGTGGGAACCACCGCCAGTACGGGCAATATCGAACTGGTGCGCGGTCTGGGCGCAGACGAGGTGGTCGACTACAAGAAGCAGGAATTCGAGAAGGTCCTGCATGGCTATGACGCAGTGCTTGGTACGGTCAGGGGTGATGTGATTGAAAAATCCATCTCCATCCTCAAACCGGGAAGCAGGATCGTCTCTCTCGTCGGCCCGCTGGATGCGGCATTCGCTCGTGCGAAACGGCTGAATTTCTTCCTGGCATTCGTATTCGGGTTGATGAGCCGCAAGATCATGCGCCAGGCAAAGAAGCGGGACGTCACTTACTCGTTTCTCTTCGTGCGTCCGGACGGCGCCCAACTCGACCACATTGGCCAACTGCTTGAGACGGAACGCATCCAGCCGGTAATCGACAAGGTATTCCCGTTCGAGCAGGCAAAAGAGGCGCTGGCCTATCTTGCCCAAGGCCATGCCAGGGGGAAAGTCGTCGTCAAAATGCGATGAGCAGTCCCCATCGAGCCCCTTTTTTTACTCACCTGACCAACAGAGAAAAACCATGAACTCATCCAGAAAAGTCGCGGTTGTAACCGGTGCCTCATCCGGTATTGGCGCCATCTACGCGGATCGTCTTGCCCGGCGCGGCTATGACCTGCTGCTTGTCGCCCGACGTGGCGACCGCTTGCAAAGTCTCGGCGCAAGGTTTGAGCAGGCTTATGGCATCAGGGCCGAAGCGCTGGTGGCCGACCTTGAAAAAGAAACCGACCTGACGGCTCTGGAAACCGTCCTCGCTGATCATTCCGCCATCCGGGTACTGGTAAACAACGCGGGTATTGCCAGACTGGGCCAGCTTGCCGAAGCGCCGCCGCAAGACTCGCTGGCGCAAATCGCCTTGAACATCACGGCGCTGACGCGCTTGACGCATGCCGTGCTGCCAGCGTTCAAGGCGCGCAACGACGGCATCATTATAAATATTGCCTCGGCACTGGCACTAGATGCGCTGCCGGTCAGCGCCGTATACAGCGGCACGAAGGGTTTCGTGCTCAACTTCAGTCGCGGCCTGCAGCAGGAGCTAGCGAATACCGGAATCAGGGTTCAAGTGGTGCTGCCTGCCGCCACCGCCACCGATCTTTGGGATATCTCCGGCGTGCCGCTGGCCGCGTTGCCACAAGAAACGGTGATGTCTGCCGAGCATCTTGTCGACGCCGCACTAGCCGGTTTCGACCAGGGCGAGTCGGTCACTTTGCCATCCATGGCTGATGCCGGCCTCTGGGAGCGATTCGATACGGCACGCGCCGAGCTGTTCGCTGCGATGCAAACCAGCCAGCCAGCACCGCGACTCCTTGCCCTCTGACCGCAGTCGGGCGAAGCGCCCTTGTCTCAATCCCGCCTGATCCAAACCCGACACACTGGAAACCTTGATGAGCAGCGCACTATTCACCCCCACCCGGCTCGGCAGCCTGCCGCTGAAGAACCGTATCGTCATGGCGCCGCTGACACGCAGCCGCGCGATCGGAAACCTGCCTAATGAACTGATGGCGCAGTACTACCGCCTGCGGGCGGATGCCGGGCTGATCATTACCGAAGGCACGTCACCGTCGCCCAACGGTCTGGGTTACCCACGCATTCCCGGACTGTTCAACGAAGAGCAGGTGCAGGCCTGGCGACGGGTCACCGATGGCGTTCATCAGGCCGGCGGCAGGATTTTTGTGCAATTGATGCACACTGGCCGGGTCAGCCATCCCGCCAACATGCCGGCCGGCGCCAGCGTTCTGGCTCCCTCGCAGGTCGCCGTTCCCGGCGAGATGTGGACCGACACCGACGGAATGCAGCAGCATCCAGAGCCACTCGAAATGAGCGAGGCGGACATTGCCCAGAGCATCGCCGAATATGCGGCATCGGCCAATCTGGCCATGCAGGCCGGCTTCGACGGCGTCGAGCTGCATGCGGCGAATGGCTACCTGATCGACCAGTTCCTCAATACGGCTTCCAATCTGCGCCACGATCGCTGGGGCGGCCCGGTCGAAAACCGCATCCGCTTCGCGGTTGAAGTCGCCAGGGCAACCGTTGCTGCCATTGGTGCCGGGCGCGTTGGCATGCGTATCTCGCCGTATGGCGTCTTCAACGCCCAGGTGCCGGATGCCGGGATGGATGACTTGTACCTGCGTTTGATCGACGAGTTGAATGCGCTCGGTCTGCTCTACATCCACGTCGTGGATCACAGCTCCATGGGGGCGCCGGAAGTCAGCCCCGCATTGAAAGCCAGGCTTCGTGCCGCGTTCAACGGGCAATACATTCTCTCCGGAGGCTACGATGTCGCCCGGGCCAATGCCGATCTCGACGCACAGCGTGGCGACCTGGTGGCTTTCGGTCGTCCGTTTATCTCGAATCCGGATCTGGTAGCCAGGCTGAAGTCAGGACAGGCCTTGGTGGCGCCTGATTTCTCTACCTTTTACACACCAGGAGAAAAAGGCTACACCGATTATTGAAGCCTGAGCCGGATCACATACTTGCATGACGATCAGGGAGCAAGCCGCTCGTGCATCACCCCCTTGAATTGAATCCTGCCGCTGCGGGGAAGCCTCGCTTCGCTCGTCCGTTTATCGTGGACGGCGTTTGTGGACAGTCTGAACCTGCTCTTCGGAGCAGGTTTTTTTGCGGACAAACGGCGGGAGTGAGCCTCCTTGCCAGTGAGTCACTGCGGGAACGCGCGCCTTTGCTCCCGGCGCCTTCGCACAGCCTGCTCACCGTCCATCAGGAGCCCGGGCAATTGATGGGGCCGCGCCGGTCTTTCCAGACATCCACGGCCTTCCGCTCCCCGGCTGGTTATGATATCCATTTGATAATCCTGTCCGGGGCAAGCGGGTCCATGGAGACTCGCTTCCAGCGGCCAGCCCCCCCGCCGGCACTATCCAGGGCTGTACCTCGCCGTGGTCATCCTTTCCCTGCTGGTCATGGCTTATGCGCAAAGAGGATTTATGGAGTTGCTGTTACTGGCTGATGAGCCATCTGCCGCAGGCATGGTTGCCTCATGGTATTTTGACGAATGGTGCCGCGACAGCGGCCATTACACTCAAGATCAGGTGCTGGCCAAGGTCATGGCTGCCACTCATGTCGACAGGGCGCAGCTGATCGTACTGGCCCGCCAGGCCGGTGAATGGGTGGGGGCTGCCGAGCTCAAGATCCGTGAAATGGCGATATTTCCCGAGTACGAATACTGGTTGGGTGGGGTATATGTCGTTGAAAAAGCTCGCGGACAGGGGGTCGCCTCCTTGCTGATAACAGAGATTCTCAGCCGTGCTCGTGGTGCAGGGATACGCAAGCTGTACTTGCAAACCGAGAACCTGACCGGTGGCGTTTATTGTCGTCATGGTTTCAAGGCCGTTGAGCACGTTAATTACAAAGGCGTTCATGTCCTGGTGATGGTGGCGGATACCGGCATCCCGTCATCACCCGTCCTGAATAGTGTTGACACCTGGACCGCAGAACAACCGCCGGAGCCACCCGGCAATTGACGCCCGCTGCACTGCATCGGGCGCCCGCTCATCTGCGCGAGCATGCCAAGCGGCCGGATTCGATTTGGGGAGGGCCCTTTCTGTAGCGTGGAGCATTACAACCTGTCGAGCCCTCAGGATCCCACTGGGCAACAGCCGGCCTCATACTTCGAGGCTCTTGACCATGCCCCCCCAAGCACGCTCCAATCGACTCCGGCTTATTGCGCTGAGTTTTCGCAAGCCAATTTCACGCGACATGGCCAGAACACCCGACTCCTTGTCATGTCCTGCATCCCTCATCTCGAACGCCAGTGCCTTTAACTCGGTCAATGAAATCTCATCGACCGAACGCACCGAGCCTACTGCTGGACGCCGGAACCGAGTCGCCCCGGCAACGTCACTGCCTTTGGGCCAGAAGAATGTACCAACGTCTTCCGCCTCACTCTCGTAGTGCAGGGATGCTAGGCGAACGACCCGGTCCTGGATGCGCGCACCTGTGCGCCCCCAACCATGCAGGCGTGCAATGCGGCGTGCCAGAACCTCATCCAGAACTGGGCCTTCGACGCTCACCACGTGCTCAATCATGCAGAGAAGACGCGGGTTGTACGCCACCTCGAAGAACGCTTCTGCGTCGACTTCGAAACCGGTCAATGCCAGGTCCACTTCAATGAACCGCGCCTCCGACGATGCATTATTGGATACGGCGCAAGCGTTTTGTGCATAGGTCAATGACGAGACATCCGCATCGTTCTCCGGTATGACGGGCTTTTCGATACCGCCTGACAATGCGCCAGTCGAGCCCTCGCTCGAGGTTGCCATGGCCCCAGCAATAGCTTGCCGTGCAAGTATTGCAGCGTCTTCTGCTTCTTTTGCCCGCACCACACGTTGTTCAGCCAGAAGTGACTCAAGTTGCCCATGAATTTTTTCGACGGTACCAGGCATGTCAATCCACCAGTCAGTCGACCAGATTCGCAGGATTTCCCATCCCAAGCCTCGCAATACCTGCTCACGGAGCTTGTCGCGATCCCGGGCCGTCGCCGAACGATGGTAGGTTGCCCCATCGCATTCAACACCGGCCAAATAACGACCCGGTGCGTCAGGGTCAACGACGCCAAGGTCAATGCGAAATGCAGACACACCGACCTGCGAGTGCAAAATCCATCCCTTTTCAGCAAGCGTTGCAGAGACGCTTTTCTCGAACAGGCTATCAAAATCACCAATGCTGCCAACAACGGCCTCGCCAAGTGCACGCGCACCACGGTCCGCAAACTCAAGGAAGTGCTTCAGGTCCCGCACTCCCAGCGCCTGCGTTCTTGACAGATCCATCTGTTCCGGCTGGAAGCTTCCGAACACCCGAAGCTCCTGGCGAGCACGGGTAATGGCAACGTTCAGTCGTCGTTCACCGCCCTGCTGGTTCAACGGACCGAAGTTCATGGGCATCGAACCATCAATACCTGGGCCATAAGTGATGGAGAAGTACATGATGTCGCGCTCATCACCCTGCACACTTTCCAGATTCTTGACGAAGACCGGCTCCGTCTGGGTCTCAAGGAAGTACGGTTCGATGGAAGGGTCCTTACGGCGTTCGTCATCCAGCAGGTTCTCGATGAGCGTTTGCTGCTCGGCATTGAACGTGACAACGCCAATGGTCAGTCCGCTTTCGCGGAATCTCGGCGACTTCAGCTTGCCGACGAGGTCCGCTACCAATGCTTTCGCTTCCAGTTTGTTTGTCCGTGCACCGCCGCGCTCGTATTGCCCGTTCGGCACATGATTGAAGCTCACAGCACGGTCGTTGGTCACAGGACTCGGGAACGTAACCAGATCCCCGTCGTAATAACGATAGTTAGAGAACGCAATCAGGCTTTCGTGGCGGCTCCGGTAGTGCCACGACAGCTTCATCGTGGGCAGGTTTGCACCGATACACTCTTCAAGAATGCTTTCGAGCTCAGTCTCGACATCACTGTCGTCGACATCGGATTCCGCGCGGTCAAAGAAGCTCGTTGGCGGCAGCTGCTTCGGGTCTCCGACCATGATGACCTGTTTCCCGCGCGCCATTGCGCCGATAGCATCCCACACCGGAATCTGCGACGCCTCATCGAAAACAACGACGTCAAAATTCGCGGTTTCCGCCGGCAAATACTGGGCGATAGACAGCGGACTCATGAGCAGGCACGGCGTCAGGCGCATGACAGCATCCGACGCTTGCGCCATTAGCTCACGCAGCGGCAGATGGCGGGTCTTCTTCTGCATCTCATAGCGCAGTAGCCCCCACTCGGAACCGCGAGATACGCGGTCAGGCGCAGGATGGCCAGCGGAAAGCTGTGCACGGACCAATGCCTGAGTGAGACCGATGAAACGCTCGTCCAGCTCTCGGAAATCACGAATCCGCTTCTCGTGTTCAGCAGAAACAAATGTTCGGAGAACTTCGTCAGCGTCGACAACCGCATTCAGCCACCAACGACAGTAGTCCGTTTCGAAGGTTTCCTTGACTCGGCCAAGCTGGATGGTGCCTTGCTCAAGACCCGTGACGATATTTGCCAGTCCCAGTGCAAATGCCTCTTGACGGGCCTTGCACCACGCACACCATGCGTTCAATCGGTTCGATGTGTTCAGGACGTCGTCCGCGCGCTGCATGACCTGCAGTGGCAGCAGCCCCCCAAGCGTTGTCTTGTCCGGCTCAGGCAGTCCGCTCGCAACAGAGAAGTGCGTGACGGCCTCATCCAGAGCATGCAACGCATCAGCATAGACCTGCCCCTCTCTGGCAATAGCGCCAGTCGGCTCAAGTAGGCCGTTGCTGTTGCCCAACAGCAATGCAACCGGAGCCTTAACGGCCGCAAGTGCTTCGGGTGTACTCGCGAGAATGGCGAGTGCACCAGACAATGTTTCAAAGAACCTGAGGACAGCTTCGACTGCCTCCAGCTTCGTTTGCAGCCCGTTCCACAGCCCAGACGTCTTGGCTGAAAGGTCTTCGAATTCCTGCAAGCGCCCACGCAGCAAGACCAGTTCGCGCATCTTTCTTAGATCAGCTGCGGCAGTGGCCCCAGCCCGCCCATTTTCAACGGCACCAAACCCATCGTCCTGCCATGTGCTGTTGTTGCGGGCGGCCGCCAATGCGCCCTGATAGATGACAAAGGCTTTCGCGACGGCCAGGTCCGTTTCATAGCCCGACCAGACACTATCGGTTTCACTGCCGAGTGCGGCCAACCGGTTTACAACCTGGTCAATCTGGCGCATTTCTCGCATGCGCTGGAGGTCTTCGCGCGCGACATCGCCACATTGCCCCCGGCTCACCGGGTCAAGGCCAATATCTTCCCATGCCTGCCGAGCGCGGGCCTGTTCAAGAGCCACCTGGAAACCGAGCGATGCGCGGGCAACGTCCAGCTCTGTCTTCAACCCAGCCCATGCATTGGACGTGAGCAGAGAAAGGTCGTCGAGGGGTTTTATCTCGGCTTGGAGTGCGTCAATCTTTCCGAGACGTTCAATATCGGGGCCAATGTTCGGTTCAGCTCCTCCTGTTGCCAGCTCCTTGAGCTTCCGAGTCAACGCACGACGCCGCATCACGCTCATTGGCCATGACGAACTCTGCAATTCTCGCCACTCTGCCTGAAGCTGCTGCACAGTGGCAGTCGGAATCCCTTCCTTGTAAGGAAGGGTCAGCTGGCTCAGAAGCTCCTGTCGGTTGCGCAACAGCTCAATGCCCGAAGCCAGCCGCGCCCGAAGCGTCTCATTCCACGGTGGCGAGAGTTGCGCGTGAAGCTCAAAATAACGGGAAAGCTGCGCGATACCGAGGCGAATGTCTTCCAGCACCTGATTGCTACAAGGCGACGACAGAGAGCCATGCAACTCACGATAACGCTCAACCAACGGAACGGCCTGACGCAGGCTGTCAGCAATCGTCTTCGCATCAGGGAGCAAAACAAACTGCCAGTCGTGGCCTGATGCCGCCGGCAGTGTCTCTACAAGCAACCGAAGCCCATCGCGGACACGTGGCTCCAGTTGCAATACCGGCAGCCCAATGGCAGCGGTAAGCGCAGCGGCAGCAGCCTCAAATTTGCGGACAGTGGGCCCGACGTGCCGAGCGGCTTCCAGCAGTTTGGCCTGCCAAAGGGGCGACCATTCGGTCTGAGCAACATGTGCTAGCGGATTAGCAGTGAGCTGTCCCTCTCCCATCACCTTGGCATGGACATCAAGTAACTCTGCCGCCTCACGCAGGACGCGCATGGCTGCCGCGTCGTGGACTTGCGCAGACGGCCAGGATAGCTGGAGAAGGGGCAGATCGTGGCCGACAACTACCTTACCGATAGCCTCGTAAACGCTTAGCCCGTTCAAATGCCGAGTGTGCAAATGTTCGACATAGCGGTTCAGTTGCGACCGAAGCCCCTCAAGCCGTGCAGCTTCCGCATGCCATTCATCTGGAGCCATCTCAGCAGCAGCATCCCATGACCTACGAAGTTGCTCTAGTACGTCCGTCTTGCGCGCTTTGCTCGAGTGAAGTTCAAGACAAAAATTGCCTAGGCCGACATCCGCGAGACGCCGATAAACAACATCGAGTGCAGCCATCTTTTCGGAAACGAAGAGCACGCGCTTGCGTTCCGCAAGACACTGCGCGATGAGGTTCGAGATGGTTTGGCTCTTGCCGGTACCCGGCGGCCCAATCAGTACGAAGTCCTTACCCTGACTGCCAGCCACGACTGCCGACAATTGCGACGAGTCTGCAGGCAGCGGGCAGAAGGTCTGCTTCACGGGCAACTCAACATCAAGCTTCCGAACATCAGGAAATTCAACGCTGCTTTCATACGAATCGCGTGGCGTTTCGATAAGGTGACAGACAACCGCATTCTGCTTCAGCTGTTCAGTGCACTCCGTCAGGTCCTTCCACATCAGGTGCTTGGCGAACGAGAATGTGGCGAGTACAACATCCTCAACAACCTCCCACCCTTTGATGTCCTTAACCGCATTGGAAACGGTCTTCCAGATACCCGCAACATCTAGCCCAGAATCATCCTTTGGCAACTCGGTATCCTGCACACCAAGCTCGAGCTCGAAGTCTTGACGCAGCATTTCGAGGAGCGTCGGATTAAAACGCGACTCATCGTCGTGCAGCTTCAGACTGAAACCAGAGCGTACGCTGCGGCGTTCCAGCGACACCGGAACCAGAATGAGAGGAGCGCGGTACCTTTTGTCTTCTTTTTCATCACGGGTCCATGATAGGAAGCCAAGTGCGAGGTACAGCGTATTGGAGCCCCCCTCCTGAAGAGAGGTCCGCGAAGAACGAAACAGCTCAACAAGGCGCGAGTCCATTTCGTCCTGCGCTAGGCCAACGAAGACCTCCTTGCGCTTCAATGCGTCGAGTGCATGCTGGCGGCGAATATTCTCGCGCACCCTCCCTTCATGAATGGCCTGGCTGCGGGGATCGTTTCCATCCATCAAGTCTGGACGGGTCAACAGCTTAAGAGCATGCCCTTCTGCCAGAATATCTTCGAGGTGGCCGGGGTCAGGGGCATCGAGTTTCAATGACTTCTTGCCGGCCTTGAAGCTGAGGAGACTGTTACGCAGCGAAAGGTCAAGTAGCTTGCGCTGCCATCGGGTCAGACGGTCTTCAGGGCGCTCAACCACTGTGCTTGGTTTTTCATCATCCAGTTCGTCCGGCAGGTCCGGCGCATCCTCAAACACCGACTGAATGTTCGCGGACTCTGTACCGAGCATTCCTCGCGCGACCGCCTGTTCGCTAGCCAGTGGTTTGATTCGTTGAAGGCGGGCTCGCTGGATGTCAACGGCCAGTTGGAAATTCTGCTCCTCTTCCTCTGAAATCTGTTCTTCGCCACGGCCAATGGCATAGCTGAAGGTAGGCAGCGGCCGTTGCGTGAGCAGGGTCGTCTCGAAAAGCACCATTTCCTTCAGCTTCACGCGTTTGCGCAATGCAGTAACATCGTCGACAACGGAGGTAGAGAATTCTTCGGCTTTGAGCCAGACCCCCGGAAATGCATGCCCCTTGGTAAACACCAGCACAGAATTCAAGCCAGCCTGTTCCAGAGCTGCACACATGAATAATGCAAGGTCGAGGCAGGTGCCAAGCCCTGAGTCGGCAACCTGGCTGGAACTACGCACTTTTTGACCCGTCTGTTCGAAACTGGCCGGTGGCAAGGCGTAGTCGAGCCCCATGGCTCCAATTGCGTTCCAGATGGCAGAGGCAAGTTCCCATGCACGCCGCGCACCACCTTGATAGCCGTCAATCGCTCCAGGCTTGCCAGCCTTCCTGAGAACTTCGGCAGCCTGCTTCAAGATGCGCTCAATGGCAGGCTCGTTAGGCTGGACGAACGCAGCGACCATGTCAGGCAGCGCTGACAAACCACCCCATTGATTACGCGGGAGCAATTCGACTGTTGACTCACTGGACGCGAGCTCAGCGGTAGCGTCCAGCCCTGTTGTAAGGCTGAACGTGACGACAGCCTTCTCGGACTCAGTCAGACGTCCGAGCAGAGCACCGTCAAGCGACAGGTCAAGGTCATTGATACGGACTGTCTGACCAGCGCCGACATGGTCAATGTGCCAGGCTTTGGGTTTAAGAAATGGAGGCTCGGATGCGGCCGTTAGCAGCAGCTCCTTAACGTCGGCCCCCGTCTCATTGATCACAGACAGCTCGCGCACGACCGGCACCGCATTCTGGAAGTCGGCCAGATTCACCTTGCTTGCTAGCGTGACCTGAATCCACACGCAACACGGCTGTGCCGGCGTTCCTGCCGATTCAAGGATATTTTCTTCCATCTGACCTCCAATCCGGTCCATTTCTTTTCCATCTGCAGCGATTTGGTCTGCCACCGATGTCCTGATGCACCCTACTGAAAAATCTACAAACCCTTAGCTGCAGGCGCGGGATGAACGCACACAAGATCTCAATGGTTACCAAAAAAGCATAACGACATAGATAGTACCAATAGACATCACTTTTGACATGAGCATCGTTTGACCCGCCATGGACTGCCCCAGGGTCCATGGGCACTCTCGGTCAACAATCCGAGCATGGGAGAAAGCCCATGCAGTCCCAGCGCTTTACCCTGGAACTCAAGGAAGAAGCGGTCCGGCAGATCGTCGGACAAGGCTACGCTGTCGCTGAATTCTCGGCCCGCCTTTGGCGTGTACGCGCATAGCCTCTACAAGTGGATCAAGGCAGTACGGCCCGGCAGGAGCGAACATGCCAGCGAGTTACTTGGAAACCAAGAGCGAGATCCTGTGATCTGCGGGCCCAATTTCACCAATCGCAACCGCCGTCATCTCCATCTGGGCGGAGTCAGTCCCGAGGACTTTGAGCAAGCCTCAATACAAGACTGCAAAGTGACATTATTTATCAGACAATACTGTCTAATAAGCCGTCTAAAATACCACGCAAAAAAGGGGTTAGCTTTCGCTAACCCCTTGATTCTACTGGTGCCGTTGAAGTGAATCGAACACTCGACCTACTGATTACGAATCAGATAAATGAGGCCAAAATCAACGGCTATTTTCAATAAAATCAAATAATTAGCCTACCCTGCATTACTTCATCTTACCTGATTTTACCGGGCCAACTGCAGCAAAATTGCAGCATGCAAAAGTCATAATTAAAGTTACCACGGTACTCCCCCCATTTTTAGCGGTCGCCAGAAGTAGAGGCTAGGCCATGATGGCCAATCGTTGTTTCGGTGTAATGCCACCGAGGGCCATGTTCGGGCGTTCGTGATTGTACGACCATAGCCATTTCGTGGCGTAGTCCTGGACCTCCGCGACGGTTTCGAACAGGTAATGCGCCAGCCAGTCATACCGTACGGTTCGGTTGTACCGCTCGATATAGGCGTTCTGCTGGGGCTTGCCTGGCTGGATGAACTGCAGCCTGATCCCGCGCTTTTCGGCCCAGCCTTTCAACGCTCCGCTGACGTATTCAGGGCCGTTGTCGCACCGAATCGCCTGTGGTCGACCACGCCACTCGATGATCTGCTCCAGCGCCCGAATCACCCGTAGTGACGGCAGAGAGAAGCCCACATCGATGCACAGCCCCTCGCGGTTGAAGTCGTCGATAACGTTGAAGAGCCGGATGCTACGGCCATCGGCTAATTGGTCGTGCATAAAGTCCATCGACCAGCTTTCATTCAATGCCTGTGGTACCACCAGCGGCTCCGGTTGCTCTCGAACCAGCCGCTTGCGCGGCTTGATACGCAGGTTCAGTTCCAACTGCCGGTAAATGCGATACACGCGCTTGTGGTTCCAGCCAAAGCCCTTGACGTTACGCAGGTACAGGAAGCACAGGCCGAAGCCCCAGTTGCGCTGGTTGTGGGCCAGCCTGACCAGCCAATCGGCAATAAGCTCGTTCTCTACCGAGCCCTTGGCACGATATCGGTAGCAGGTCTCACTCACACCAAACGCCGCACAGGCCGCCTTAACGGTCAGGGAGCGATCCCGCACGGCACGCATAGCCATCTCACGTCGATGAGATGGCTTTACCACTTTTTTTCGATGGCTTCTTTCAGGACGTCGGCCTTCAGGCGCTCCTCGGCGTACATCTTCTTGAGCCGGGCATTCTCTGCCTCCAGCTCCTTCATCCGTGTCATCAGCGCCGCATCCATGCCGCCATATTTTGCCCGCCATTTGTAGAAGCTGGCACTGCTCATACCGTGCTCACGGCATAGTTCCGGAACCGGCGTACCGGCCTCGGCCTGCTTCAGGATGGCGATGATCTGGCTGTCTGTGAATCGGGAGGTCTTCATGCAAAATCCCCTAAGGTGCTGCGGCTAGAAAATTCTACTTCTCGCGACGCTTACTTGTCGGGGGGATTACCATGTATCTACTGATAAAAATTCGATGTGATGATGCAAGGTACGGCTGGTTTCCTCCTGCCAACCGTACAGCGATGCATGCATTTCAATGCCACTACGCTTATTGTTACCATGACTGATCACAAAAGCCTCGAAACCATTTAGCAAAAGCTGGGTAATTGCCTGCTCGGAAAAGTGCACATAGTGCTTCATAGTGTCTCCCTATCAATAACCACAACATAATGAAGATAAAAGCACAAACAAGCCCCGTCATCAATTTTCCTATTTGCTGGCCAACTTGTAGGCACGCCCCGCTGCAAGCGAGAGCAGTGACTACAAGGTGTGCACGCCGATCTTTGCCTCATCACTGCGGCAATCCACTCGTATATCGGCCTGCCCTCGCAAGGAGAGGCTGTTCAGGCGCTCCTGGATACTCACGATCTTGTTCCGGTTGGTTCGAATCAGTTCGGCACCCTCTCTCATTTCATGGACGACTTTCTCAAACTCTTTCAATTGAGGAGCAAAGAATTCGAACATATTTTCGTCATGGCTGATGAGATCGTAAATGTCTTTATATGCGTTCTTAATTACACTGGCGATGGCATCCTTGGCTTGTTTTAGCTCCTGCTCTAACTCGTGCTCCTTGTACGCCTTATAAATATCTGTCCCCAATGAAATGGCTGCCCCAGCTGGGCCAGCCCACTTGGAAATGGCGCCTGCAAGCTTGGTCGCTTCCCAGGGTTTGAACTTGATTGCCATGCCGGTCACTTGGCCCAGTGCATCGCGAGCAGCAAAAATTGTCCCCTTGATGACAGAAGGGTCCAGCCGAGATACCCCCTTAAGAGCCCCGCCAACCGACTTCAGAGCCCCTTCACTCATCGCGTCAAGAAATCTCTCGCTTGAGTCGAGCTGCCTGCTAATGTCGAGGGAAATACGGCTTGTTACAGAGGATGACTGATCGAAGAAGCGATCGATTGTAGTTTTGATCTTCAGGTGAAGTTTGTAGCCGGCACCCTCTTCCATATAGCCAATATCTTCATCAAGAAAGCCACGGATATCTTCTAGCGACAATGGACGCAAGCGCCCCAGCATCTGACTCTCCATGGCTTGCAATTCGTTGAAGAGTTCGCCGGCCAAGCGCTTCACCTCGCTTCTCCCCTGATTGATATCCCCTTGAATGCGTGCGGACTCTTCCCGATTCTGTCGCTCATACGATGCCAGATTGCTCAACTGCACCTTCGCCAAGTCGAGCTTCTGTCCCACGACATCGCGCACAACGTCCAGGCCGGTTTTAGCAATGAGTACCTCAGGCACGTTAGCCTGTAAAATACGGCTGGTCATTGCTTTGAGATTATTGATGCGAGAACGGCTCTCATAGTGCTCCGGCTTGCCGAACCAGAACCCTAAACCACGGCCATTGGGGTTGGAGGCAATGCAGACAATATTCAGTTGAGCCAGTTCCACCGCAGTTAGGTTTGCTGCTCGTTGTAGCTTGGACTTAAGGTTATCTTTCTTGATGGCTGCCTGTTCGTCGAACAGCGCCTGTTCAGTCAGATCAGCCACTTCGTCCATCTTGTTGATCACGAAAACTGTGGACGACAGTTTGTTGAGATCACGCAAAATCCACTTAGCGATGGTGCTATGGCTTTCCTTGAGGGGGTTAGTAGCATCAACCACATAGAGGATCAGGTGAGCTTCGGAAATGTAACGTTTGGTCACATCCTCATACATTACCTGTTCACCTGCGAAGGTCTTGTCGCCAAAAAGCCCAGGGGTATCCACGATTTCGCATTGGCCCGGTAGCCCTTCGGGTTTATAGATCGCTAGCCGGTCAGAAGACTCGTCCATGTCGATCTTCATGTCATCCATGATCTTGCCAAGCCATGCAGCGATTACGCTGGTTTTACCATCGGAGAATGCTCCCAGCAGCGCGATACGCAGCACATCCGACTCGATGGCCCCCAACGCTGCCTCGATTTTCTGCAAATCTTCCTGTACATCAATGCCTATATCGCCGAGGTCCAGGAGGACTCCCCGCAAATTTTCAAGGCTTTCGATGGCCGTTTGCTTTTCAACGTTGAATTGCTTGAATTGTTCCATGAGGCATTTTCTCAATTTTGTCTTTTACATCGGTCATCAGCATAATCTGCTGCTGAATTATGTCGAGTGGACGGGACAGACTGGCATAGATAGCATCAATCTGACTCAACGTTGTTTCATTTACTTCCTTGCGAACAAGACTCATCAAGTTGCTCAACTCGTCGGAGAGCCTACCCATCGCTTGGTCGCGCATTTCATCAATTTTCTCCTGTACTTGGGCTTGGGCTTTGCGAATGCGCTTCTCCTTACTAGTAAGGAAACCTAGGGCACTGACTAAAAGCCCCACCACAGCACCAGCGACCGCCCCAATCATATTACCTATCACAGGAAACACCGATCCGATCCCTGCACCTGCCAACGCATATGAGCCTATATTAAAAGCAATCGAGCCCCAATCTTTTAAACTCAAATCCATATCCAGTTCGGTAGCATAGTAGTTTGCTTTCTGCCCACCTTCGTCGAAGACAATCCGCTGCTGGAATTCGATGCGCCGAACATCTTGAATAAGACGCTTCATTGCCTGGCTTATACTTTCTTGCAAGACCTGCACTTGCTCCTCTACCTGTTCCTGCAGACGCAGCCCCATGCCTTGTTGATGATTTTGAAAAGCCGTCTTCAACTTCGCAGCGATCCGATCGTTGTCGCCAAAATTTTCGGCCACAATCTCGTCAGCTTTTTCACTCATACTGTTAAAGAACTCACTCCACAAATTTTTGCGTCCTGCAGTGACCAGGCGTTCAAAGGTCTGTACAGCTCCGCTGATGGATTCTCGGCATTTTTCAAACTCCGGCATTACCCTAGCAATAAAAGTCCGATGCTCCTTAAGTGCCACACACAAAACGTCAACATTTTCAACAAGCAGTTCACGAACCTTGATCTTATTACTCTCGATAATATCGTCTTTAAAGGTAACCTGTTTAGCATGTAAAACTTTTGCAACCGCACCAATCTGACTTAACTCAAACATCGCTTTTCCCGACGCAAAGTATTTCAGGTAGTTGCGCTGCTGGATCACCAAATCCTTTTCACGTGATGGATGAATGGTGGTTTTCCCATTTACTGAATTTATTGCTAGTGATGAGAATGCAAGCAATCCTTGAACACTATACCCAGCGAGCAAAACATCTTTACCCAGCACTGATTCCAACACATCCGTCGTCTGTTTTAATGCAGTGCGAGCCCCCTCATGATTTTCCAGCGACTTTCTATCTTCCTCGAATTCGTAAGCGTCGGCATTACCACGCACATTAACAAGAGGGCAAACCTGAGTGCCATGGCGCAAGTAAGAACGAATCTTTTCGGCTGTCGCCTTCTCTGGCTTCTTATTTGTACCATTGACGTAAAAAACCAGATGCGCTTTAGCCACGGCCTCGCGCACCATGTGCGCATACTTGATCTCATCACCCTCGATGCCGGGGACATCTATCAGCTGAAAGATTTTCCCCTTGTAGTTGAGTGTGTAGAAGGTGTTGCCTTTGGTGAAATCTGCTTCGCCGGTCCCAATGATGCGGCCGTCCACCCGATGTAAATTTGCTTTATGTTTCTCGCACGTTATCGCAGATTGCAACAACGCTGGAAGAAGAAAATTCGACAGTTCTTCCAGTTTTGCCTGCACTGCTTTAATGGCAGGCCGATTGTTAAAAATGGTGGAGGCTTGATCTTTTGACGAAGTTGCACATGTTGCTTCTTCATACAGATCTTCCAGTTCCATCTCGCTGTTCATGTTAGCTCCCTGCCAGCATGGCAATCATAGCAGTCACGACTCCTCCTGCGACGATACCACCGATGGCATATAGCCATAGTTTGCGTTTCATTCGAGCAGAGGACTCCTCCTGCAGCACCCGAGCAAGTACAGCTGAGCTCTGTTTAATCGCCATGATTTCAGCTACGTATTCCCCATAAACCTTGTTCAAGCTCTCGCGAACCAGATTTACATGACCTTCAAGCTCCTGTTCGTACTTCGCCAAGTCATGGGCGTTCTGTTGTAGCAGTTGCTGGCGAGAATCTTCTTGGAACAGGATACGTAACGACTCGATGATGGTACTTTTGCCGGCGTTGGTTTCACCGAAAAAGGCCAAGGTGAATTTATCCCACTCCGCGTGCCGCTCGAGAAGGCTTAGTTCATCATCAAAGCGGGCCTGAATACCACGCAGCTTTTCCATGATGTTGCTGAGCTCTTGCTTGCCATCCTTATGCTCAACCTTAAGGGTTGCAATCTCTGCCATAGCAGTCGCTATGCTTTCGGACACGTCTGAGTACAAATTATTAAAATCTTGTTTCGGGTTCATTGCACGCTCTCATATTTTGCCAACCTCATATCGATACGACTAATTGCAGAGTATTCTTTGGCGGCGCCTATTCTAGATTTTCATTCAAACCACACACACCAGCTCAATAGTTTTAACATCAGCACACTGCGCAATAAAACTAGAGCCATTAATATTTACGCATCTTACACATAAAAATTAACCACAAACCAAACTGAAGCCAAAGCGATGGATAGCATAAAATATCCAACAGCACCGTTTGGCCTCATGGCCCCTAGATAACTCACGAGAATAACTGAGACATTTCTCTTCTCACGGTTCAATCCGCGCCACTGCCCTATCAGCTTGAGCAATGAAAATGCGCCGGTCCCGACTACGGATGCAAGCAACAGGACTCGGAATAATGTAAATACATCCAACTGCCCTAGTGATATCTTCTTGTATACCAGACCAATCGCTGCCATTAGCAGCGCCGACCCAATGGATACACAAAGGTTGAAATACAAAGTTCTTCTGCTACGAATGGCTGCATCATTCAACTCGTTTTTCAGCACTCCAATTTTTTCCTCAAGTAACACCGAGGTTTCCTGCCGAATGCGTTCTACTCGCTGATCAATACTTTCCCCCATCTTGATGGCTGCGTAATCGATCAATCCCTCAATATCCTCACGTGTCATACGACGCTGATTGTGGATCTCGTCTGACAGAGTCTGAATATTGCTTTGCACTTGGACGCTTGCCTCGAGAACAACGCCATTAAGGCTGTCACCTGCCTGCTTAATAGCCCTTTCAACAAGTGGTGAAAACTTATTATCAACAACCCGCCCAACAGCAGATTCAAGCTGTTCCAGTTCAGGCTTTAGATTTACGTCAAAGATTCCCACTATCCATTTCCACTTTAATCCACGTGTTAGAAAACAAGCCTGTCAACGCTCCCACAATTCAGCCCCACAATCTCTACATCATCAGGCCCCACACCAGCAGAGGTATCCCCACCCAAGGGAAGCAGATCACCACGATCACCAGCACCAGTGACCTCCACCCGACTAACCGAGCGGTCTAAGCTGGAGATTTCCGGCTTCAAGATGGGCTAGCCGGAACTCGCTGGGAGTCCGTCCGGTCGCCCAGTGAACTGTGCGGCCTGAATTCGTTGTAATCCTGCCGCCAACGCTCGATCTTGTCACGTGCGTCAGCCAGCGACAGAAACCAATGCACGTTCAGGCACTCATCCCGCAGACTGCCGTTGAACGACTCGATGAAGGCATTATCCGTGGGTTTCCCGGGCCGCGAGAAGCCCAGCGTGACGCCTTGTTCGTACGCCCATTGATCCAGCGCCACCGAAATGAATTCACTGCCGTTGTCGACCTGAATCCGTTGCGGCGTGGGGCTACCCGCCTACCAACTCAGAAGCAGAGTCTGCTCGCGGAGAAGCTGGCGCACAGGAGGTGATCAACAGCGGGGTAACTGTGTGCGTCAGCAGGGGATGACCGGGCGCTGACCTAATGCAATCTGAAACGTGATACTTCCTGTTGCAGGCCAAGCGCCAGCGATTCGAGCTGGCTGGCTGCCTCGCGCGAGAATTGCACTGTCGACTGGGTTTCTTCGACCACGCCGACTACGCGCTCGACGTCGCCGGCCAGATTGGTGCCGGCTTGGCTCTGCTCTGCAACCGCTTCCGCAACACTTCGGAAGCGAGCCAAAGTCCGGCTCATACGGTCATTGATTTCGCCGAGAGCGGAGGCCAACTGGTTTACCTGGGTGACCCCGGCCACGACCATCGGATTTACATGATCCATGACTTCGGAGACAGTCGCTGTTTCCTTGACTACGGCCTGGATAATGGTGGAAATTTCGTTAGTCGCCTGCGCCGTTCGCTCTGCCAGCTTGCGTACTTCGTCCGCAACCACGGCAAATCCTCGCCCCGCCTCGCCTGCACGTGCAGCTTCAATCGCCGCATTCAGCGCCAGCAAGTTTGTCTGGTCAGCAATATCACGGATGGTATCGGCAATACCGCTGATATTGCACGTGCGTTCGGCCAGCAACACCACCTGGCTTGATGCGGTACCGATCTCACCGGAAATCGAGCGAATGCTTTCCGACACGTCACGGGCGACGGTCCGGCCCTGCTGGGCGAGTTCAGCAACACCGTGCGAATCGACCTCGGTTTCCCGTGCGTTCTCGGATATGTGATCGATACTAACCGACAGTTGCTCGATGGCCGCTGCTGCCGAAGAGGTCGATTCGTTGGCCGCCGTCGATGCGACATCCAGCTTGCCCATCTGCTCATTCATGCTGCGTGCGGTCTCAGCCAGTTGCCGGGACGACAGAGAGATCTGTTCAATCATGCCGCGCAGACTGGTCTGCATGGTGTGCATGACAGCCAGAAGGCTGTGCGGCTTGCCGCGGGTCTGGATCTCGGTGGACAGATTGCCGCCGGCAATCGCCTCGACTACCTGAACCGCATAGGCTGGTTCGCCACCGAGTGCACCGACGATCTGCCGCGACATGGTCAGCGCCAGACCGGCAACCACAACCAGCACGGCGAAACCGATGCCCAGCAGCACCCACGCGCTGGCCCAGAAGGTTTTGGCGATGTCGTCGGTAAACATGCCGGTGCCCACCACCCAGCCCCACGGCTCAAAGCGGAAGACGCCATTGAGTTTCGGCAACTCCTGCGTGCTGCCCTTGCGCGATGTCAGGATCTCGGTCAGCCCGTAGGTCACGCCGCCCTTCAGCGCGTCATTATAGGCGTCGACCGTGGTGCGCCCATCGGGAAGTTTACTGCCGGTATCGACCTTGCCGATGCGCTCGGCCTTGGTATGTACGACCAGCACGTTGTCTCGGGTGCGGGCGAAGTAATAGAAATCGTCGTACTTCATCATGTTCAGCGTCTGCGCTGCACGGGCCTGGGCTTCCGCCAGGGTGAGCTTGCCCAGCTTTTCCTGGTCAGCATAGTGCTTGAGGATGCCTTCCGCTGCTTTCAGTTGGCTGACGATGAACGTTTCTTTTTCGTGGGAAAGCGCGCTCCGGATGCTGTAGAGAGAGAAGCCCGCTAGCAACAGCAGGCCGAGAAAGCTCGCAAGAAGAATGACAATGAGTCGGGTGGAAACGCGCATGGTATGCCCTGTCTGGTATGACGGTGTTCAAGTAAACCCGTAGTGTTTATCGGAGTATCCATTACAGACATGAGCTGTTTGTTGTGATTATTACGGCGCCCTTGACCCCTCCCGAAAAACCATCTCGTTGCAGTGAATCAAATTGTGCCGGCCGGCGCCTCTGGCATCCGGCACGGCGCTGTCGCTTATCTTCCGGTCGACGCAATATAGCGCTGACGCATCTGGTTGCGCTCATTGTAGCGCTCGACCAGCCGGTTGAAGCTGCGGGTTATATCGTCCAGATCACGCGATACGTTCTTTTTGCCGTCTCCCTGATCGCGCCGCAGGGTCTTGATCGACAATGCGAGGCTGTCGGCGGTGCTAGCAATGTCAAACCAGAACGGGTCTGCAGCCGTCTTGGCAGTTCCTGCAGCAGGCCGATTGGCTTCACCATATGCCTTAGCTTCTTCATAAGCCTTGGTATAAGCGGTTTCGACCACCTGCACGCTCTCTGCGGACATCTTGCCCGACGTCGATAGCGCCTCGATGGCATCGACGGCGACACGGGCCTGCAGCATCACGTTTTCAGTCTGCCACCAGATGTCCTTGCCGTTTTCCTTCTCCATGGCTGCCAGCATCTTGCGTTGCATATCCAGGTTGCGGCCGCTGATGATCTTATGCATCTGTGACGAGGCCGAGAACAGGCGCTCGAACAGCGATCCGATCTGTGTATCCAGCACCTTGCCCCTCGCCTTGTTGTCGTCGCGATAGGACTGCTGGTCGTAGTAGGTGTCAAGTTCCGTAATCAGCGGCAGCAGTTCGCGCAAGGTCTGCAGATAGGCCTCTCCGGCCTTGTCGAGTTCCGGATCGGCCGGCGTTGCCTTGATGCCCTTTTCCAGACCGGCAATGCAGGTCTTGGCCCCCTGATAGCGGTCGCCATGCATGGTCAGGTAGAAGCGAGCGCGAAGATTGGGCGCGGGACCGCTGCGTACAAAGTCTGCATACATCTCGCGATAAATCTGGTAACGCTCACCCCAGATGGAATCGACCCCATTGATGCACTGGATAAACGGTTCCATTTTGGTTTTCTGCGCCTCGTCTTCGGGCGATTGCCCCGGCGCGGATGCCGAAGGTGAAGCTACATTACCGAATGATGGCAATACATCCATTTTGTAAACAAATACTCCCAATGCAATCACACTGACAGCTACAATTTTTGCAGTAATCTTCACGGATTATCCATTTATTGAAATAATAACAGGACACGGACAGCGCTATCGGGTGAAGCGGCAGAACCAGAATAAGTTCAAAAAAAATCGCCGGCTAGCGCCACGTATAAAAACTCCATCCGTGTGCAGAAAATTTTACCTAATTTACCGCTAATAATCACGATTCATTTCCGCATCAGACGGTCAAGCCATATGACACTCAACACACCACAACGGAACATATACGCATATTTGACATCGTCATAAAACTGGGGTACAGGGACATACCAGGCTATCTTGGCGGGAACGTCTGCTATGAAAACGATGGCGCGCCTCCCCGAAATCACGGCAAGGCACGCCCGACACCTGACAAAAACTGAGAATGCGTCAGATCGAGAAGCGAGCAACTTCCTGCTGCAGGCCGAGCGCCAGCGATTCAAGCTGCCGCGCCGCCTCGCGGGTAAACTGAACCGTCGACTGGGTCTCCTCGACCACACCCACCACCCGTTCAACATCACCGGCCAGATTGGTACCGGCCTGGCTCTGCTCGGTCACCGCTTCTGCCACGTTGCGGAAACGCTCCAGCGCTCGCTCCATGCGGTCGTCGATGTCGCCCAGCGAAGCTGTTAGCTGGTTTACCTGGGTGACCCCGGCCACGACCATCGGATTTACATGATCCATGACCTCGGAGACAGTCGCCGTTTCTTTGACTACAGCCTGGATAATGGTCGAGATCTCGTTAGTGGCCAGCGCAGTGCGCTCGGCCAGCTTACGTACTTCATCCGCGACCACCGCGAATCCTCGCCCCGCCTCGCCTGCACGAGCAGCTTCGATCGCGGCATTCAGTGCCAGCAAGTTGGTCTGGTCAGCAATATCACGGATGGTATCGGCAATGCCGCTAATATTGCGCGTGCGTTCCGCCAGAGACTCTACCTGGGTCGATGCGGCACTAATTTCGCCGGAAATGGAAAGAATGTTGGCCGATACATCGTGAGCCGTGGTCCGGCCCTGCTGCGCCAGTTCGGCCACACCACGCGAATCGATTTCGGTTTCACGGGCGTTCGCGGACACGTGATCAATGCTGACCGATAGCTGCTCGATTGCGGCAGCGGCCGACGAGGTCGATTCGTTAGCAGAACTAGAAGCCTGCTCCAGTCGCTCCATTTGTTCAGTCATGCTGTGCGCTGTATGTGCCAATTGGCCGGCCGACTGCGAGATCTGTTTGATAATGGCTCGCAAACTGATCTGCATACCGGCCATCGCATCAATGAGCTTGCCCACCTCATCCCGGCTGCTGGCTGGCAAGGTGGTATGGAGTTCGCCGCTGGATATAGCCTGCGCCGCTACGATGGTCTGGCCCAAGCGGGTTGTGACCCTCCTGGCAAATAGCCAGGACAGTGCCAGCGCCATCACGACCCCGAGCAGCAGCGCCATCAGCGCATCCCGGATACCGGCTGCAGCGCTCTCCGCCGCCACCGCTGCGGCCTCCTTGGCGCCATCAGCGTTGATCCTGATCAGCGCATCGGTTTGGTCACGCAGTAGGTTGGCACGCTTGGTCCACTCCCCCTTGCTCAAGACCCGCGCTTCATCTTCCTTTCCGGACTGCATCAGGTGAACCGCCTGCTGAACGACCTCACGATAGCCGACGGCAGCTGCTACTGCCCCGTCATAGGCCTGTTTCTCCTCTGCACTGCTGATCAGCGGCTCATATTTCTTAAAAGCCTGCTCCAGCTTTCCATTCAGCTCAGTCATCGAACCAGCAATTTTTGCATGCTCCTCTGGCGTATTCGGCTGCATGAATTCAAGACTGCGAACGCGATAGCGCAGCCGCAGCTGGCTGATTTCTCCTGCAGCCTGTACCGACGGCAACCAGTTGCTCGCAATGGCATCAGTATTCTGACCGATGATGCGAATCTGCCAGATGCAGAAAAAAATGGCAGCAATCAGTATGCTAGCACTGGCGAGGAAGTTGACAATGAACTTTGCCCGCATGGATATGTTGTCAAAAAAATTCATGATCGCGCTCAAATTTTGTTTTAGCTATGCCGATTTCCGTTTTCGGGACAAGTACTTCAGTATTTCTACGGATATGAGGTCTTGCCCACTTGGAATAATGAAACTACGGCAAGCTCAGCGCAACAGTAATGTGGGTGTGATCCTCCCCCAAGATTTACTCCAGGCAGAACTAGAAACTCTCACCTGGTGATCCGCCCCCAAGATTTACTCCAGGCAAAACTAGAAACTCTCACCTTGCTCGCCTGTGGATAAAACGCGGTACTGGCCCGCAAATGCGCTTGGCGTCAGATTGCCAATGGCGCTGTGAGGCCGAAATTCATTGTAGTCCTGGCGCCATTTTTCGACCTTGTTTTGCGCATCCTCCAGTGACAGAAACCAGTGCGCGTTCAGGCACTCATCGCGGAAGCTGCCGTTGAACGACTCGATGAACGCGTTATCGGTAGGCTTGCCGGGACGGGAGAAGTCCATCTCGGTACGCTGCTCATAAGCCCAGCGATCCAGCACCTTCGAGATGAACTCGCTACCGTTGTCCGTTCTGATCCTCCCAGGGGTACCTCGGCTTGCGGCAATACGATCCACCTCATCGACCACGTCTTCCCCCCGCAATTGCCGGCCAGCGCGGATTACCGTCGTACCTGGGGTGTGCTGCGGCGCCAGCGCGATCAGTTGGCCTTGCCGAGAGTGAACCGGAAGCGGGTCATGCGCGAGCATGGCCTGTTGCTGGAGCTGCGGATCAAGCGGCCCGGACAGGCTCGCCGGCATGAAGGACGTGTGGCCGTGGCAGCCAGCGACACGCGCTGGTGTTCGGATGGCTTCGAGTTCAATGCCGACAACGGCGAGAAACTGCGGGTCACGTTTGCACTGGACTGCTGTGATCGGGAAGCACTGAGCTGGATCGCCAGTCGGCGTGGATACCGTGGTGACGACGTACGCGACGTGATGCTGGCGGCGGTCGAGCACCGTTTCGGCCAGGAACGACCGCCGTATGCCGTGCAATGGCTGAGTGACAACGGCAGTGCCTACACGGCGGAAGAGACCCGCCGCTTTGCCCGGGAGATCGGACTGGAGCCGGTGACGACCCCGGTATGCAGTCCGCAGAGCAACGGGATGGCGGAGAGCTTCGTCCGGACGATGAAGCGGGATTACATCGCCTTCATGCCAAAGCCGGACGGGAAAACCGCGCTGGCGAACCTGGCGCAGGCCTTCGAGCACTATAACGAGCACCACCCGCGCAGTGCGCTGGGCTACCGGTCACCCCGGGAGTTCCGACGGCTGGCGATTCCTTCAACCTGAAGCGGGAACGGGTGTCCTGAGGTACGGGGGCAAGTCCACAGCAGGCGGAACTGCCATCCGCGACGCCACCTTCTACAACTAGCGCAAGGAGTACGGTGGCTTGGGGCCCTCTGAACTAAAGCAACTGTGCCAACTCAATGAGGAGAATGCCGAGCTCAAACAGCTGCCGCAGTTGACAGACCGACTTGGCACGCATATTCTAACTACCAACCAGTAGGTAGTGTACTTTTTAATCATAACCCTTAGGACACATAATGATGCAAGCCAAGAACTTTGAAGGCCGTAAACTCCTGGTCGTTGGGGGAACCAGCGGCATCGGCCTGGAAACTGCCATGATGGTTGCCCAAGAGGGTGGCGCAGTCGTAGTCATCGGAAACCGGCCAGGAAAGACAGAAGTGGCTCGCCAGCAACTGGCGGCCGTTGCTGGTGAAGACAAGGCTTTCGCCTTCTCTGCCGATCTATCGGACTTCGCTAGCGTGCGTACGCTCATCGACAAGCTGGCGCGCGAACACAGCGATATCGATCTACTGGTTAATTCCGCTGGAATTTTTTACCCCAAGACCTTTCTTGAGCATTCGCTCGAAGACTATGACAATTTCCTCAACTTGAACCGTGCGATCTTCTTCATCACACAGCAGGTTGCCAGCTCTCTGGTTACCCAAGGAAGGCCTGGCTCGATCGTTAATGTCACTGCAGTTGCCGCCCGGCAGGCCATCGAAACCATTCACGCATCAGCCTATTCGATGGCCAAAATCGGACTGGAGGCTATGACGAAGCATGTGGCGGCAGAACTTGCAGGAAACGGCATCCGTATCAATTCAGTCGCCCCCGGAATGGTGGAAACTCGGATTTTCGAGCGCTTCATTCCTGACGAGAAACTGGATAGCGCGCTGAAGGATTTCAATGACTTCCATCCACTTGGCCGCAACGGCACGCCGCACGATGTTGCTGAGTCCATTATCTTCCTGCTCTCCGATAAGGCCTCTTGGGTGACCGGCGCAGTCTGGGATGTGGATGGTGGTGTCATGGCTTCCCGCAAGCTGGGAAAGTAAGAACCAACAGATACAGCACAAAGAAAACTCAAAATGGAAACTAAATGAATAAATGAATTGACTGCACTGACCAAGCGTATAAAAAATTTTCCCAAGGCGAATGCACCGGTTGCCAACGCACTCCATCAACTCGAAACGGCGACACGAGAAGGCAATGTCCTGGATGCCAAAATGCATGAGCTGATTTTCTTGGTCGTGGCTGCCACGACCAAGAAGGCAGGGGACGGCATATGTTTAAGCGGGACACTGGTGCAGGTGATGGAGGGCAAAAGGGGTGACACTGCATCCTCATTCGGTTTCGAAGGCTGTCATCAAGAAGAGCGATAGCAGCTTGACCCTTCGGCCAGAGCTATACCGAAGATTGCCTGGAGTGGGCGATTGGCCGCCAGCCGAACACGTCGGGGCTTCTCTTGGAGGCCACCAGAGTAGCACTTGATGACACCGGCCACATTCGGGTGGACAAGTACCAGAACACCAGTATCCCTGTTCACCCCCATGTACACCGCGGTCACGCATCACCGGCAAATGGGGCAATTGAAGCTCGTGCGCGTTGGGCCAGACGAGCGCATGGTCGGTATCCACGACATCGGACACGGTATGGACGAGGTTCTGCACGGCTTTGCAGTTGCCTTGAAGATGGGAGTTGCCAAGAAGGAACTGACGATATTGTGGCGATACATCCCATGGCGGCCGAGAAATTTGTGATGATTCGCTGGCGCGCGCCGCGCGCTACGGATTAGAAAAATAAACTAATTTCTCCCTGTGAACCTAGCAATTTTCAAACAACGCTTACAAACAGGAGCAAAACTATGTATGTCACACATGTCACATTTAACCTAAGCGGGATTGATGAAAAAGCCTACAGAGAGGCTGTGAAATCTCTCGCCCTAGGCTATGCACAAGTACCGGGATTGGTATCCAAGGTCTGGATCAAACAAAGCAAGATAGGCACTTACGGTGGGGTGTACTTTTGGGCGTCAGAGGAAGACTATGAAAATTACCTCCAATCAGAGTTGTACAAAATGATTAGCACCCATCCAAATTTGGCAAATTTCAATACAAATTGCTATGAAAACATGCCGGAAGGCACGTCAGTAACAGCAGGTATTTGCCGCTTCTAATTGAGGCATTTTCAATGCTAGGTCCACGCTACAAATCACCTGAGGGTGGACCAATCACCACATTTATAAAAATAAAGTCATGCATAATATTTTGTTAAAGCAATCTGATTAATTTTCTGGCACATTCCGTTCTTGATAAAAGAACACCAGCTTTGGTGGTCGGCGGCATTATTGGGAACTGGGCCAAAGGAATTTGGCCCGGCTACTTGCCCATGGACTTGGCACAAGGGGTCGCATTGCACCGCGCAATTGACGGATTTTTTGAAACCAATTCCGATTTTCGGCGGAACTGGACGGAATAGAAAAAGTGTTAAGTCGCATGACTCAGCGAGCGCGGCAACCGAATCCTCTCGCAGAGGGAGAGGTGGAGTTTCTTACAGAT
Source organism: Microvirgula curvata (assembly GCF_054781615.1). Taxonomy (NCBI): domain Bacteria; kingdom Pseudomonadati; phylum Pseudomonadota; class Betaproteobacteria; order Neisseriales; family Aquaspirillaceae; genus Microvirgula; species Microvirgula curvata. Next base: position 10,409 of record NZ_BAAGUB010000031.1, on the reverse strand, counting down.
GCCGCTGGATTCACAACAGGCTTTGAGTGGTTTTCGGCTGATGAAAGAGTGTTTGCAGATCAGTGACAACTTAGCAGCAAACTAAGTGTCTCAACCCGTGCCAAACATCGCGCACGGAAAAATGGAGACACCTACCAAGAAACGCCTGTACATTTGAGACCATGGAACACATACCCGTCTGGCTGATCAACAGCTTCGTCTACTTGAGTGCCGCCGTCATTGCAGTGCCACTGAGCAAAGCATTGGGGCTGGGGTCGATTATTGGCTACTTGGCCGCAGGCATTGCCATTGGACCCTGGGGACTGGGGTTGGTGAGTGACGTTCAAGAAATCCTGCACTTTGCCGAGTTTGGGGTCGTGCTGATGATGTTCTTAGTGGGACTTGAGCTTGAGCCCACGCGCCTATGGAGCTTGCGGCATCCCATCTTTGGTTGGGGCAGCGCACAGGTGGTTGGTTGTGCCCTTGCCTTGTCTGCTGTGGCCATAGTGCTTGGTGTAGGTTGGCGCGTAGCATTGGTGTCTGGACTCGGATTGGCCCTTTCCAGCACAGCAATCGCCCTGCAAGTGATGAGAGAGCGAAACTTGCTGCCCACCACCAGTGGGCAATCGTCTTTTGCCATCCTTCTTTTTCAGGATGTCATGGCAATTCCTATTTTGGCTTTGCTGCCCTTGCTAGGTGTTGTTTCGGGGCAGACGCCCCCCCCAGATTTTTCAGCAAAGGCAATTGAAGTCTTAACAATTGTCGCGGTGATTGCCAGTATTGTGGTCGGGGGACGGCTGGCTTTGAGGCCTATCTTTCGATGGATCGCGAGGTCCAATACGCCAGAAATATTCACCGCCGCATCATTGCTATTGATAGTAGGGATCGCAGCGTTGATGCAACTGGTAGGGCTGTCGATGGCACTTGGCGCCTTTCTGGCCGGAGTACTATTGGCCGAAAGCGAGTACCGCCGCGAACTGGAAACAGACATTGAGCCCTTCAAAGGCTTGCTCCTCGGCTTGTTTTTCATTGCAGTTGGCATGAGCATTGATTTCAAAGTGCTGCTCGCATCACCTAGCCAGATGTTGGCAATAGTGGCTGGGCTTTTGACAGTTAAAGGTATCATTATTTATGCAATTGCACGAATAATGAAGCTACCCTATCAGGAACGCCCGGTCTTTACGTTACTGCTGGCTCAAGGCGGTGAGTTTGCCTTTGTTGTGTTTCAAGCGGCCGCGGGTGCGAATGTACTCACAACGCAAGCAGCGTCCTTGCTCATTGGGGCGGTGGCTGTCTCCATGCTGGTTAGCCCCTTGATCCTAGCCACTATTGATCGGCTTGTGCTGCCGCGCTACGCCAATTGTGGCGTGCCGAAATTGGATGAAATTGCCGAACAACAAAGCGCTTCTATCATCATTGCTGGCTTTGGACGTTACGGACAAATCGTCTCTCGGGTTCTGCTGGCCAACGGCATCGCCGCGACGGTACTGGACCACGATGCGGAAATGATTGAAACCGCCCGCAAATTTGGCTACCGAGTGTTTTATGGTGATGCCACACGCCTGGACCTGCTGCGTACCGCTGGTGCAGAGACTGCCAAAATTTTGGTGGTAGCAGTTGATAATGTGGAACAGTCGCTGAAAATTGTCGATCAGGTACAAGCTCACTTCGCCCACCTGCAGATTGTGGCCAGAGCGCGTGATGTAACGCACTGGAACAAGTTGCGAGATCGAAACGTTATGCAAGTGCAGCGAGAACTGTTTGAGTCTAGCCTGTGCAGTGCCCACAGTGTGCTCGAACTTTTGGAGTTCGAGCCAGATGCTGCCGACCAAAGCATCCAGCGGTTTCGAAAATACAACCTTGACCTCTTCGAGCAGATGTACCCACATTACCGCGACAGCGCCAAGTCGATTGCAGTCGCAAAACAAGGCCGTCAGCAGTTGGAGGAGCAGATGGCGCAGGAGCGCAAAACACAAATGCAATCATCGAATGGTTCCGATAAATTAGATTGAAGCATACGGATGACATCCGTACAGTTACGGCTGCCAAGAGACTTTAAGAAGTGTGCAAATGGACACGCAACTCGGCGTGAATTTATCAATGGCCATAGATGCCATTGACCACGGCAAACACCAGTCGAATGACCCGTGTTAATTGCTGATTAACCATCTTCCGTGCCGATGGCGGCCGTTGCCGCCAGGCGTAGTAACCACTGCGTGACACGCGCAGCAGCAAAAATGCGAGTCAATGTTGGCCCGGAGCATGGCGAGAGCATCACCGTTCTCACATCTGTAGAGTGCTCAAACCGCGTCGTATTGCCGTCGCACGACGCAACCTTCGGATTCTTGCACGCCAAGCCGCTGTTTTGGCTCGGTAGGTAATCATGCCGGCGCAGCAGAACCAATGATCTCCATGTCAACCTTCATCCGGTTCGTCTAGAGCGCCTCAGCGCCGCGCCACCTAGCTAGTGGTAGATCTAACTTTACACCGAGGCTTGTGAATGCCAGCCGTCTCTAGCATGGGCCACCAGCAATGAACATTATTTACTTTTAAATCAACAACTTGCCTCGCACGCCACGCACCATTGACAATGACCATCCATCATCGTAGACTACCTACTAGTAGGTAACTTTATTTAATGCAGCATTTTTTGTGCTTCGTTCAGTCGCAACGCGAGCTAAGGAATGCTGCTCCCTTGCAACTGATCAATGCACTCGCGCAAAAGTGCACACCGATAGAGATGAGGTTTCAAATGGCTACTCGCAGCACAACCACCTTCGACTTCGAGACCGATGTGATACAGAGCAAGACGCCGGTCTTGGTCGACTTCTGGGCCCCTTGGTGCCCGCCTTGCCGGGCTATTGCCCCTTCCCTAGAGGAAATTTCCGACGAACTCGAAGGAAAGCTCCAGGTGATCAAGGTCGACATTGATCAGAATCCTGAACTAGCTCAGCGATTTGGGGTGCGGTCTATCCCCACATTGAAAGTATTCGTCGACGGCAAGGTCGCCAAGGAAATTGTTGGTTCAATGCCGAAGCAGGCGCTGCAGGTCCATCTGGCTGCGTTTGTAAAATAGGTCACAGAGCGGAAGGGTGAGGCGATGAATATGACTGTGCCCTCATGGGCAGGGAAAGTGGAAGAACTGGGCGCCACAGAATTCAACCGCTTGACCCGCTCCAATAGCGGCCCTCTCCTACTTTACATTGGAGCACCTTGGTGTCCACCTTGCACGACCATGGGGCCAGCGGTCGAAGCTGCCGCTGCAGCCTTGGGCGATCAGGTTCGATTTGTTAAGGTAAATGCAGCGACCGACTCTCAACTGCTGAACTCGTTGAGAGTCGCATCAGTGCCGATGCTCGTGCTGTATGGTGAACACGGTCAGGAACTAGCACGGTTCCTAGGAGTTTTGCCTGCGCCCGACATCTCGCGTTGGGTTCAGGAAAGGCTCGATCAATCACCACAATAGGCGCCGGTAGCGCCCGATGTCTGCCGGTAATTCCTACAGCGTAGTATTTCCATGCTCGGTGTCACCAATGGTGAGCCATGCGGAAGACGATTGGTATTCTGTGCAGATCTGAAATTGATGAAAATCACGGTAAGCACCGCGCTTATCACGACGGTAAGAGCTCACGGAGCCAAAGCTACCCCATAGTTATTGATGAGGATATCGCTAGCTGATTACATCAGGACCATGTCTCCCGCTGCGTGGTCCTGATAGCGTTGTTGCAACGTATTGGGCATCACCCTATTCCCAGTTAATACAGCAATCTTCGAAAGAAACGCCAAGCCAAAAACCACGCCGATCTGTTGTGAAGCATTAAGCAGCGCCCGCTCAATACCGGTTTCCCATGTCTGCACGGTAGCCAGCCGTCAGCGAGACGACGCCCATACCAAAGGCTACGCCAAAATGCGCTGGCATGATGCGCGCCAGTATAGCTGGCCGTAGGTCCGTTGCTTGAAAGCCAGAAGATCACCGCTGAAGTAATTTTGACCTTCGGCATTGATTCCTTTATCAACTTCGCCAGCAACACCGGCCTGACGCAGAGCCTTCTTGCCCAGATCTTCATTCCCGATGCCCTGCGAGGCAGGGCATTTGAAGAGATCAAGTCATCCGAGCGCGACTGGCGACTGCTCATCCAAGGCAGTCTGTTCAAGGGGTTGGTGGATCGGTGTGGTGCCGAGTGCTACACGCCCTTCTACATCCGAAGCCGCCAGGGGTCAGTGATTACTGGGGACCCTCTCATTCAGACATCTGAATGCCCCCCCACCCCAACCCTGAACACATTCAATTCAAGCGCTTGACAACCTCATCTAACGCCTTCACAATAACACAATACCTACTAGTTGGTAGATTGCTCGCTTGAGAGGGCGTATTTATGAATACCAAGTAATTTGAAGGTCACAAGCTCCTCGTCGTCGGCGGCACGAGCGGAATTGAACTTGAGGTTACACAGATAGTACCCGAAGGCGTTCCTGAAGCACTCCCCCGAGGATTACGACAACTTCCTCAACTTGAATCGTTCTCTGTTCTTCATACGCAGCAGGTGACCGGCGCAGTCTGGGATGTCGATGGTGGTGTAATAGCTGCACGCAAGCTTGGCAAGTAAACTCAAACACATGAAAGTGATCGAAATGGAAAAGAAGTGGACTGAAGAGCTCAAGTCGCTCATCAAGCGAGTTAGCGGTTTCAACAGGGCGAACGCGCCGGTTGCAGGCGCCTTCCATAAACTGGAACTTGCCACCCGCGAGGATAGTGTCCTGGATGCCAAGACACACGAACTGATCTCCCTTGCTGTCGCGGTGACCACTCGTTGCGACGGGTGCATTGCAGCGCATGCCGGCGCAGCCAGGAAAGCTGGTGCAACCAAGGAAGAAATTGCTGCAGCCTTGGGCACGGCGATTGCGCTCAACGCCGGAGCTGCATACGTCTATTCTTCCCGAGCCCTCGAAGCGTATGAAGAACTCGGTGCGTAACTCGTAACCGAACGAGTATATCTGGCTGCGTCATCGATGGTTGACACTCTACCATGCGGTAGGTAGAGTATTTTCGGAAGTCTACCAAATAATGGAGGAAAAGACATGGCTGCTGGCACCCGCGACTCCTTGGTACAGACCGCTGAAAATCTCATGCGGACCAAGGGCTACACTGCGTTTAGCTATGCGGACCTTGCCGAGGTTGTTGGCATCCGGAAGGCGAGCATCCACCATCACTTCCCGACCAAGGAAGACTTGGGAACGGCGATCGTCGAAGACTATATCGCCCGCGTACGAACCCAGTTCGATTGCGTTGAGGTGCAGCATCAGGATGTGATCAGCCGCTTGGAGGCGTTCTTCCAGATTTTCAGGGCTAGTACTGAAGGCGGTCTTCTACCTTTGTGCGGTGCGCTCGCAGCAGAAATGTCCGCAATGCCGCCGAGCCTGCAGCAACTGACGCATCGGTTCTTCGACATGCAGTTGAAGTGGCTCACCAAGGTACTGGAGCACGGCATCGCTCTCAATGAAGTTCCCAAGGGCAGCGGTGCTAGGCAGAAGGCCTTCCTGCTGCTAAGCGTTCTGGAAGGGTCGAGCTTCATTAACTGGGCCACGAAGGACGAAGACCCGCTGAACCCGAGCGTCATTCGGCTCATTGTTGAGCACGCCTGATAGTTTACTTCCCCCCATAGGGGGAAGGACTGGCCAATTTTTTTTATCTCGACAATCTACCTACTGAATGGTAGGCATATCCAAGCACACAGAAGGAAATAGTGATGAAAACAGTGAAGGTAGAAGTCTGGTCGGACTTTGTTTGCCCCTGGTGCTGGATTGCGAAGAAGCGCTTCGAGAAGGCGGTTACTTCGTTGGCCGGGCAGGTCCAGGTCGTGTTGACCAACAAGGCTTACCGCCTTGCTAAGGGAATGCGGCCGACGGACTACAAGAGCGTGCTGTATCAGAAGTTTGGCAGCGCAGCCGGCGCTGATCGGATGATGGCGGCGGTCAGCACCAATGGGCTCCAGGAAGGCTTGGTCTACAACTTCGACACCATGCGTTTCGGAGACACGACGATGGCCCACGCGCTGATCAAAAGCACCAGCTCACCGGTGGTTGCGCAGCTGATGACAGAGCGTGTCTACAAGGCCGCAACCACGGGCGGACTCGATATTTTTGACCAGAACGTGCTGGCCTCACTGGCCAAAGAGGTCGGCGTGACCGACCTCCTCTTTGAATTTGATTCGGCTCGCATCGCAGCAGAAATCGCACGCGATGAGGTGGAAGCAAACCGCATCGCTAACGGCATTCCCTTGTTCCTCTTCAATGACAAGGTTTATGTGTCCGGCGCCCAGGAAGTAAGCGTTTTCGAGAAGGCAATCCTAGACGCAGCCCAAGAGGCGCCCGAAGCAATGATCGATACAGGCGAAGGCGAGAGTTGCAGCATCGACGGCTGCACGCACTGATTCACCGTCTGTCACAGCAGCCTTTCGTTACACCAATTGCCCCCGATCAAACGATCGCCTGAAGGCGATCGTTTGATCCTCCGCGCACAAGCGCACTTAGAAAGGAACTAGAAATGACCAACAAGCCCAATGGTATCGACATCGCCGCCCTCCAGCAGTTTGCGAAAGGCGTAGCCGAGGATACATCCAAGCGTAACGCGCGCTTCAACGTCAAAACAAAGTGGGATGGCCAGACCCGTTCGGTGGCAACGGTCAACCACTACTCCCTCAGTGGCGTGAACTACGAACGCCATTTCGAGATCGCTGCTGATGAACCGACCGAACTGCTGGGTCAGAACTCCGCTCCTAATCCCCAAGAGCTACTGATGGCTGCGCTCAACGCCTGCCTGACCGTGGGCTATGTGGTCAATGCTGCGGCCATGGGTATCACGGTGCACAGCCTGGAAATCGAGACCGATGGTGAGCTGGACCTGCGCGGGTTCCTTGGCTTGGATGAAAACGTAAACCCCGGCTACGACGAAGTGAGCTACGTAGTACGGCTGCACACCAATGCCTCACGCGACCGGTTGGAAGAGCTGCACAAGGTCGTGACCAAAACCTCGGTGAACCTAGCCAACTTCTCCAAAGCCATCAGAATGGTTTCCAAGCTGGAAGTCCTGGAAGGCTAAGGCCGGGCCCTCTCCAAGCACCGCATTGCAACCAGCAGCCCCAGATCAGGGCTGCGCTCCCAACCGCGAGACCCCTCATGAGCAAGCTTTTCACCCCCTACGATCTGTCTGGCCTACCATTGGCCAACCGCGTGGTCATGGCCCCGATGACCCGGACGCGGACACCCGAGAACATTCCCAGTGACCTGACCGCGCTTTACTACGCGCAACGTGCATCGGCCGGCTTGATCATCACCGAAGGCCTGCCCGTTTCCGACGAGGGCCGCGGCTATCTGTACACGCCGGGCCTGTACACTGACGAGCAGACCCAAGCATGGCGAAAAGTTACAGACGCTGTGCATGCAAAGGGCGGAAAGATCTTCGCGCAGCTCTGGCACGTCGGCAGAATGTCGCATGTCTCTATTCAGCCAAATAATGCACCACCGGTCTCTTCTGGTGAAATACCTGCTACCAATACCACTGTTTACGCATGGCTGGAGTCTGGCCAAGCTGGACCTGTTGCTCCCAGCATGCCCCGCGCATTGAGCACGGATGAAGTCCGACGTGTTGTACAAGACTTCGTGTCATCTGCGTGCAGAGCGGTCGAAGCAGGATTTGATGGGGTCGAACTAATGGCCGCCAACGCCTTTCTGTTTGACCAGTTTCTCAGCAGCGAGCTGAACAACCGCACCGACGAGTACGGTGGCTCAATCGCCAACCGTCAGCGCTTCTTGCTGGAAACAGTTGATGCCTTGGCCGGTGCAATTGGTGGTTCCCGAGTTGGCGTCCGCGTCTCGCCATTCGGACGGCTCTACGACTTGCACCCCTTCGCAGAAGAGGCGGAAACGTGGGCGAGTGTTGCTTTGGCCTTGAATGAAAGAGAACTGGCCTATGTGCACCTGAACTATCAACCTACCATCTCCGCGGCAGAAGTCCCAGCCGATTTTGGGGCGGGATTCCGCAATGCATATCGGGGTACATTGATTGGTGCTGGAGGATTTGACCGCGAACTTGCTGAAGCAGAGCTGGTGAAGGGTCATCTGGACCTCATCGCCTTTGGAACTCCATATATCGCCAACCCTGATCTTGTTGAACGGATGCAGAATGACTGGCCACTCGCAGAAAGCGATCGGTCAACTTTCTATGGCGTTATCGGCTCCAAGGGGTACACAGACTATCCTGCATTTGATACTAGTGAAGGTAATGCAGCCATTCTGCATGGGTGATGCCACAGTGGTGTAATAGCGCTAACTAGACCACAGCTCCAAGCTCCTGTGAGCCCTCGGCTCTGCCTTGACAGGGCAGCCACCAGCGGCTGTTGTACACAAAAAAGCTTGGCGCTGTGAACTGCCTCCAAGAAGTTGGACAGTTGAAGAAAGCGGTGGCTAAGCCTGCGCGGGCAGAGTCCTGTGCAGCACAAGACACAGCCCTTTCAGTGTGAGCTTGACCCGCTCGTGGTTGTAGTCGCGATGTTGCGACGCCATTTGCTCTTAAAGCTGCCCGATGCTGACAAATTTGTTTAGATAGAAGAACCCGGCTTTCAGCCGTACCAGAGAAGCTTTCCATCATGTCTTGGCTTTTCGTCATCAGCGTGAAGCCGGCTATTGATTCACGCTGCCACTTTTCCTTTTTTGTTCCCCGCCGCCCGCTCCGACAATCTCAGCGCATTGCCGACCACCAGCAGCGAACTCAACGCCATGCCGAGGCTGGCGATCCACGGCGTGATCCAGCCGCTGATGGCTAGCGGCAGCGCGACCAGGTTGTAGCCGACCGCCCAGACCAGGTTCTGGCGGATGATGCGCCGGGTGCGGCGGGCGATACCAAGCGCATCGACCAGGGGTGACAGGCCGTTGCCGACCAGTACCAGGTCGCCGCTGAGGCGGGCGACATCGGTCCCGCTGCCCATGGCAGCGCTGACGTCGGCGCGGGCCAGCACCGGGGCGTCGTTGACGCCGTCGCCGACCATCAGTACATGGCGTCCCTGCTGCTGCAGCGCAGTCACGTAGGCCAGCTTGTCTTCCGGGGTCATGCCGCCCTGGGCCTGGTCGATGCCCAGCGTGGCCGCCACGGCGGCAGCCGTTTCGGCGCGGTCGCCGCTGGCAAGGTGGGTACGGATGCCGCGCGCGCGCAGCGCGGCGATAACGGCGGCCGCGTCGTCGCGCAGCCGGTCGCCAATGGCGAAGGCGGCGATCCAGCCGCCGGCGTCACCGAGCGCGATCACGCTGTCGTTGCCGCCGAATCCGGCCAGTGCGTCCGGTGCCTCCCCGGCGACGGCGACAACGAAGGCGGGCTTGCCGAGCCGGTAGCGGCGTCCGGCGAACTCGCCCTCGACCCCCTGACCGGCCACGCTGTGCAGGCCGGTGCAGCGCAACGGCTCGCCACCGGCCGCCAGCAGGGCGCGGGCCAGCGGGTGCTCGCTGCCGGCTTCCAGCCCTTGCGCCAGTGCCAGGGCGTCGATGCGGGCATCGAACACGAGCTGGTCCTTCAGCTGCATGTCACCCCAGGTCAGCGTCCCGGTCTTGTCGAAGACCGCATCGGTAATCTGCGCCAGCGATTCCAGCGCCGTGCCCCTGGCCAGCAGTACGCCGCGTCCGGCCAGCGTGCCGCTGGCAGCCGTCAGCGCGGCCGGCGTGGCCAGCGACAGGGCGCACGGGCAGGAAATCACCAGCACGGCGACTATGATCCACAGCGCGCGCTCCGGGTCGACCATATACCAGCCGGCATAGGTCAGCACGGCGACCAGCAGCAGGGTGGTGACGAACCACGCCGACACCCGGTCGGCCAGCACCGCCAGCCGGGGTCGTTCGCTCATCGCCTGATCGAGCAGACGGACGATGCCGGCCAGCCGGGTCGACTCGCCGGTATGGGTGGCGCGCAGATACAGCGGGCTGGCGATGTTGACCGAGCCGGCAATCAGCGTGTCGCCGGACTGCTTCGGCTGCGGCAGGCTTTCGCCGGTCAGCAGCGATTCGTCGACACTGGAATGGCCGTCCAGCACCTCGCCGTCGACCGGCACCGTCTCGCCCGGCCTGACCAGCAGCACTTCGCCAGGGCGAACGCTGGCGACGGTCGCCATGTGCGTGTCGCGATCGGCCGGCCAGTCGGCCACGCGCTGGGTGAAGGCCGGAATCAGCTTGACCAGCCGCTCACCGGCGTCGCCGGCACGCCGGCGCGCCATGCCTTCGAGGTAACGGCCGCCGAGCAGCAGGAAGACGAACATCGACACCGAGTCGAAATAAATGCCATGGTCGATATGGTTGAACAGTGCCCAGCTGCTGGCGACAAAGGAGGTCAGCACGCCGACGGTGACCGGCACGTCCATGCCGGCGCGGCGGTTGCGCAGGTCGCGCCA